>CACFCI010000013.1 GCA_902564785.1 uncultured Pelagibacteraceae bacterium | reverse complement strand
TGTTTTAACTTTATTTATTTTTTTATTTTTAGTAAGGACTAAAAATCAACCAGTAAAATACAAAATTTTAACTTTAGTTTTTCAACAAATAATAATTGTTGGCTTCTTTTTATTTTTAATCAAAACATCAAATCCATTCAATTATATTTTTCCAATACCTAAGGAAGGCCTTGGATTAAACCCAATTTTACAAGATCCTGCTTTAGCAATTCATCCACCTATTTTATATTTAGGCTATGTTGGTTCTTCAATTATTTTTTCTTCTGTTTTGGCAGCAACATGTTTAAAAATTATTTCTTCTAGTTGGGCATCACATATAAAAAAATGGATCTTAATTTCGTGGATATTTTTAACCTTAGGAATTCTGCTCGGATCAATTTGGGCTTATTACGAATTGGGCTGGGGAGGTTTTTGGTTTTGGGATCCAGTCGAGAATGTTTCTCTAATGCCGTGGTTCGCATTAACCACCCTTTTACATTGTATTTTAGTATTAGAGAAAAAATCTATTTTAACTTCATGGGTAATAATTCTTTCTATAGCAACATTTACACTAAGTATGTGTGGAACATTTTTAGTAAGATCAGGAATATTAAATTCAGTTCATACATTTGCTAATGATCCTGAGAGGGGTTTATTTATTCTTATTTTTTTATTCATCTTGATTTTTTTATCTATTTTAATTTTTTTTATTTTTCATAAAGATAATGATAGAAAATCTTATAGTTTTTTTTGGATGAGCAAAGAAACTTCAATATTAATTAATAACTGGTTTATGATGTATTTTTTATCAGTTGTTTTAATCGGTACTGTTTATCCAATTTTTTTAGATGTAATTTCTTCTCAAAAAATATCTGTTGGACCTCCATTTTATCACAAATTAATAATACCATTTTTAATTCCATTTTTATTAATGATGGCGATTGGTCCAAAATTAAAATGGATAAAATCTCAATTAGAGGACAAAATATACTTAATTTCTTTTTTAATTATTTCGATTTTATTAGCATATTTAGTATTAAAAAATTTTAATCAAAATATTTTAATAAATACAATTTTAATATCTAGTGCACTTTATTTATTCTTTATTACGCTAAGAGATTTTTTTGTAAAAAAATATAAAAATATTTCTCAAAATATTGCTCATTTTGGATTTAGTTTATTAATCCTTAGTATTTTGTTCAATAATTTGTTTGCAAGTGAAATAATAACAAATCTTAAAGTCGGAGAAACTTTTGAAAATTCAAAAACTAAGATAGTTTTTGAAAGTGTTGATCAGAAAAAAGAAAAAAATTATAATGCTATTATTGCGAATTTTTCTATAAGTAATTTAAATGGCGAGGAAGAGAAACTTTCACCAGAGTTGAGAATTTATAATCAACCTGTCATTGCTACAAGTGAAGCTGATATTAAAACAACTCTAATGTCAGATAAATTTATTGTAATCAATTTGGTTCAAAATCAAGATTTTTTTAATGTAAGATATCAAGTTAAACCATTTATGTTGTGGATCTGGTTGTCAGTAATTCTAATATCATTTGGGGGAATTGTTAGCTTTTTACAAAAAAGATCATGAAAAATAAAATATTACCTATCTCTTTAATCTTATTTTTTATAATAATATTTTATATTTTTTATAAAGGTTTAGAGGACTCCAAAATATATACCCCAAATTTAAATACAACAATTAAGATACCAAATTTTAATATCAAAGATTTTTATACAAATGAAACAATAGAGTCTTCAAATATTTTTAAATCAGATGAAGTTTATTTATTAAATATTTGGTCATCTTGGTGTGTACCATGTAGGCAAGAACATCCTTTATTAATGAAATTAAATAAAGAACTTGGATTAAATATAGTTGGAATGAATTATAAAGATAATAAAGAAAATGCTAGAGATTTCTTAAATGAATTAGGAAATCCTTACCATAAGGTATTTACAGATCTTGATGGAACAATAGCAATTGAGTGGGGCGCTTATGGTGTACCAGAGTCTTATTTAATTTCTGATAATAATATTATAAAAAAATATGTAGGCCCACTTAATCATGAAATAATTGATGAAATAAAATTATTAATAAAATGAAAAAACTTAATATAATCATAATTATTTTTTTATTATTTTCCTTAAGCAATATAAGTGCAGAAGAACTAGACAAGAGAAATAAAATAACAAAAAATTTACGTTGTTTAATTTGTCAAGGCCAATCTGTATATGATTCAGACTCAGAATTTGCTAATAGCTTAAAAATTGTAGTTGATGAAAAAATCAAAGAGGGCTTATCAGAAAAACAAATATATGATTATTTTAAGGAAAAATATGGTGATTGGATATTGTATGATCCTGGTATTAATAAATATACTTATTTTTTATGGTTATTGCCTTTATTGATATTCTTATTTGGTGGTACAATAATCTATAAAAAACTTATAAAAAAACTATAATCTGATAAAAAGCAATATGAATTTTAAAAGATTTTGGATAGTTTTTTCTTTTTTATTATTATCTTCAAAAGCGGTTGCTGGAGACAATAGTCCTCATCAGTATAATTTTTTTGTTGGTAACTTTGATTTTAGTGATCATAAACAATCAGCTATATTATTTGGATTTCAGCATCAAAACGAGAATTTAGAGAGAAACACTTTGATTGGAAACATCTCGCCAATCACAGGTGCTTTTATTACTGAAAATTCAGCAACATACTTTTATACAGGTTTTGAATGGAATCTAGATATGGGCGGATTAACTTTTACTCCAAGTTTTGCACCTGGTCTATATTTTGAGGGAGACGGGAAAGATTTGGGACATATTCTTGAATTCAAATCTGAGGTCCAATTTTCCTATGAATTGTCAGAAGGATCTAGTTTAGCTTTTTCTTATAATCATTTGTCTAATGCTAGCCTAGGAGATAAAAATCCTGGGGCAAATAGTTATATGTTTAATTTTTTAAAAAACTTTTAAATCCTAAAAGTTATGAATTTAAATGACTGTTATAATTTTGATGACTTTAGAAAATTAGCTAAAAAGAAATTACCAGCACCTATTTTTCATTATATTGATGGTGGAGCAGATGACGAAGTCACTTTAAATAGAAATACAGATGCTTTTAATGATTGTGATTTAGTCCCCAATATTCTCAACAGTGTCGGTGAGCCAGATTTATCTACTACTGTTTTTGGCAGAAAAATTAGCATGCCATTATTTTTATCTCCTACAGCAATGCAAAGTTTGTATGATCCTGAGGGTGATAAAGCTTCTGCAAGAGCTGCAGAGAAGTTTGATACAATTTACAGTATGTCCACAATGGCATCTTTTTCAATTGAAGAAGTAGCAAATATTTCAAGTGGGCCAAAACTTTTTCAACTTTATATTCACAAAGATAAGTCAATTACCGATGATTTAATAGAAAGATGTAGCAGAGCAAATTTTGATGGAATGTGTATCACTGTCGATACCTTAGTTGCCGGAAATCGAGAGAGAGATCATAGAACTGGATTTACTACACCACCTAAATTTACTTTGGATAGTTTATTGAGTTTTGCAATGAGACCTGGATGGGTTTTTAAATACTTTACTAATAAAAAATTTGAATTAGCAAACATTAAAAATAAAACTGATAAAGGCACAAATATTGCAAAATCAGTTATGGATTATATTAATGAACAATATGATCCTGCAATGAATTGGAAAGATGCGGAATATTGTATTAAAAAATGGAACAAACCAATGGCACTTAAAGGGGTTATGTCAGTAGAAGATGCTAAAAGAGCAATAGAAATTGGTTGTACAGCAATTATGATTTCAAATCATGGAGGAAGACAGCTTGATGGATCGAGATCTCCGTTTGATCAAGTAAAAGCAATTTCAGATGCGGTTGGTGATAAATTGGAAATCATTCTTGATGGTGGTGTAAGAAGAGGAACACATGTCCTAAAAGCTTTAGCTGCAGGCGCAACAGCTTGTAGTTTTGGAAAAGCATTTCTTTTTAGTTTGGGTGCAGGTGGACAAAAAGGTGTTGAGAGACTATTAGAAAATATGCAAAAAGAAATTAGAAGAAATATGATTTTAATGGGATGTAAGTCTGTTAAAGACCTTGATGCGTCAAAAATAATATATAGAGACTAAAATATAAGAATTTTTACCATTTATTTGATAAATTTAATCCTTTAACTAAATAGACAAAAAACTAATTTTCGTTTAGTTTGGCGACTTTAATTTTAAAATTTTTATGGAACTTGCAAAATCTTTAAATAGGCTTGGAACAGAAAGTGCTTTTTCAGTTTTAGCTGAAGCAAAAAAACTTGAAGCACAAGGTAAACCTATGATCCACTTAGGTCTAGGTCAACCTGATTTTAAAACTCCAAAGCATGTTGTTGAAGCAGCAAAAAAAGCTTTAGATGACGGTCATCATGGATATGTTCTCTCAAATGGAATTTTAGAGTGCAGACAAGCAGTAACTAGATGGATAAAGAAACGTTACAGTGCAGATGTAGACCCCGAAAGAATTCTTATAATGCCTGGTGGAAAACCAACTATGCATTATGCAATCCAGTGTTTTGGTGAACCAGGAGTTGAAATTATTCACCCAACACCAGCTTTTCCAATTTATGAATCTATGATTAATTATACTGGTTCAACAGCAGTTCCTTATGATTTAACAGAAGATAAAGATCTTAAATTTAACGCAGATAAAATTTTATCTTTAATTACTGATAAAACTAGATTGTTAATTTTGATTAATCCAAATAATCCAACAGGAAGTTTTGTAGAAAAACCTGAAATAGACAAGTTAGCAGAAGGTTTAAAAAAACATCCTCACGTAACTATTTTAAGTGATGAAATTTATAGTAGACAAATTTTTGATGGAAAAGAAATGCCAACATTTTTCAATTATCCTGAATTAAGAGAAAGATTAATAGTTTTAGAAGGTTGGAGCAAAGCTTATTCTATGACAGGTTGGAGACTTGGTTGGAGTTTTTGGCCAGAAAATTTAGTTGAACATGTAAATAAATTATTAATTAATAGTGTATCATGCGTTAATGCTGCTGCTCAGTACGCAGGTATTGCTGCCCTAGATGGACCTGATGACTCAATTGATGAAATGATGGAAAAGTTCACATTAAGAAGAAAATTAATCCATGAAGGTTTGAATAGCTTACCAGGTGTAGAATGTAGTTTGCCTGGTGGAGCGTTTTATGCATTTCCTAAAGTTATTGGAACAGGGATGGATGGAAGTGAATTCTGTAAAAGAGCTATGCATGAGGCAGGTGTAGCCATAGTTCCAGGTACAGCTTTTGGAAAAACATGCAAAGATTATGTCAGATTTAGCTTTGCAGCCTCTCGAGATAACATTTCTAACGCATTGGAAAATATCAAAAAAATGTTAGGTTAAGCTATGTCTGAAATAGCTTTACCAAAAATTGATAACTCAATTTTAAATAGAAAAATTGAGATAGTAAAAAAACTTTCAAAATTAACAGATAGAGAAAATATTCTAAGTGAAGCCGACGAATTAAGACCATATGAGACTGATGCTCTATCAGTTTACACACAAACACCTCTAGCAGTTGTGCTTCCGGAAAATACTGATGAGGTAAGTGAGATATTAAAATATTGTTATAGTGAAAATATAAAAGTTGTACCAAGAGGTGCAGGCACAGGATTATCTGGAGGGGCATTACCCCTTCAAGATGCTATTCTTCTTGGTCTAGGAAAATTCAATAAAATACTTGAAATTGATTATGAAAATAAATGTGTTGTAACTCAGCCTGGAGTCACAAATCTTGGAATTACACATGCAGTTCAACATAAAGGCTTTTACTACGCACCAGATCCTTCGAGCCAGTTAGCATGTTCTATAGGTGGAAATGTTGCTGAAAATTCTGGTGGAGTTCATTCATTAAAATATGGAACGACTACAAACAATATTTTGGGTGTACAGATGGTAATGATGGATGGAACAATTTGTAGATTTGGAGGAAAATCTTTTGACCAAGAGGGATATGACCTTATGGGTTTAATTTGTGGTTCAGAAGGTTTATTGGGGGTTGTCACTGAAGTAACAGTAAAAATTCTAAAAAAACCTGAAGTGGTAAGAGCTGCTCTAATAGGCTTTCCATCAATAAAAGAAGGTGGAGATGCAGCCTCAGAAATTATTTCAAGTGGAATAGTTCCAGCAGGAATGGAAATTATGGATAAAGCTTTGATTGAGGCAACAGATAATTTTAGTAAAGCAGGATACCCAAGAGATGCAGAATTGTTATTGATAGTTGAACTTGATGGAACAGACTCAGAGGTTAACGAATTAATTAAAAAAGTAGAGGCAATCTGTAAAAAAAATAATTGTTCAAGTCTTAAGCTTAGTAATAGTGAAAAAGAAAGACTTTCATTTTGGGCTGGAAGAAAAGCTGCTTTTCCAGCATGTGGAGCTATGGCACCAGATTATTATTGCATGGATGGATCCATTCCTAGAGGAAAGCTTGCCGAAGCGTTATTAGAAATAAAAAAATTATCAGAAAAATATGAATTACCAGTTGCAAATTGTTTTCACGCTGGGGATGGAAATTTACACCCACTTATTATGTTTGATGGAAATGATAAAGAACAACTTAGAAAAACTGAGGAGTTTGGTTCTGAAATATTAAAAACATGCGTTAGACTTGGTGGAGTAATTACAGGAGAGCATGGTGTTGGTATAGAAAAACGAGAACTTATGTGTGAAATGTTTAATGACAATGATATTCAACAACAGTTAAGTATCAAGAAGTCATTAGATGAAAAAAACTTATTAAATCCTGGAAAAGTTTATCCTATACTTAGAAAATGTGCAGAGGAAGGAAGGGTTCATGTCCACAAAAATAAAGATAAATTCCCAGATCTTCCAAGATTCTAATAACGTTTATTATCCTAAAGATGAGGCAGAAGTTTCAGATTTAATTAGGGAACTATATAAACAAGATTCTCCTACAGAAATTATTGGTAACAATTCAAAAAGTTTTATTGGAAACAAAACTCAGTCAGCAAACACAACGTCTTTATCTAGAATTTCAGGTATTGTCGATTATAGACCTGAAGAATTGTATATTAAAGTAAAAGCCTGCACACCAATTAATGAAATTGAGCAGGTCTTAAGTCAAAATAATCAAGAGCTAGCTTTTGAACCTATAGATTTTGGGTATATTAAAACAGGTAAGTCAAACAAAGGAACAATAGCAGGTTACTTATCTTGTAATTATGCTGGCTCACGAAGATTTAAAGTTGGTAGCGTTAGAGATCATGTCCTAGGTTTCAAGGGAGTTAATGGAAAAGGAGATATAATTAAATCAGGTGGAACTGTTGTAAAAAATGTTACTGGTTATGATTTATCAAAACTTATAGCAGGCTCTTTTGGTACTCTTGTTGCTTTAACTGAAATCACAATAAAGGTTTTACCTAAGAAAGATTCTTCTAAAACTGTAATAATTTATCCAAGTAATTTTGAACAAATTTACGATTTGTTTAACAAATTATCTAGCTCAAGTAGCGAAATTTCTGGCGCTGTATTTATTCCTGAACAATCAAAAGATAAAGATTTTACTAGTAAGAAAAATTCTGTTTTTAAGTTTAATGATCTTAAATCAAATATATCATTTATAGCATTTAGAGTTGAAGGAGATAAAATATCAATTGAAGAAAAAATAAATAATTTAAAAAAAGAACTTGAGTTAAATAATTCAGATATTTCTACTCTTGATGTTTATCAATCAGAACCATTTTGGAAAAAAGTAAATAATTTAGAGATATACCAAAAAACTGAGCATAATTTAATACGCATGGTAATACCACCTGCAAATGGTTCAAAATTATGTAAACATTTAGAAAATAACCATAATTATTTTGTTGATTGGTGTGGGTCGTTATTCTGGATTGAAGTTAATAGTAAAAAAGAAGAAAAGATTAAAGATTTAAAAAAAATGGCAAAAGATTTTGGAGGTTATTTGACAGTAATTAAAACTTCATCAGGATATGATTATGGCGAAGCTATCTTTACTGTTGATAAAGTGCGTTTAATGATTTCTGAAAAAGTAAAACAAAGTTTTGATCCTAAAAGAATTTTAAACCCAGGTAAAATGTATAGAGGAGTTTAATGCAAACAAAATTTACTGAAGAACAACTTAGAGATCCCGATAATTTTGCAAACGAAAAAGTTTTTAAAAAGTGTGTGCATTGTGGAATGTGCAATGCTACATGCCCTACGCATCAACTTCTAGGTGACGAGCTAGATGGCCCTAGAGGACGTATATATCTTATTAAAGATATGTTGGAAAATAACAGAAAACCAACCGAAAAAGTTGTAAAGCATATCGATCGATGTCTATCATGTTACAGCTGTATGACTACTTGTCCTGCAGGAGTAAATTATATGCATATAATTGATCATGGAAAAAAATATATTGAGAAAAATTATCAAAGATCTCTATTTGATAAGTTAGTAAGGTATTTTTTATCTATCACTCTTCCAAATGTAAAAGTTTTTAGATTATCAAGTTTATTAGTAAAATTAGCAAAGCCATTCAAATTCTTAATGCCATCAAAAATTAAGGATATGATTGAGTTAATGCCTACAAATTTTCCAAAAAAAAGTTTACCAATTAAAGAAGTATATAAATCCTCCACTAAAAAAAGAATAGCTAGAGTTGCTCTTTTAACAGGATGTGTACAAAAAGAAATATCTCCTCAAATTAATGAAGCAACAATAAGACTATTAAATAGACATGGTGTAGAAGTAGTTGTTCCAAAAAAAATTCGTTGTTGTGGATCTTTAAATCATCATCTTGGAAAAGAGGAAGATGCACATCAAGATTTTAAGAACAATATAAACACTTGGTATGAGGAGCATCAAAAAGGAAATTTAGATGCAATTTTATCAAATACATCAGGCTGTGGAACAACAATGAAAGATTATGGATTTATTTTTCGTGAAGACAAAGAGCTAAGTAAAAAAGCGAAATTAATATCAGAACTTACAAAAGACATATCAGAATATATCTTTGAAAGTTTAAAACTTGATATTAAGGATAAGGGGAAAAAATATAAAGTAGCTTATCACTCTGCATGTTCAATGCAACATGGTCAAAAGGTTCATTCACAGCCAGTTTCATTACTTGAGAAAACTAACAATGAAATTATGGAAATTCCAGAGGGCCATATATGTTGTGGTTCAGCTGGAACCTATAACATTTTGCAATCAAAAATTGCAAAACAATTATTAAAGAAAAAAGTAAATAATATTGAAAGTTTAAATCCAGATTTTATCTCTACAGGAAATATTGGTTGTATTACACAAATCGCTCATGGTACTAAAGTTCCAATATTACATACAATAGAAGTTTTAGATTGGTACACTGGAGGACCAAAACCTGAAATTTTAAAATAGAAATTATGAAAAAGGTTTTAATTACAAGACGTTTAATAAGAGAAAGTGAAGAAAAAGCTTCTAAATTATTTGAAGCAAAATTTAATACCAATGAAGAGCTTTATTCTCAAAAAAAAATAATTGAAATGAGTGAAGGATGTGATGGAATACTATCGTCATTAACTGAAAAATTAGACGCAGAAACAATCAATCAATTACCAAAATCAGTAAAAATTATTTCTAATTTTGCTGTTGGATTTGGAAACATTGATTTAGACGCAGCAAAAAATAAAGGTATAGCAGTAACAAATACACCAGAAGTTTTATCAGATGCTACAGCAGAGATAGGAATTTTATTAATTTTAGGAGCATGCAGAAGAGCTTCTGAAGGAATAGAGTCTGCAAGAGAAGGTGGATGGAAATGGTCGGCCGATTATTTAATCGGAAAACAATTAACGGGAACGAGATTAGGAATTCTAGGCATGGGTCGTATTGGCCAAAAAATTGCAAAAATTGCTAAATCTTTGGGTATGATTATTCATTATCATAATCGTTCAAAGCTAAGCGAAGATAAGGAGCAAGGTGCAACATATCATGACAGCATTAAAAGTCTTTTTTCAGTCTCAGATGTTTTATCTATTTGTTGTCCTGCTACAAAGGAAACAGAGAACTTAATAAATAAAGAGACTGTTGAGTATTTTCCTAAAGGTGCCGTTATAACTAATGTTGCTAGAGGGGATATAGTCGATGATGAAGCTTTAATTGATGCATTGAATAGGAGAAAAATTTATGCAGCAGGACTAGATGTTTATAAAAATGAACCAAATTTAAATCCTGGTTATTTAAAAATCCCAAGCGCTTTTGTTTTACCTCATCTTGGGAGTGCAACAAAAGATACAAGAATTGCAATGGGAAATTTAGCAATTGATAATTTAGATGAGTTTTTTAGAACTGGAAATTGTATTAATAAAGTAAATTAAAATGTCCCAATCGATAGCTTTTATTGGTGTTGGCAACATGGGTTGCCCTATGGCTGAAAATTTAATGAAGGCAGGTAAATCGGTAAAAGTTTTTGATGTCTCAAAAAAAATGCTTGATATTGCAAGAGATAAAAATCTTAAAACAACCGAAAATTTAGATGATTTAATTACATCTGATGTTGAAACGGTGATAACTATGCTTCCAGAAGGTAAGCACTCTCAGGATGTCTATTTAGGAGAAAACGGAATAATAAATAGAGTTTCAAAAGATTGTCTTTTAATCGATTGTTCAACAATTGATATTCAAACTTCAATTGAGATTGGGAGAAAAGCCTCAGAATTAGAAATAAAAATGATTGATGCTCCAGTTAGTGGTGGAGTAATGGGAGCTGAAAAAGCAACTTTAAATATAATGGTTGGTGGATCGAAAGAAGCATATGAAAAAGCACTTCCTTTATTAAAAATAATGGGAAAAAGTATATTTCACGCAGGTGATTTAGGTAGTGGGAATGGTGCTAAGATTTGTAACAATATGGCCCTAGGTATTGCAATGATTGCTGCTTCAGAATCATTAATGTTAGCAAAAAGATTAAATATAGATATCAAAAAAGTTCATGAAATCATGAAAAATGCATCAGGTAATAGTTGGCCAATTTCTGTGTATCCACCTTTACCTGGTTTAATTGATGGCACGCCTTCAAATAATAATTATCGGCCAGGTTTCTCCGCAGGAATGATGAATAAAGATCTTAAACTTGCAAATGATTGTGCGAAAAGTGTAAATGCTGAAACACCACTAGGCAAAATGGCTCTAGAAATTTATGATCAATTTTGTAAAGAAGGAAATGATAATAAAGATTTTTCAGCGATTTCTAAAGTTATTGGTGGCAATGCTTGGGACTATCCAATTGATTAAATGAATTTATTGTAAGTGTTTATAAATTGTTGTTCTAGAAACACCTAATTTTCTAGAAGTTGCAGAGATATTATTTGTTTCATCAAAAGTTGATCTAATTAAAGTACATTTCTCTCTTTTGATTTTTGTATCTTCACAGTTTTTACAAGTACTATTTTTCTTTTCTTTTTTTGTTTCAACAAATTTGTTTTCCTTAAAAATTTGACTTTTGACCACGAAAACAGATGAGCCTAAATGATCAGTAATTTTTAATGTTTTATTATTTAATAAATCTGATGCAATAGATGAAAATGAATTAGTAAAAATTTTATTAAAATTTTCGTTTTTTAGATCTACTAATCCATTAAGCATAATTTTTGCATTACTGTTCGCACCTACTATTAGACCATCTCCATTAACAGCTAACAAACCAACACTAGTTGTTGATAAATATTCTTGTCGAGGATGAAAGGATAAAATTAATTCATGTTCAAACTTTTTTAAAAATAATTTTGTTTCGATACTTCTAGTTGCAAGTTTTACTAAAGCTAGAGTGTGTTGTTCTCTAGACATATAATCAGTAGAAGCATCTATTATACCTATAGTCTTGCCATCATAATTAATTATTGGACTTGCAAAACATGAAATATTTTCATGTGCTATAAAAAAATGTTCTTTCCCAGAAACTATTGTGGGTTTTTTTAATTCTACAGATAATCCTAAACCATTTGTTCCACATACTTTTTCTGCCCAAATAGATCCAGGTATCACAGTTTTACCCACATCTGTTTGAAGACAAGTTTTGTCATATATTGTATCAAGCACTAATCCATTCTCATCTGAATATGCTACCATGAAATTAGTTCCAGCAATTTGCGAATATAAAAGTTCCAATTCTGGGAGAACTATTTTTCTAAGAGCCTCATTTTTTTCTTTAATCTCTTTTAATTGAATAGAGGATACTACGCTTTGTTTTGGATCTTTAAATGGGTTAAGACCTTCTGCGATACATCTCGACCAACTATCAGAAATCTCCTTGTCCATTTGATAGGAAATCATTCCTCTTTTTTTAAGGATATCTTTAAATTCTTTTTTTATTGAGGATAAATTTCCCATTACAGAAAGATAAATAAAAATAGTGTATTCAACAACTAACCATAGGTTGTATTTGTCCATAAATTGAACACTTAAAAGTGGCATTGACTCCATTGCAATTCAATTTTTTAATAATGTTTTAAAAATTAAAAGGGAGGAACGATGAAAGCACAGGTTTTGCACAAGTACGACCCAGAAATGAAGGAAAAAGTTTGGGTTACAGGTGAAGAAATGCCAGATCCGAAGATTGAAAAGGCATCAGATGTAATTGTTAAAATTGGTGCTGCAGGAGTTTGCAGAACAGATTTACATATAATCGAAGGAGTTTGGAAACATATTCAAGATCCAGATGGAACTTTGTTGCCATGTGTAATGGGGCATGAAAATGCAGGATGGGTAGAGGACGTAGGTAAGGATGTTACAGAATATAAAAAAGGTGACCCAGTTATTTTACACCCATTAATTTCTGGAACAGGCGGTACTTGTTTAGATTGTAGAAGAGGTAATGATATGCATGCTGCCGCTGGAGCATTTCCTGGTTTAAGTATTAAAGAAGGAGGATATTCAGAATTATTAAAAACGAGTGTTAGAAATTTAATTAAGCTTCCAAAAGTTTTAGCACCTAAAGATGTTGCACCTTTTTCAGATGCAGGTCTTACAGCTTACAGAGTTGTTAAAAAAGCAACTAGACATTTATTGCCAGGTCAAAGCTGCACAATAATTGGGGCAGGAGGTTTAGGTCATATCGCTATTCAATGTTTGAAAGCGATGTGTGCAGCTGACATTATTATAGTTGAGAAATCCGAAGCAGCTTTAAAACATGCGATGGAACTTGGTGGCGATCACGGAGTTTTAATTGATGGAAACGAAATTGAAAAAGTTCAAGAACTAACTAAAGGAAAAGGTTCAGAAGCTGTTATTGATTTTGTAGGTGAAAAAGGATCTACTGCCATGGGAATTCAAATGACTTCTAATGGTGGTTTTTACTACATTGTTGGATATGGAGAAGAAATTAAATCATTAGCAGTTGATTTAATTATTTCTGAAAAAACAATCGTAGGTAATTTAGTGGGAACGTGGTCTGAGTTATATGAATTGATGGAGTTAGCTGATCGAGGAAAAGTGAAGCTATCCATGCAAGAATATAAATTAGACGATGCTAATAAAGCACTCCATGATCTTAACGACGGTAAGGTTAAGGGACGAGCTGTTTTAGTTCCGTAATTAAGTAAAGGAAGAGAGAGGTAATAATGAAACTAATGAAAACTTGCTTGACGGCTATTATATCAAGTTTAATGATATTTAGTCCTATGGCATATGCTGATAAGTGGAGCGATCAGTTTCCACATATCAAAGCTACAGGAGATATTCCTGGTGACTGTTCTTATGAGAAGATGTCTAAGAAAAATTACAAAGGAAAAACTCTTAAAATAAACACTCACGCAATTCCAGTAATGGGAGAGCCAACAGCTTTACACGCTGAACAGTTTGAGAAATTAACTGGCGCAAAAGTTGAAGTTACACATACACCAGCAGGTGATTTGTACTCAAAAGCGATGGTTCCTTTCCAAGCAGGACAAGCTCCTTACGATGTTGTGTTTGGATTTTCTAACTTCATCAATGACTGGAAAAGATATTTAGCACCAGTTCCTAAGAAGTATATGAACTCACCTGAGATGAAAGACGTAACTAAATCTCATATGGGTGTATCATCTTGGGATGGAACTATGTATCAATACCCGGTTGATGGTGACAGACATTATCTAAAATATAGAAAAGATGTCATTGATAATCCAGAAATGCAGAAGAAATATAAAGCTGACACAGGTAATGAGTTAAGAGTTCCAAGAACTTGGAAAGAATACGCTCAAATGGCTAAATATTTCAATGATTGGGATTGGGATGGAGATGGTGAAAAAGAATATGGTTCAGCTGAAGTTATGAAAAAAGATGACTTAATGTTTGCAGCTTTTTTCAGCCGATCAGTTGCTTATGCTAAAAACCCTAGAACTCCAGGTGGTTTCTTTTTTGATTTAGAAACTATGAAGCCAAACATTAATAACCCAGGATTTGTTGAAGCATTAACTGATTGGGTTGAAGCTACTAAATATGTTCCTCCAGGAGGAACTAACTTTGGTCTAGGTGATGAAATCGGATCATTTGGTGGTGGACAAACTTTATTTAGTTTCTCTTGGGACGATGCGTTTATTGCAGCGATGCAAGATGACAGCCCAATTAAAAATAAAGTTGGTGCAGCTCCGCTTCCAGGTGCTGATAAAGTTTGGAACAGAGTATCTAATAGCTGGGAAAATCAATACAACCAGGCTCCTTACATTGTTTGGGGTTGGGCTGTAGGTGTTGCTAAGAAAAGTAAAGTAAAAGATATGGCATTTGATTATCTTTGCTTCTTTTCTAATGGTGCTAACCATCAAGCTGATTTAGCTATTGGTAGATTTGGTGTTAACCCATTTAAAAACTCAGACTTCGACCCTAACATTTACATTAATAGCATGGGTTGGGATCCTGAGATTGCTAACAGTTACACTCAAACACTTTTAGATATGGAAAAAAGTAATAACAGAGTTTTCCCTCTAAGAGTTCCAGGTGTATTTGAATTTACAAGTGCTGTTGCTACAGGAACTTCAAAAGCTTTAGCAGGACAATTATCTCCTCAAGAAGCTTTAGACGAAGTTGCTAAAGAGTGGGAAGCAATTGTAAGCAGAGTAGGTAAAAAAGCAGTTCAAGATGCCTATGCTGTTGGTGTCAAAATGGAAGACAACAAGCTATAATTTAAAAATACTTTATGTGGCCATTTAAATTAATGGCCACATATTACAAAAATAATATAATCCTTTTTATATAAATGAATTTTAAGCATAAATATTTCTTTCTGTTTCCAGGTTTATTTGTGTTGATAGGAATATTAATTTTTCCAATTATTTTCGTAGTCAGATTAAGTTTGTCAGGATGGAATAGTTATAATCCTGGTTTAGATTACATAGGTTTAGAAAATTATATAAGGTTATTTACTGATGATCCAAGATTCTGGGAATCATTTTTTAGGTTGAGTTTTTTATCAGTAACAACAGTTATCTTGCAATATGTGATTGGTTTTGCATTGGCACATATGGTCTGGAAAGATATTAAATTTAAAAGATTTTTTAGAGTTCTTTTTTTAGTTCCAATGATGACAACCCCAGTCATCATGACAGTTATTTGGAGAACTTTTTTTCATGAATCTTTAGGACCGGTAAATGATTTGTTATCAGTTTTTGGGGTTGCTCCAAAGTGGTTGACAGATCCAGTTATTGCAAAGTTTACAGTTATTATAGTTGAGGTATGGCAATGGACACCATTTATGTTCTTACTTTTATTAGCTGGATTATTGTCATTACCTAAAGAACCATTTTTGGCGGCTGCAATTGATGGAGCTAGTCCAGTTAGAAAATTTATTTATGTAACATTTCCATTGATGGCTCCCATCTCAATTGGAGCAATAATTATAAGGTTAATTGAGGCATCAAAGATTATGGATACAGTTTATGTTCTAACCTCGGGTGGACCAGGTACTTCTACTGAAACTTCAAGTTTTTATATCTTTATTAAAGGATTGAGAGAATTTCAGATGGGTTATGCAGCGTCAATGTCATTTACTTATTTAATAATTATGATCATAAGTCTAACTATTATAGCAAAAGTATTAACTAAAGTTTTATTAAAAGAATAGATAATGAATAAACTATATATTTTTTTGAAATATTTTTTTATTGTCGTTTGGACAGTATTTGTTGTTGCTCCTTTTCTTTGGGCTTTAACAACATCTTTTAAAGATTTTCAGTCTGTTAACGGAGGAGTGACATATATTCCATGGGTTGATTTTGAGCCAAACTTAGAGGGCTGGAAAGTATTAATTAAATCACCAGCCAAAGGTGGAGTGGATATAATCGAACCTTATTTTAATAGTATGTTTGTAACATGCACTGCAAGTTTAATTAGTATTATTCTTGGAACATTGTCCGCTTACGCATTATCTAGATATACATTTAAGGCGGGTTTTGTAAAAAATAATGACATTACTTTTTTCTTTATCTCACAAAGAATTATGCCACCAATTGTTTTATCAATACCATTTTTTTTATTTTTAAGTTCAATAAATTTATTAGACAGTCTCACAGGATTAATTGTTGTCTATATTGTTTTATTAATGCCAATAGCAGTTTGGATTATGGTCGATTTTTTTAACAAAGTTCCAAGAGAAATTGACGAGACAGCTCTAATTGATGGTTGTAATCCTTATCAAGCATTTTTAAAAGTGGTGTTACCAAATTCAATACCAGGATTAATTGTAGCTGGGATGTTTTGTATAATTTTTGGATGGATAGATTTTTTCTTTGCTTTTATATTAACTTTTACCGAGGTGCAGTTATTACCAGTTAAGATTGTTGCACTAAATTCATCAGTAACTCCTTGGTGGAGTTTATCAGCATCTGCTTTAGTTTCAGTAGCACCGTTAATTATTGTTGCATTTATAGTCGAACGATATTTATCAAAAGGAAATTTATCAGGAGCTATTAAGTAATGGATTTAGTTGCAAATAATTTATCATACAAGCCGGATGATCAATATCATTTAAACGAGGTATCGTTTAATTTTAAAGAAGGAAATTTATATACAATTCTAGGAAGAACGCTATCTGGAAAAACAACTCTATTAAAAACAATAGCTGGTCTTTTAACACCAGACAGTGGCGAAATTGAATTTGATGGAAAAAATTTTTTAAAAGTTCCTGTCTGGGAAAGAAATGTAGCTATGGTTTATCAGCAATTTATAAACTATCCTCATTTAAATGTTTTTGAAAACATAGCCTTTCCTTTGAAACAAAGAAAAATAGATCAAAGTTTTATTAATGAAAAAGTAATGGATGCCTTGAAGTCTGTTGGGTTAGTAGGTTATGAAAAAAGAAAGATTCAAGAGCTTTCTGGAGGTCAGCAACAAAGGGTTTCTCTTGCAAGATCTTTGGTCAAAAATGCTAAAATATTGTTGTTGGATGAGCCACTAGTAAACTTAGACTACAAATTGAGAGAACAACTTAGAGAAGAATTTAAAAACCTATTTTCTAAAGGTTTAGCAGATGAAACAATATTAATTTATTCAACTACAGATCCAAGAGAGACCATGGAATTAAATGGTGAAGTGATTGTTTTAGATGAAGGCAAGGTTTTACAAGTTGGTCCAGCAAAAGAAATATTTGAAAACCCAAATTCATTAAAAGTTGCAGAAATTTCTAATGACCCACCAATGAATATAATAGAAGCTAAAATTTCAGATAATAATATTAAATTTGAAGGCATCAATCTTGAGGCTCCAAAACATTTATCTAAACTAACAGAAGATGGTTTAAAAATTGGTTTAAGATCTTCTGACATTGAATTAAACGAAAATGGACACGAGTTTGAAGTTGAGCTAGCAGAAATTAGTGGTTCAGAAACCTTGCTTCATTTAAAAAGAGGAGATACAAAAATTATTGTTTCAATAGAAGAAGTTCTAAACTTTAAGATACACGATAAAGTAAAAATTAATTTTAAGATTGATAGAGCTTATGCTTTCAAAGCTGATGGGAAATTAGCATCTTCACCCTTTGGAGGTTTGAATGGCTAAAATTGATTTAAGTAACGTATCTCATTCATACAATCCAAATGATCCAAATCCAGTTTTTGCTTTAAATCCTTTCTCAATGACATGGGAAAATGGAAATCGATATGCAATCTTAGGTCCTTCTGGATGTGGAAAAACTACGATGCTAAACATTGTTTCTGGCTTAGTGAGACCTTCTGCTGGAAGAATATTATTTGATGATAAAGATGTTACAGATTTAAAAACAGAAGATAGAAATATTGCTCAAGTTTTCCAATTTCCAGTAATTTATAATACTATGACTGTTTATGAAAATTTAGCATTCCCACTTAAATGTAGAGATTTTTCTAAAAGCAAAATTGATGAAAGAGTTAATTCAGTTGCTGAAACTTTAAATTTAAAATCTTTTCTAAATTCTCCTGCAAGAAAATTAACAGCAGATCAAAAGCAATTAATATCTTTAGGAAGAGGTCTTGTGAGAGAGGATGTTGCCGCTGTTCTTATGGATGAACCTTTAACAGTTATCGATCCAGATTTAAAGTTTAGATTAAGAAGAAATCTTAAAGAAATTAATGAGCAATATAAAACAACATTAGTTTATGTAACGCACGATCAAAACGAAGCTATGACTTTTGCAGATAACATAATAGTAATGAGTGAAGGAGAGGTGGTTCAAACCGGTTCACCCAAAGAACTTTTTGAAAGACCAAATACTACATTTGTTGGATACTTTATTGGATCACCAGCCATGAACTTATTTGAAAGTGAAGCTTCCTCAAATGATAGTGTAAAAATAAACAATACTTTAATTAAAACCCATACAAATTTATCTAATTTAAAAACAAAAAAAATTAAATTAGGGATTAGATCCGAATTTATTAAGATAGCACAAAACCAAAATGAAAATTTAGTTGATGTTAATGTTGAAAAAGTTGAAGACCTTGGAAATTATAAATTAATTACAGCAAAACTTGGAGATTTTACTATTAAATCGAAAGTTACTAGAGAGACCGAAATACCAAGCTCGAAAGTAAAACTTCATATACCTGCGGATAGATGCTGTGTTTATGAGGATAATAAATTGATTTAGAAACAACCATAAATTGAAAATATTTTCAATTTTAACGCTAATGGTGACAATCTGTACCTCTTTTTAGAAAGACTCCAATTTAAATCTATGTTTTAATTTTAATAGTTAATTAACTAGAGGAGAATAAATGATTAAGAATAAAAAATCATTGAAGGGTTCAAAAACTCCTTCAAGAAGAAAGTTCTTCAAAGCAGCAGCGGCAACTGGTGCAGCAGCGACAGCAGCTGTAGCAATGCCAAACCTAGCTTTAGGAGCTGGACACATTACTCTAAAGATGCAAGCAGCTTGGCCTTCAGGCGCAAACATCTTTTTTGAAATGGCATCTGATTACGCAAAAATGGTTAGCGATATGTCAGATGGTAAACTTAAAATTGATGTTCAACCAGTTGGAGCAGTTGTAAAAACTTCTGAAATTGGACAAGCAGTAAGTTCTGGGGTTGTTGATATGGGTCACTGGGTGACAGCATATTGGTATGGAAAAAATCCTGCTGCTTCACTTTTTGGAACTGGACCATCTTACGGAATGTCATCTCAAGAAGTTATGGGATGGATGGAGTATGGTGGAGGAAGAGCGCTATATGACGAAGCTGTTAAGAGTGTAGGTTTTAACTACTACGGTTTCTTCCATATGCCAATGCCTGCTCAGCCATTTGGTTGGTTTAAAAAGAATGTAACAAAAGTTTCTGATGTTAAAGGAATGAAGTATAGAACAGTTGGTCTTGCGACTAACGTTTTAACTGCTATGGGAATGGTTGTAAGACAATTACCAGGTGGTGAAATTCAACCAGCTATGAAAACTGGTTTGATTGATGCTGCTGAGTTTAACAACCCTACATCAGACTCACAGTTTGGAATGCAAGATGTCTCTAAACATTACCACTTAGGAAGTTTCCACCAGTCTCAGGAAATGTTTGAAGTGCCGATTAATAAGAAGAGATATGATAGCCTTTCACCTGCTCATCAAGCTATCTTGAGAAATGCTGCTTACGCTGCAAACTCAGATAACTACTTTAAAGCATTGGTTAGATATTCAGCTGACTTAGCTAAGTTAATGAATGAGCATAAGGTTAATGTTTACCAAACATCAGACGCTATCTTGGCTGAACAATTAAAAGGTTGGGATAAAGTTGTTGGTGAGTTTTCTGGTAAAGATGCTTTCTTTAAAAAAGTAGTAGACTCACAAAAAGCATACGCTAAGAGAACAATGAAGTATCTGTTGATGAATCAACCGAACTACAAATTAGCTTATGAAAACGAGTTTGGACCAATTGAGAAAGTTAAAATCTAATTAACTTAAATAAAAATTATAAAAAGGGGGTTTAAAAACCCCCTTTTTTTTTAGTTTAATTTAATATACTTTTTGATGATGGAATCTTTCATTAAATTTGCGGATACACTTAGCACTTCTATGGGTAAAGCATTTTCCTGGTGCATTGTAATTTTAATGGGAGGAACAGTTTATGAAGTTGTAATGGCTTATGTATTTAATAAGCCGACTTTGTGGAATTTTGATTTTAGTATGCAGATGTATGGAGCAATTTTAATGATGTCAGGTGCATACTGTTTAGCAACAGAGGCTCATGTAAGAGGAGACGTAATTTACAGATTATTTAAACAGAGAACTCAAGCTTGGATAGATTTAGTTTTATATTTTATATTCTTTTTTCCAGGTGTCGTTGCTTTAGCATTTTATGGATACGAATATGCAGCCTTAGCTTGGAAAATAAAAGAGACTAGTTGGAGTAGTCCAGCACAAATCCAAATCTATATGGTTAAAACTATGATACCTGCAGCTGGCACTCTATTAGTAATTCAGGGTATTGCCGAGGTTTTTAGATCTATAATTTGTATTAAAACAGGTATGTGGCCAGCGAGAATGGTTGTTGCAGAGGAAACAGAGCAAATGTTGATGAGAACTTCTCAAGAGGAGGACAAAGAAAATGTTATTTAGCCTTACTAATCCAGAGGTAGCTATTTTAATGATGGGACTATTTTTGTTCGCAGTTCTTTTAGGCTTTCCAATTGCTTTTACATTAATGGCGATGGGGATTGGCTTTGGTTATTACGCTTATTTTGATGCAACAATGATGGAGCATATTTTTGATAACAGAATTTTCCAATTATTTGTTCAAAACACATACACAGTTATGGATAATAATGTTCTGACAGCTGTACCTTTATTCTTGTTCATGGGTTATTTAGTTGAGAGAGCGGGAATTGTTGCAAAATTATTTTTTGCCATAAGATTAGCTGCCCACAGACTTCCTGCATCGATGGCTGTAGCTGCTTTGATTACTTGTACTTTATTTTCTACGGCAACAGGAATTATTGGAGCAGTTGTTACTCTAATGGGATTACTGGCGTGGCCTGCGATGGTTAAAGCTGGATATGATAAAAAATTTGCTTCAGGAATTATTTGCTCTGGTGGATGCTTGGGTATTTTAATCCCTCCAAGTATTATGTTAATTGTTTATTCAGTGATTGCTCAATTATCACCGTTAAGACTTTTTGCAGCTGCAATATTCCCAGGACTATTATTAGCTGGTCTTTATATTGCTTACGCAGTTACAAGGGCTTGGTTAAATCCTTCAATAGCACCAAGACCACCAAAAGAAGACATCCCGCCAACAGGTGAAATTTTAAAAGAGGTACTAGTATCTTTTGTTCCTTTATTTGGATTAATAATGTTGGTTCTTGGCACAATTTTAGCTGGAATAGCAACACCAGCTGAGGCTGCAGCAGCAGGAGCATTTGGGGCTTTAATTTTATCCTGGTTTTATAAAACTTTAAAATGGCAAAATTTCAAAGAGTCAGTATTTTTAACTGCCAAAACAACTGCAATGATTATGTGGTTGTTTATAGGTTCTTGGACTTTTTCATCTGTATTTTCTTATTTAGGTGGACATGAAGTATTTGAACATTTTTTCACATCGATAAATATTTCAACATGGCAATTTTTAGTGATCACCCAAATTATAATTTTTCTTTTAGGCTGGCCTCTTGAATGGACAGAAATTTTAATTATTTTTGTGCCTATATTTTTACCCCTGCTAGAAGTATTTGGAGTTAATCCATACTTCTTTGCTATGTTAATAGCATTAAATCTTCAAACATCCTTTTTAACTCCACCGATGGCAATGTCAGCATATTATTTAAAAGGCGTTCAAAAAACAGCTGTGGAACTTTTAGATATATTTAGAGGTATCATGCCATTTTTAGCAATTGTTATTTTTGCAATGTTTTTGATGTATATGTTTCCAGAAATAGCACTATGGCTACCAGAATTATTATTTGCACAGTAAAAATTAAATGACCAATATATTTTCTTTGAAGGCTGAAGAGCTTGTTTCAAAAATTAAAGATTCACAACTTACATCTGTTGAGCTTTGTGAAAGATATATTGAGAGAGTAGAAAAATTTGAAAATGACGTAAAAGCTTGGGCACATTTTGATAAAAAACTTTTACTAGAAAAAGCTGCAGAGGCTGATGAATATAGAAGATCGGGAAAACCTATAGGACCTTTGCATGGTATTCCTGTAGCTGTAAAAGATATTGTTGGAACAGTTGATATGCCAACAGAATGTGGAACAGTTATTAGGAAAGGAAAATCTTATTCACAAAATGCAGAAATTATCGATTTGCTTTTAGCAGCTGGTGCAATTGTAATGGGAAAAACAGCTACAGCTGAATTAGCTTATCTTGCTCCACCAAAAACAACTAATCCACATGATCATACTAGAACTCCAGGTGGTTCATCAAGTGGTTCTGCTGCTGCTGTTGCATCATTTATGGCACCTCTATCAATAGGATCTCAAACAGGTGGTTCAGTTATAAGACCAGCATCTTACTGTGGTGTTGTTGGGTACAAACCAACTTATGGACTTATATCAAGAAATGGAGTGCTTAAAACTTCCGAAAAATTAGATCATATTGGTTTATTTGGTAAAACAGTTGAAGATGTAGCACTACTTGCAAAAGTTTTAATTAAAAAAGATAAATTTGATACTGCAACTGTTTACTATTCAGCTGATGGTATACTTGAAGAAACAAAAAAGGGACCATTATTTGAACCAAAATTTATTTTTTATAAAACAGATCATTGGAAAAATATTGAAAAAAAATCTAGAGAAGCTTTTGAATATTTAATTAAATCTTTTAAAAAAAATATCGAAATTTTCGATACCCCATCTTATTTTAAAGACATTCATAAGTATCATCAGATAATTCATGAAACAGATTTAGCAAACAATTTTGGATTATATTATAAAAAGTATAAAAAAAAATTATCTAAACCCATGCAAGAAGCCATTGTTAAAGGCAATAAACATTCAGCAAAAGAGTATGCAGAAGCCATAGATTTTATGAAAAGAAGTTATGAATCTTATGAAGAAGTATTTGAAGATTATCATGGGGTATTATCACCTTCTAGTCCAGGTGTTGCTCCTAAAAGCTTGAAGAGTACTGGCTCTGCAGAATTCAATAAAGTATGGTCTTATTTAGGAACTCCATGCATTTCTCTTCCACTTTTACAAGGAGAGGGTAAAATGCCATTAGGTGTTCAATTAATTGGTGCAAAATATGATGATCATAGATTTTTAGGTGTTGCTAATTGGCTAGAAAAGGAATGTAATAATTAAATGCAAAAATTTACAGTATTTTTAGGAACTTTACTTGCAACTGCATTTCTAGTTGGCTTGGCTACTACTTTAACTAGATCAACTATGATTGGTTTTTTCGATGTTTTGCCAGTTTATATATTGATGGCAATCGCAATCTTCATGATGATCTATGAAGCTTTTTTTGACAAAAAATAATTTTATTTAATTCAAAATTTACTACCTCAGATTGTAATACAATACTTTAAAGTTATTTTAATCTAGACTTAAACGCACATTTGTAATTTACTCTGTGCAGTTAATTAACAAAGAAGAGGAGATAATGATGATTAAAGAAAAAAAATCATTGAAGGTTTCTAGATCACCTTCAAGACGTAAGTTCTTTAAAACTGCAGCTGTAACTGGTGTTGCTGCTGTTGCTTTATCTGCTCCAGCTGTTGCCAAAGAAAGAGTTGAAGCTTCTATGGTAGCTACTTGGCCTAGAGATTTTCCAGGCCTAGGAACTGGTGCACAAAGACTTGCTCAAAGATTAAGCGATATGAGTGACGGTAGAATTCAAGTTACTTATTATGCTGCTAACGAAAGGGTAAAAGCATTTGACTCATTTGACGAAGTTGCATCTGGTAACTCTCAAATGTATCATGGTGCTGATTACTACTGGGTTAAAAAACACCCTGCATTTGGATATTTTACTGCAGTTCCATTTGGTTTCACATATGCTGAAATGAATGCGTGGTTAAAATTTGCTGGTGGACAAGAGTTGTGGGATGAATTGACTGATGATTTTGGAACACAAAGTTTTGCTGCTGGTAACACTGGAGTGCAAATGGGTGGTTGGTTTAACAAAAAAATTAGATCAGCTAATGACTTTAAAGGTTTAAAAATGCGTATGCCTGGTTTAGGTGGACAAGTTCTTGGAAAACTTGGTGGTTCTCCAATTTCACTTCCTGGTGGACAAATTTATGAAAACCTTGTGTCAGGTGCAATTGATGCAACAGAATGGGTAGGACCTTGGAATGATGAAGCTATGAAGTTCCAGGAAGCTGCTAAGTATTATTACTATCCAGGAATGCATGAACCAGGATCTACACTAGCTTGCGGAGTGAACAAATCTTGGTTTACTAGTTTGTCAAAATCAGATCAGTTAATTATTAAAACTGCATGTGATTGGGCTGACACAACTACAATGGCTGAATACAATGCTAAAAACGGAGCTGCATTAGCGCGATTAGTTAACGAAAGTGGAGTTAAACTAGAGAAGTTTAACGATAAAGTTTACGATGCTTTCGCTAAAGGTGCTGCTGAAGTTTTCGATGAAGTTCAACAACATAGTGCTCTTGCTAAGAAAGTACATGCTGCCTTTGTTAAAGGTCGTAAGGAAATTGGTGCTTGGACTAACTTGTCTGACGGGCCATATGTTGCTCAAAGAAATAGAGCATTAGGAGTATAATTTAATTCTAATTATTACTAGAGGGCCCTTAAATGGGCCCTCTTTTTATATATCAATAAAAGATTTAATATGATGGCGAAAAATAACTTATCTATTTTAATAAGAATATTTAGTTATTCTATCTTAGCTTTAACTTTTATTTTTTTAGTCAATAATGTTTTAACAGTTTGGTTTGATTGGCCAGGAGTTAAAAAACTTTTTGCTCATTATGAATTATTTGGATTTAAAAAATTAAATAAGCCTTTAGAGGGGCTTGCAATAAATTTATCGTATATTCAATTACTATTTTATTTTGTATCTTTAGTAGGAGTTATATTTTTTGTTTTAAAATCTATAAAACAAACATTACAAACAGACTCTGAGATCTTATCGAAAATTACAGCTTACGTAGTAAGGTCCTCTTTCTGGGCTGTACTAATTGTTGGAGTAGCAGACTTTTTAATCTCATTCATGGTAGTAGAAAAACTAGTTGAGCCAATTTTTGGAGAGCAACTTAAAATTAATTTAGTAATACCTGCTTTTAGAATTACATATATACACTTTCCTTTAATATTAGCTTCTTTTGTAATTGGTTATTTTACAAGATCTGTAGGCTTTATTTGGTTAGCAGTTTTAGTGGTTGGAAGTGAATTTTTGATAGTTCTCTCAAGGTTCATATTTCAGTATGAACAGGCATTCCAAGGTGACTTAGTTCGTTTTTGGTATGCAGCCCTTTATTTATTTGCAAGCGCTTATGCGTTAATTCACGAGGGCCACGTTAGAGTTGATGTTCTTTATACTGGTTTTAGCGAACGTAAAAAAGCATGGACTAATGCAATTGGGTCATTAATTCTAGGAATTCCTTTATGTTTGATTGTAATATTTTTAGGCATGGGGGGTAAAGCTAGTATCATCAATGGTCCTGTAATTTCATTTGAAATCACGCAGCAAGGTTCAAACGGATTATATTTACTTTATCTAATGGCAGTTTATTTAGCTGTGTTTGCAGTAAGTATGTTAACTCAATTCACTAGCTACTTTATGAGTAGCAGTCATAAACTTTTAAAGAATTAAATAATGGAACATTTATTTTTAGCTTTACTTGTAATTATAATGATTGGAGCATTAGCTTCTGGTTTTCCAGTAGCTTTTGCATTACCTGGATCAGCAATAATTTCAATCGGGCTTGCGGCCTTTTTTGGTTATTTATTTGCAGGAGATAGTAGCGCTTTTTTTGCTGTTGATGGCCCCAAAGAATGGTTAACCGCCGGTATTACAAATTTTAGGAGTAACTACTGGGATGTAGAAACCGATACTTTAATTGCAATTCCTTTATTTATTTTTATGGGGATCATGCTGCAAAAATCAAAAATTGCAGAAGATCTTTTAGTTACGATGGGGCAGTTGTTTGGACCTATCCCTGGAGGCTTGGGAATATCAGTAATTTTTGTTGGAGCATTACTTGCAGCTACCACGGGTATTGTTGGCGCAACAGTAATAGCAATGGGATTAATATCATTACCCACAATGCTTAATAATAAATATGATAAAAGTCTAGCAAGTGGAATTGTTTGTTCATCAGGAACTCTTGGGCAAATTATACCTCCATCAATTGTATTAATTATTATAGCCGATCAATTAGCTAGCGCAGCAGACGTTGCAAATACTATGCGTCAGACTGATTACAAAATTTTAACTGGTGAATTTAATATGCCAGGAGAATTTAGAGTGGGTTCTACTTCTGCAGGAGATATGTTTTTGGGGGCATTATTACCTGGTTTAGTATTGGTTGGTTTGTATATGATTTATGTTTTTGTATATGCAAGATTAAATCCTAAGGCAGCTCCTCCCGTTCCATTTAAAGGAAATTTTGACTCGAAGTTTTGGATCAAGGTTTTAATTGTAATTATCCCACCTCTTGCTCTAATTTTTGCGGTTTTAGGATCTATACTTTTAGGTATTGCAACCGTTAATCAAGCTGGATCAATTGGAGCAATAGGTGCAACGATGATGGCTGGTTATCGTTTACATAAAGGAAAAAAAGATGCTTACTATCCAATTATAATTGCAATTTTATCTGTCATTCCAATTTATATTTTATCTAAGAATTATAATTTAAATATTAAGGCTGTAGAAACTAGAGATCTTACAGCAATTTTTATTACAGGATTTTTTACAATTACTTTTTTAATTGGAATTGTTTGGAGTTTTTGGAGAGCATACAAAATTGAGAATGTTTTAAGAGAGGTTGTTACAGAAACATGTGTAACGACTTCAATGGTTTTTATAATTTTATTAGGTGCTGCAATGTTAACCTCTGGATTTAGAGCATTTGGAGGTGAAGAACTAGTAAGAGATTTTCTTCAAGATTTACCAGGTGGATTTTGGACACAGTTTATTGTTGTAATGGCAGTGATTTTTTTATTAGGTTTCTTTCTTGATTTTATAGAAATAGCCGTTGTTGTTGTTCCTATCATTGCTCCGATATTATTAGCTGAACCAGGAGCTAATGTAAGTGCAATTTGGCTTGGTGTAATGATTGGGGTGAATTTACAAACTTCATTTTTAACACCACCATTTGGTTTTGCATTATTTTACTTAAAAGGTGTAGCTTCAAAACTTGTTACTACTTTAAATATCTGGAAAGGTGTTGTTCCATTTATTATTTTACAATTAATAGGTCTTGGAATTGTTGGTTTCTATCCGTCATTAGTAAACTATCTACCAGCAAGAACATATTTAACATCGAACGTTGCTCCACCACCGATGAATCCAAAGTTACAATATTGCTTACAAGAGTACAAATTTGCGATTTACAACACTGAAGAACAAAGAATTACTAATGCAATAAAAGACATGCAGAAATTAACTCCCACAAATCTTCCAATGGATAAATTAGATATTTTTGAAGAGCATTTTGATAATGCCCTTGGGACTTTTGCTATTGTTAAAAAACTTCAAAAAACGGAACAAGAATATGAATTATTTACAAAAGATTATAGGGACTTGCATTTCAGTGTAAGAAAAATTGAGAAAAAAATTAGAAAAACAGACCAAAAAATTAAAAAAATAAAAGCTGAAATTAGAAATTTAGATGATGATAACTTATCAGATAAAAATAAATTAGAATTAAAGATCGAGAATTACGAGCTAGAAATTAAAGAACTTCAAAATAAAGTTCCTGAAAGCTGGAAAGCTAAAAATGGAGAGTTTGAAATATTGTACAAAGCAAAAAACACAAGAACTAAAAGATATAGAAAAAACGTTGATGAAGCTTATGA
The DNA here is from genome assembly GCA_902564785.1 of uncultured Pelagibacteraceae bacterium. GTDB lineage: Bacteria > Pseudomonadota > Alphaproteobacteria > Pelagibacterales > Pelagibacteraceae > Pelagibacter. The sequence goes on along the minus strand of CACFCI010000013.1, from coordinate 2,471 downwards.
AACTCTGGATCAAATAATAATGTTTATAAATGATAATGAAAAATTAAAAGAACTTTCACCAGAAATTAAAGAATTAAAATATAATATTGATAATAAAAATTACGAAAATACAATATCAATAATTGATAATCTTTTTGAAAAACTAGTAGAAATTTCTGGAACTGAAGAATTTGCAAATAAATTAGATGACATAATATCTGTTATAGATAATGATGAAGTAGATGAGCAAAAATTAATTGAAGTAAGTTCAGAAACTTTTGATCTTTTCAATTTAGAAGTTTTATGGAGAGATGATGCTAATAAGAATTTGATGCCTGAATTAATTAAATATAATGATGTTATCAAACATAATATTGGTCTTAGACTTCAAAACAGATTAACTAAAGAACAAGCTAAATTTGTTGCAAGATGTAATTCAGTTCATAGAGATATATCTTTAAACTTTTAATTAATGGAAAATTATATTTTACCAAAAAAACAGGCTATTGTTGTTTTTTTTGTATTTGCATTTGGTTATTTTTTATCATGTTTGTTGCGTGCAATTACTGCAACACTTTCCCCCGTATTGACCTCAGAATTTAATTTGTTAGCAGCTGATTTAGGATTGTTAGCTGGGGGTTATTTTTTAGGTTTTGCATGTATGCAAATACCCCTTGGATATTTGTTAGACAAATATGGACCAAAAAAAATTGTCTCTTCTTTTTTATTTATTGCATTAGTTGGAACAGGATCATTTGCTTTAGCTGAAAGTTTTTCTGGATTATTAGTTTCGCGAATTCTAATCGGCGTAGGTGTTAGCGCTTGTTTAATGGCTCCATTAACTGGTTACAGAATATGGTATGCAGAAAATCAGCAACAAAGAGCAAACTCATGGATGCTAATGATTGCATCATTAGGTTTTTTGTCATCCACATTGCCTGTACAACTTTTATTGCCTAGTTTCGGATGGAGATGGATATTTGGAGGTATCGCTTTCTTAATTTTAATAAGTATTTTTTTAATGTTAGTTTTTATTCCAAAATGGAATTTAACTAAAAATAAAGAGTCAGAAGAGCCAAGTAATACTGGAACTTTATCAGAAGTTTGGAAAAATAGATTTTTTATAAGTGTAATTCCAATGGGTTTATTTAATTATGGGGGCTTAATGGCTATACAAACTTTATGGGCAGGCCCATGGATGACTAGAGTTGCTGGTTATACACCACTTCAGAGCGCCACAGGATTATTTTGGATCAATGTAACTATGTTGGTATCCTTTTTTTTGTGGGGTTATTTTTTACCAAAAATTTCAGGTATAGGTTTTACTGCAAAAAGAATACTTAAATTAGGTTTGCCAATTAGTTTTTCTGTAATGTTTGTGATTATATTGCTAGGCCCAAAAGCAGGGGCTTTTTACATAACTTTATTTATTTTAAGTTCAATTTTTTTATCAGTTACACAGCCAGCTGTGGGCCTATCTTTTTCAGGTTATTCTGCTGGTAAAGCACTAACTTCATTTAATTTATTAATATTTGCAGGAACATTCATAATGCAATGGCTAATGGGCTTAGTGATAGATATTGTTAAAGGCATGGGTCACACAGAAATATTTGCTTTTAAATCAGCTTTTTCAGTTTTCTTAATCTTAAGTATAATTTCTTATATATTTTTTTTAATATTAAATAGAAAAAAATATGAAAATAAAACGTAGGAATTTTTTTTTGGAATTATTTATTGGTATCGTTGCTATTTACTTAATTGTTTTAATTTTCTTATTCTTTTTTCAAAGAAATTTAATGTATCATCCTGATGAGAATAATTATTCCGGAGATAATTTAGAAGTTAATATTGAAAAAGTTACCATCAAAACAACAGATAATATTAATCTTTTAGGTTGGTTTCATAATAAAAATTTAAAAAGTTATAAAACAATAGTTTATTTTCATGGAAATGCAGGAACACTTGAAAACAGGATCCACAAATTAAATCATTTTAAAGACATGGATGTTAATTTTTTAATTATTGCATGGAGAGGGTTTAGCGGCAATAAAGGAAAACCAAGTGAGGAGGGTCTTTATACAGATGGTGCTAGTGCAATAAACTGGCTTAAAGAAAAAGGTCTTGAAGAAGAAGATATAATTATTTATGGAGAGTCATTAGGAACTGGCATTGCTATTGAAATTACTCAGAATAAAAATTTTGCAGGATTAATCTTAGAAACGCCCTTCACATCAATGATAGAGGCTGCAAAAAATTTTTATCCATATATTCCAGTAGGTTTAATTTTAAAAGATAAGTATGAAAATAATGAAAAAATTAAAAATATTAATATTCCAGTATTAGTAATGCATGGTGAGGCTGACCAAATAGTTCCATTTTGGATGGGTAAAAAAATTTTTAATTTAGCAAGTGAACCTAAATATTCATATTTTACAAAATATGACGATCATATGATGGAATATGATGATAAACTTGTATTAGCTCTTAAATCT
>CACFCI010000012.1 GCA_902564785.1 uncultured Pelagibacteraceae bacterium | reverse complement strand
CTTTAAAAATCACATCCTTATCTTCTCTTTTAAATTCTGCAACTTTATGAACAGGCACTAACTTAATTAATTGAAGTCTTATTTGATCAATTACTTGAGGTGTCCCAGTAGTAACAATTGTTATTCTTGAAATATTTTTAACTGCATCAACCTCAGCAACAGCTAACGACTCAATGTTATAACCTCGACCAGAAAAGAGACCGACTACTCTTGCAAGAACTCCAGCCTCATTATCTACCCAAACAACAAAAATGTAAGTATCTGGTCTTTGTTTCTTCGTAGGTACGCTATAAGCTGATTTGGATTTAACCATTTTGATTATACTAAGGTTTTGCCTTTTCCTTTAATTTTATTTTCCTCTTTATCATTTGGACCTAAGATCATTTGATTGTGAGGTTTTCCGGACGGAATCATTGGGAAACAATTTTCCTTAGGATCAACATGACAATCAAATATAACAGGCCCATCGTAATCAATCATTTCTTGTATCTTAATATCAAGATCAGCTGGATTATCTGCTTTAATTCCTTTGCATCCATATGCTTCTGCCATTTTCATAAAATCAGGTAATGCCTCTGAATAACTCTCAGAATAATTTTTTTCATGAAGTAATTCCTGCCATTGTCTTACCATTCCCATATATTGATTATTTAAAATAAATATTTTTATAGGTAGATTGTATTGAACTGCCGTAGACATTTCTTGCATAGTCATTAAAACCGAAGCTTCACCAGCAATATCAATTACTAATTTTTCAGGATGAGCAATTTGAACACCGACTGCTGCTGGCAATCCATACCCCATGGTTCCTAAGCCACCAGATGTCATCCATCTGTTTGGTTTATTAAATTTATAATGTTGAGCAGCCCACATTTGATGTTGTCCAACCTCGGTAGTAACATAAGTGTCTTTATTCTTAGTTAATTCATAAAGCCTTTGAACGGCATGTTGAGGCTTTATACTTTCATAACTATTTACAAAATTAAGAGAATCTTTTTCTCTCCATTTTTCAATTTGTTCCCACCACTTGGCTATATTTGATTTGTTCGATTTGCTATGACCATTTTTTCTTTTAGCGATTGTTTTATTAATTTTACTGATAACGCTCGAAACATCTCCAACTATTGCAAGATCAACCTTGATAATTTTATTAATTGATGATGGATCAATATCAATATGAACCTTTTTTTGAATTTGGTGAAAACTCATCTATTTTTCCAGTAATTCGATCATCAAATCTTGCACCAATATTAATTAAAAGATCACAATCATGCATTGCATTATTTGCTTCATATGTACCATGCATACCAAGCATTCCTAAAAATTGATTATCATCTCCAGGATACGCACCTAATCCTTGAAGTGTAGAAGTAATAGGAAAACCAGTTAGCTCAACAAAATCTCTCAGAGCCTGACTTGCTTTTGGGCCTGAGTTAATTACTCCTCCTCCACTATAGATGATTGGTTTTTTAGCCTTGCTTAATAATTTTACTAATTCATCAATCTGATCTTGAGAAAATTTATTATGTTTTTTTCCATTTAATTTTTTCTCTTTATTTGGTTTTTTGTATTTTGTTTTTGCAAACTGAATATCTTTTGGAATATCAATCAAAACTGGACCTGGTCTTCCTGTTGTTGCAACTCTAAAAGCTTCATGAATAACTTTTGAAAGATCATTGATATTCTTTACTAGCCAATTATGTTTAGTACAAGGTCTTGTAATTCCTGTAGTGTCACATTCTTGAAAAGCATCTGTTCCAATTAAATGAGTTGGAACTTGGCCAGATATACAAACTAATGGAACTGAATCCATGTAAGCATCTGTTAGTGCTGTAACAACATTAGTAGCTCCAGGACCTGATGTAACCAAAACTACACCTGGCTTTCCAGAAGATCTTGCATAACCTTCTGCTGCGTGACCAGCACCTTGTTCATGTCTAACTAAAATATGTTTTATAGATGGATGATTTTTTAGCTCATCATAAATCGGTAAAACTGCACCACCTGGATAACCAAAAATATGCTCTACCTTTTGGTCTTCAAGACATTTAAATACAATTTCTGCTCCAGTTAATAATTTTGGCATTATGCAATCTAGCTGAAGTTGTACTCATTGGTCAAGTTTAAGAATGAAAATTTTAAATTTTTTTTAAAAATTTATTTATGTCTTGTGGCTTTAACTTTATCCAGCTCATCATGTTACCTCTAGCCCAAGTGCTTTGTCTTTTAGCGTATTGTCTAGTTTTTATGGCTATTTTTTCTTTAATTTGCTCTAAATCTTTTTCTTTATTTAGATAATCCTTGATCTCCATCACTCCTATAGCCTTGTAAGCACTTTTGTCTTTTTTAACCTTGAGTTTTATAAATTTTTTAACTTCTTTAATTGCTCCATTTTCTATCATCTTCCTTGTTCTTAAGTTAATTCGCTTAATTAATTCTTGTCTAGGATAATCAATATAAACTTTAAAAAAATCATCATCTGTGAAGTTTGATTTTGTATTTTTAAACCATTCATGCAGAGATTTTTTTGTAAACATTTTTACTTCATAGGCTCTAATGGATCGTTGGGTGTCTGTAGGGTTTATTTTTCCTATCGAGTATCGATCTAATTTTAAAAGTTTTTGATAAAATTTTTTTTGCCCTAATTTTTTTTGCAGATTTCTAATCTGATTTCTTAATTTCAATGAAATATGTGGGATTTTAACTAGCCCATCAGTTAATGCCTTAAAATATAAACCTGTGCCTCCAACTAGAATTGGAGTTTTTTCTCTTTTTTGTACTTCTCTAATTTTTTTAATAACAAGATTAAGCCAATTACCTGTTGAAAAGTTTTTTGTAACATCCTGGAAACCATATAAATGATGTTTAACTTTACGATTTTTTTTTGGATCTGGTCTAGCTGATAAAATCTTAAGCTGTTTATATACCTGCATACTATCTGCATTAATAATCTCTCCACCAATTTTTTTTGCAACTTTAATTGCAAAATCTGATTTTCCTGATGCTGTTGGTCCTGAAATTAATATAATCTTGGATTTTAAATCCATGATTAATCTAACTTAACACCAATATATCTTCGTTGATTTTGATTATTGTAAATTGCGAGTAAAATTGTTTTCTGATTTGAATTTAAAACTTCTTTTGTAATATTTCTTAAATCATCGGCAGATATAATTTTTTTCTTCTGAGCTTCTACAATAATGCTATTAAGTTCTATTGAATTTACTAGGGGACTATTATTTGCAATTTTTGTTATTATAAGTCCTGTAGTCTGATTAGGTAATTTTCTATTTTTAATATCTTCTTTATTTAAAGGTCTTACTGCTATTTTTAAACTTTCAATAATTTCATCAGTATTCTGTTGTTGCGTTTCTTGATTTTTACTAATTTTAAAATCGTCTGAAGTTTCTAGTCTTCCAAGAATAACATTTTTGATAATCTCTTTTTTTTCTCTCCAAATTTTAACCTCAACTTTTTTTCCAACTTCCGTTCTTGCAACAATAGCTGGGAGCTCTTTCATTTGATTTATTTTTTCACCATTAAATTCTAAAATAATATCACCAGCTCGTATTCCTGCTTTTTCTGAGGGACTATTTTCAGCAACGCTTGCAACAAGTGCTCCTCTTGCTTTATCTAATTTTTCAACTTCAGCAATTTCTTTTGTTACGTCTTGAATTCTTACACCAAGCCAACCTCTTTTAGTTTCGCCAAATTCTATTAATTGTTTGATAACAATTTGAGCACTGTTCGATGGTATAGAAAATCCAATTCCAATCGAACCGTTTCGTCCAAGAATTGCTGTATTAATTCCAATTACATTACCTTCCATATCAAACAAAGGACCACCCGAGTTTCCAGAATTTATAGAAGCATCTGTTTGAATAAAATCCTCATATCTTGATAAACCAATTGATCTATTTCTTGCTGATATAATTCCGGCAGTAACGGTTCCACCTAAACCAAATGGATTTCCAATTGCTAAAACCCAATCTCCAATTCTTGCTTTATCAGAGTCTCCAAATGCTACTGGGACAAACTTTTCATCTGTTTCTAATTGTAAAACAGCAATATCCATGAGAGGGTCTGCACCTAAAACCTTCGCTTTAAATTCCTGGTCACCATTTACTCTAACAATAATATCGTCAGCATCTTGAATTACGTGGTTATTTGTAACCACAATTCCTTTTTCATCTATAATGAACCCAGAACCCAATGCAGCTGATTGTCTTTCTTGAGGTGTCCCAAATTCTTTAAACATATCCCCAAAAGGAGATCCTGGAGGAAACTGAAAGGGAAAAGGGTTAGTGTTTGTTACCACAGTTGTTGTTGTAGAAATATTTACCACAGATGGCATTAATTTTTCTGCAAGATCCGCAAATGAAGCTGGAACTGGTTTAGAGCTTACATTTAAAGATAAGCTAAATGATAAAAATATTGTTAAAATTATTAATTTAATTTTTTTCATATTAACTCTTACTTAATATAATAAATAATTACAAAACCAGTTACCGCAAAAATTAGTCCAAATGATCTTAGTTGGCTGTCTTTAACAAGTTCTAATTTTTTCAACATAGATTTCATTTTTGCTGGAAATAAGGCGTAAATAATTCCCTCAATAAATAAAAAAAGACCAAAAGCTATGACTAGCTCACGCATTTAAGAATTACTGTTGAATTTCAGGTTTTATGTTACCAAAAAACTTAAAAAACTCACTATCAGGAGATAAAATTAAAGAAGTTTCACCTCCAATTAAAGCTTTTTCATATGCTTGCATAGCTCTATAGAAAGCAAAAAACTCAGGGTCTTGACCAAAAGCATCAGCAAATATTTTATTTCTTAAACCGTCACCCTCTCCCTTCATTATCTCAGACTGTTTTTGGGCATCAGCTAAAATAACGGTAACTTCTTTGTCTGCAGTTGATGTTATCGTAACAGCCATCTCTGCTCCTTTTGCTCTAAACTCTTTAGCTTCTCTCTCCCTTTCAGTCTGCATCCTTCTGTAAATTGCGTCACTGTTTGCTTGAGGAAGATCAGCTCTCTTAATTCTTACATCTACAATATTAATTCCAAAGTTTTGTGCTTCATTGTTTACGCCTTCTTTAATTAGAGCCATTTGTTTAGATCTGTCTTTAGATAATAATGTTTGTAATTCTTCTTGACCTAATACATTTCTAATTCTTGAATTTATAATTGTTGATAATCTAGATCTAGCAACTCTTTCATTTCCAACTGAAATATAAAACTTCAATGGATCTACGATCTGAAATCTTGCAAATGCATCAACAATCAGTCGTTTCTGATCTGATGCAATAACCTCTTCTGGTGGAGCATCTAAATTTAAAATTCTTTTGTCTAAATAAACGACGTTTTGAATGAATGGAATTTTAAAGTTTAAACCTGGCTTCATTATAATTCTTTTTGGATCACCAAATTGAAGAATAATTGCTTGATTAACTTCTTTAACAATTATTACAGATAAATAAGCCACAACTCCAATTGCAACTAATACTCCTACTAATATCTTTCCAGCTTTCATTTAATTTGTCGCTTTCTTCTTTAATTCAGGCAAAGGCAAATAAGGAACTACACCTGAACCTGCATTTTTTTCAATAATCACTTTATCTATATCTGCCAAAACTTTCTCCATCGTTTCTAAATACATTCTTTCTTGAGTAACTGCTTTAGCATTTTTGTATTCATTATAGATCGCAATAAATCTGCTTGCTTCACCTTCGGCTTTTGCAACAACTTCTTTTTTATATGCCTCAGCTGCTTGTAAAATTTTTTGTGCTTCCCCTCTTGCTCTTGGTATAACATCGTTTGCATATGCTTCAGCCTCATTTTTAGACCTTTCCATGTCTGCTCTCGCAGCTTGTACATCTCTAAATGCATCGATTACTTGATCAGGTGGATCGGCTTTCTGTGTTTGAACTTGAGTAATTTGTATACCACTTTCATAATCATCTAAAATACTTTGAATAATTTCTTGAGTCTCAATCTCAATTTTCGATCTTCCTTCTGTTAAAATAGGTTGAATGTCACTTTTAGCAATAACTTCTCTCATGGCAGTTTCTGCTGCTGCTTTTACAGTTCCTTCAGGATCTTGAATTTTAAATAAAAAATTTCCTGCATCTTTAATCACCCAAAATACTGAAAAATCTATATTTACTATATTTTCATCACCAGTTAACATCAAACTTTCTTGTGGAACATCTGCAACCCCACCACCTGTTGAAAAACCACTGTCTCTCTCAGATCTAAATCCTATATCCATTCTATTTACTTTTGTTACTTTAGGTGTTTGCACAGTCTCAACTGGAAATGGTATATGATAATTCAAACCAGGTTGTGTAGTCTTTACAAATTTACCAAATCTTAATACAACACCTTGCTCATCTGGAAGCACTCTATAAAGGCCACTTGCTAACCATACAAAAGCTAAAACAAGTAGAATTAAACTTATAGATTTTCCACCAGAACTTTTTCCTCCTGGTAAAAATCTTTTAATCTTCTCCTGTAGATCTCTAATTAATTCGTCAACATTTGGTGGTGTCGGACCTCTTCCTGATCCATTACCGCTCCCACCTCCTGGAGGTGTACCCCATGGACTTCCACCTTTGCCTCTAAAATCATCTGACATATGCCAAAGTATATAGTGTCTTTATTATAAAAAACAAGTAATGATAGTTTTATGACTGACAAAAAACCTGAGCTTAGTGCCGCAATGAAACGTAAACTAGAGCCTAAAAAATTCACTAAAAATCCAATTATCGGAACAAAATTCACTATAGCAATCTCTAGCGCAAAAGGTGGGGTTGGAAAATCTACATTTGCAACGAATCTTGCATTAGCATTAAAAAAAGTTGGATGCAAAATTGGTCTCTTGGATGCAGATATTTATGGTCCATCAATTCCGAAAATGTTTGATATTAATGAAAAACCAAAAAGCGATGGTCAAAAATTAGATCCAATTACAAAATATGACATTCAGTGTATGTCTATTGGTTTTTTAGCAGACCAACAAACGCCAATGATATGGCGTGGTCCTATGGTAACCAGTGCAATTAAAACTTTTACTCAAAAAGTAAATTGGAAAGATTTAGATTTTATTATTGTTGATATGCCTCCAGGAACTGGGGATACTCAGTTAACTTTCTCACAAGAAATTAAAATGGATGGAGCCATCATTGTCTCAACTCCTCAAGAAGTAGCATTATTGGATGTTAAAAGAGGAATTAAAATGTTTGATAAACTTGGGGTTAAAATTTTAGGACTAGTAGATAACATGAGCTATTTCACTGGTGATGATGGCAAGAAGTATAAAATTTTTGGTGAAGGTGGAGTTAAAAGAACTGCAGAAGAATTTAAGAAAGAATTTTTAGGAGAAATACCTATTAATCCAGAAGTTGGGAAAAATGGAGACGAAGGTAAGCCTATAGTTGAAGCTAATCCTGAACACGAAATCTCTAAAATTTATTTAGATTTTGCAAATAAAATTAAATCAACTTATCTTTAAGATCAAAGGCTATCATTAACTCGTTCCACTCTCTCTTTGAAAGTCCTGAACTTTCCACATCAACATTTTCACCTTTAATAAGTTTTTGAATAATTACTTTTCCTTTTGCTGAAACTTCAGTCCCACCAACTCTATAATCCATAAATGCATCATAAGTTATTGGAACCCATTTTTTAACCGTATCTAACATGATATCTGCATAAACTCTTATTTCATATTGAGCATGACTGTCAGCTCTTAATCTTAAAAAATTCATTAAGTTTAATAAATCGGTTTTCCAATACCACTGGGTATAGGTATTTAGTGTTAAATTCATTCGAGCAAGTTCTCTAGCTAATCCTTTTTTGTTTTCATCAATAGTAGAACCATCAAATCTTTCATTCAACATTGTCTCATAATTATCGTATGTTCTCTCGGCATCATTTTTTAGAAGTTCTAAAACTTCTTCTGCCTGTTTTCCCTCTAAAACATTGCCTCTTCCTTGTCTATTGCTTGTTGATTGAGCAGCCAAATTTTCTGGAGAGGGTAAATAAAATTCTTTATCTAAAATAGAATATCTAGCAGAGTATTCATTTACATTTGCAGTCCTATGTCTAATCCATTGTCTGGCAATAAATATTGGAAGTTTAACATGGTATTTAATTTCACACATTTCAAATGGGGTGCTGTGCCAATGTCTCATCAAATATTTAATTAGGCCTTTGTCAGTAGAAACTTGTTTAGTTCCTTTTCCATAAGATACCCTGGCTGATTGAACAATAGAGGAGTCGTCACCCATATAATCTACAACTCTAACAAAACCATGATCTAGTGCAGGAATTGCTTCATATAGAATTTTTTCAAGCTCAGGAGCTGTAACTCTTTTAGTTATATTGCTCTGAGATTGTTGATTCCTTATTTCTTCAGACTGTTCTTTAGTTAATTTCATGATTGTTATTGAATCTATTGTAATTACTTTTATATTAATAATGTTGGTTTTCCAACTACGACGATAAACGAATTTCGTAATAACCATTGCGGACGTGGGGGCAGTACCCACCACCTCCACCACTACAACTTATGGGGGTGAACTAGATTCGACGGGTGACTAAAGGCTATTCTTTCGTTCGGGATTGCTCCACCGTAACGGGCTAATTTATAACTGCTAACGAAAGTTACGCAATTGCTGCATAATTAACTTTGTTAATTAGGCAAACGGGGTTCGGGGCACCTGGCAACAGAACGCCCCCTAAAAAAAGAAAGGATATAAATATGGAAAAAGAAATGCTTGCAATAGCAAAAATTAAATCTGGTGAGGGAAAATTTGAAAAGTTTATGGCATTTATGCAATCAGATGAGGGAATGGCAGTAAGAAAAACTATTGCTCATGTTGAAAAAACAGTACCAGCAATAGCACCAGATAAAAGTTATGTTATGTTTAAAGTTTCAGTTCATAATGAAGAAGAAATGAAGAAGTTCGCTTCGGGTAATAATCCGATAGCAAAACCTATTTTTGATGAATGTATCGAAATTGTTCAAATGTATGAATTGAGTCCAGTTAAACTTTAACTTTTAAATATTGAATTAAGGGGTTTGGAGCACCTGGCAACAGAACGCCCCTTTAAAAAAAAGGAAAATTTTATGATTAAAAAATTTTTTAGTATTGCAAAATTCCCAATCTCTATTGTAGTTGGTGGATATGCTTATTTTTGGTTAATAAACAATCCTCAAGAAAGTTATCCCATACCCATAATTTTATATTGGATACCAGATGTTATAGGTTGGAATGGTTTTTTTATATTACTTGGAATTCTTGCTGGTTTAATAACTTTAGGGATTTGTTTAAGTTTAGCGGGAGAGGATGAAGATTAGGCACCGGGCAACAGAACGCCCCCTAATTTATGGCAAAGAAAAAAATATATACATGGGGATACATAATTATTCATACATTGATTAAAGTATTATTAATATTTTTATCTTATAAATATATTGATACTGCCTGGATTAAATGGTCGCTGATAGTTATGATTGGAGGTGCATTTTATTATGATACCATCGTTAATTTAAAATTCTGGTTTAAAGAAAATCTTGAAAATAAAGATAGTTAAGGGCACCTGGCAACAGAACGCCCCTGCGTATTGGCGTTAACACTTATTAATTAACAACTTTTTTTATTTTGGGCACACATAGGGCACAGTGAGGAAATTTTATTCTACTGAACGGATTTAACAAATTCATCATTCTTAATAGGCTTTTTAAATTGTTTTTTATCTAAATTATAACATTTGCCAAACCAACTAAAAATATTTTTTAATAATTGATCACCATCAACTTCCGTTGAACTGTGATTTCCACTTGCAACCCAGCTACCTCCATCAAAATTGATATTTAGAGTGAAATATGATTTGTATGTTTTAGTCTCCCAAATATCATCAAAGTCGAATCTTTTGATTTTTCCAGACTCAGAATAGTTGCCATTATCCATGGAGAATTTATCCTTCTTTCCCTTTTCGTTAATCAAATATAAATTTAATTTTTTGATACTTTTTATAGGTTTTTCACTTTTGGTTAAATCAAACTCCTCTATAAATTTTGCATACAAAACTCTATGCCAAAGGCTGTCCCCAACTTGTTTATTGCCAGCTTTAACAGTGGTTATCTTTGGGATACATCTTAAAATAATTTCTTCTGCGAAAACACTGCTGCTTAAAAACAAACCCAGAACCACGATCGCTAAAAGTTTTTTCATTCTAAAACAGGTCCAACTCTATTTTGATCAAAATAATCAACTAAAATAAATGCCATCTGCTGTCCTTTAATTTTATGTTTTTTATCAAAAACAAAACTTAAAGTTTGCGGATAAACTAAAGCACTAGCAGCAACCCAATGATTTCTGGCCACAACACCTGCACCATTAACGACTAAATCTTGATATTTCTTTTTCATATTTTTTTTTGTTATTTTATATTTTTTTATAATTGGCTTATTATTTGGATCATCAAACGCAATCTCGATTAAATCTTCAATAGCTTTTTCTTTATCTTTGGATTTCTTAAACATAGACTTCATATCAAAATCCATCGATACATCTGATAGGATTTTATAAATCTTAATCAATTTTGAAGATTTTTTAATACTTCTAAATATTCCGAAAACCATTATTTGCTAGGCCCCCAAATTTTTCCACCCCAAAGATAACTTAAGTGAACATAGCACATTCGAAAAGATAATAATCCACCAATGAATAATAGATAAAAAATTAATGTATTTTCTGTTTGATTAATTGCGAACCAAATTAAGCCTACCCCGAGAACAAGATCGATAATTGCCCAAGTTATCATTGTCCATTTAGGGAATGATTTTCTTAAATCTTTTTTGTCTCCAGACCAATAAACCTTTTTAGTATAATCTCTTGTTGAGTATTGGCTTTTTCTTCTTTTCATTGGACTCATCATATCCGGACTCACTGGCGGGCACAATACGGACTCACCCAGCAAAGAAATAGCCGTTTTTTATGATCTAGAATTGTTGTATAACGTTAACAAGTTAAGGGCACCTGGCAACAGAACGCCCCTTTTTCTTTTAAATTGATAAATTAATTAAATACTGTTTCAATCTTATGTGAAAAAATTTTTTGAGGGTAAACTATCTTTACCGATATCTTTTTGGTTATTTGGTTTCATAGGTTCAGCAATTATGGGTTTTATAGGTATGGTTTTAACTCAAGACATTGGACTGATGAGAGTAGTTGCTCTTCCGTGGCATATTTTTATTGTAATCGGAATATGGAGATCATCAAATAATTACAAGGGATGGAAAATTTTTTCAATACTAGCAAAAATAATGCTGATAGTTTGGAGTTTAAATTTCATTGCAGGTTTATATATTTTTGCAATGACATTTTAATAATAATATAAACGGGCAACAGAACGCTCCTTAATTCTGACACTTTTATTTAATAATATTTAAATTGTTAAAGTTAATTTTCAGAACTTTAATAACTCCAAAATATGCAACAACAAGAACTATTTGATTTCAAGAGAGATATTCTCTTTGAAAGAGAAAATCAAATCGCTCGTTTTTATGATGTCCTTAGCGAAACTGAAGACACAATAAGTTATGCTGAACATATAGATCCTAAAAAAAAATTCTCTATATGTGGTATGGATTATGAGGAGTATGTCGATGTTAAAAAGAAATACTTAAAGGGTTTGACTTATGATCAAATACTCGACTATTTAAAAAAATTTAAGAAGGAAGAAAGATTACAAAAATATAAAATCTTACTTAAATTTAAAAACATACCTTTTGATGCTGATTTATTTACTTGGAATAGCGATTAATTACTGGATACAAAGCAATTATGAGATCTACTTTGATACATATAATCTAAAAGACTACTTGAGGGATTAATAGTAGATTGTAAATATAAATTTTCTTTAAAATCAAAATAACTTAAACCTCTACTTCCGTCGTCATTAGTATAAGTAATCCAAACATAATCTCCTCCCCATTCTAAAACTTGATATTCTTCATTTACAGTATATTTTTTTTTTGCAGTTGTGTTATAGGACGAGACATGTATGATTTTTTTTAGTCTATCATCTACTTTAAAAATCATTTGAAATTGATCCTCATGGATACAGGAATAAAAAAATGTTTTTGCAAAACCAATATTGCACCAAATTAAACCTGCAAAAATAAGGAATATTAATTTTCTCATATATTCACTTTAATCAAATTTACAATGAAGTGTAAGATCAAAAAAATCAACTTAAAAGAAAACAAGTCATTCTGGCAATGAAGTTTGCAATGAAGTGTTTTGATTAAGTGAGCAAATATACTATTTTCTAATCTAATGCCGGGCAACAGAACCCCCCTTTAAAATCACCAAGTTAATTTTTTGCCTGATGCTTTTACTTCTTCCTCATACATCATAAGAATAGTCACATACATACACATGCCCTCCAGCATCGAATTCATACAGTATGTTTGTATAACATTATTGAGTATTACTTCTTCTTTTGCTTTTGTTAATTTTTTAAATGAATTTAATTCCTCTTCTTCCATAATTCTTAGTAATGAATTTGTACACATACTTTTTAACATTTCATTTTCGCAATAAATTTCATAAATATTTTTCTCGATAAAAGTGATGATCTTTTTCTTTTCTTGTTCTGATCCTCTAAAATCAAGTGGGTGAGGTATATTTTTTGCAATAGATGGTTTAATCAAAAACATCAAAACTAGAAAGATGTATAGAAATAGTTTTTTCATAAATTTAAGGCATTCTACAGTATGTATCGGAAGAACTATAATAATAAGTAATTTGACATTTAAGTATCCAATCTTTTTTGTCATAATAAAGTTCTAATGTATAAATTTCTAAAAGTCCTTTTCCAGGTTTAAGGAATTCTTTGTCATCTATTTCCCAACCCCATTCAGATATATTTTCATTTAAACTATTTTCAGAATAAGATGGTTCGCCTGAAAAACTAACATTGCACCATATTAATAGAACAAAGAAAAATAGAGATAGTTTTTTCATAAAATTAGTTTATTCAAATTTACAATGAAGTGTAAGATCAAAAAAACCAAGTAAAAAAAAAATAATTCATTCTGAAAATGAATTAGTGTAATAAAGTTATCAAATATGATATTTTCTAATCTAATACCGGGCAACAGAACGCCCCTTCTCTGTAGTTTATTTTACAACGCATTTACCAAATGGAAGAGGATAACTCTCGTTTTCTCTAGCAATATCTAAGTCTACATATCGGTATGTAAATTCTTTTTCTTTTTTATCAATAATCACAACATAAATTCCACCAGCCACTACATTTTCTGAAGTTAAAAATATTTCCTTATTTGTTTCACCAGTAATTCTGAGTTTAATATTATTATCAGAAAAGAAAAATTTGCCTCTTCTCTCAAATATTGAAGTTTCAACTTCACCATCTCTATTATATCTTTCTAATCCCATTGAGCATGCATATATTTCAGCAAAACCAACATTGCAAAACATCAAACCCAGAAAGACGTATAGAGATAGTTTTTTCATAAAGTAAATTTTAGCAAAATTACTATCTAACTCAAACACAAATCTATTACAAAAAAACCTTAAATTACTATGTACCTAAATATGTACCTCTCTAAAAAATTTTAAAATGATTTACTCTAATCAGCTTGGAAGAGATACATGAAAGACAACTGTGAAAAAAAACTACAATTATAAAATAATCAATTATCTAGCTAAAGATGAAAGAAGCTCATACATGTTTCAATATCCACATCCATTTTATTGGGAATTCTGTTAAAATTAATATGCGTTCCTATTTCTGCATTGTTCCAGTGTGCTTTTTTATGCAATATTCTTTTTAATAGTCTCAAATCTAAGTCACAATATAGGTGTCTATTTTCTTCTTTGCCATCAATTACTTTAATATTTTCATTATTTATTTTTAGATAAACGTTTGACTTTAATTCAATATTAAATCTTTTAATTCTTTCAATAAACTTAACTGATGCCAATTTTAATTCATTTTTTAATTCAGAAATTTCAGGCATATCATCATATTCATATGCATATTTTTTATCTTTTAATGAATGAATATAATTTTTCATTTCTTTAACATCTAATTTTTCATATTTATCTAACTGTTTTTGATTTTTAATATCGTAAGTTTGATTTTCTCTTAAACAAAAAACTTTAGAGTTAAATTTTAAGTTTTTTCTAAGATAATCGGCACACTGGTCCCAAGTTGTTGTGCCTAAATATTCGTTTTTATAAGAATTTTTACCTCCAATGACATATGAACCTGCAAATGGCAAAACTGATTTAGGCTGAAGTACGGGAATTATATTGCACAAATGTTCAAAATTTCTTTTTAAAATTCTTTTACTTTCACTTTTTTTTTTCTCAATAGACAAATTATCATAACAAGAAGGATAAGGTCCAGCGGCATTATAATTTAACATTGCCAAATCTATATTTTTAAATTTTTTTTTCAAAAACAAACAAGCATTTTTGTCTGGCCTATTGTCGTTAAAGTTAATAGCAGTTACTCCATTATTCTCTATAACTAAAGCACTATCAATTAAGTTTCCAATTAAAGACTCTTCAAAAATATGCTTTGTAAATGGCTTATATATGGTAAATTTAAATTCTTTAAACTGAACTGTTTGATTGTCTTTTATTTCTATAAAATTATTATAACCTTTTTTAATAAGGTTTTTTTTTAAAAAATTTGGACCTTCATTAAGTATAATCAATGGCATATCTTTTGAAAAATTAAAATATCTATCATCAAAATGATCTGGATGAATATGGCTAACATAAATCCCATCTACATCCTGAATATCTTTTAGTTTCGTTTTTAAGGGAGGGTAATGGTACCAAGAATCTTCAAAGACACCATCTACTATCCAAGGATCACATAAAATTTTAGATCCATTTGATCCCAGAAATATACCACCAGCATTACCAATAAATTTAAATTTCATTACTTTTAAAGTTAATATATTTTAAAATTTATGTATAAATACTAATTATCGCATCTGAACAAAAAAATTAATCATTATAATTAAAGATTCTTTAATAAGATGAATAATATAGTAAAATTTAAAGAAAAAAAAATACATGAAATTTCAATATAACTTAGTATATATTTTCATAATCTTAATTCTGATTTTCATGCTGATTTCAGGTTATTTGTTAAATAAAACAAACTCAGCATCAAAAAAAAATGAGATATATAATATTACTGAACAGTTAAAAATAAGAAATAAACAATTATCAAAAATTCAAAAAAATTTAATTCTTGATGGAAAAAACTTAAATAATTTTATTAACAAAAAAGAAATACATTTTACTCAAGTACTGAAAAATAAAAATATTAACAAATTTGAAGAATATAAAATTTCTAAATACCAAACTAATGACATACTCTTTAATGCAAATATTAAAGCCGTAGGTTCGGCATACATTGATTTTTTTAATAATGATAAAGAATTAATATTAGCTACTTATGATGGAATTTTTGCATTTGCAGATATTAAAAATTTAGAAAAATTTAAAAAAATTGATTCAAATATTTCAAAATTGATAAATTTTGATGAATTTTATCTTCATGACCATTACGGTATTAAAGATGTGCATGTAGATAATAATATAATTTATTTTTCAATTATTGGAAAAAAGAAAAACGATTGTTATGATTTAAAAATTTTTTCAACAAATATAAATTATGAATTTTTAAATTTTAAGTTATTTTATGAAACAATTGATTGTGTAGATAAAAAAAATAATCATGAGTATTATGGACATCAAGGCGCTGGTGGTCGTATTGTTAAAATTGATGACTCAATTTTATTTTCAACTGGGGATTTTAGAAATAGACCTTTAGCTCAAAGAACAGATAATCAATATGGAAAAATTTTGAAAATTGATATTGATTCAAAAATAGGAAAGATTGTATCTTACGGACATAGGAATGCCCAAGGACTGTACTATAGTAATAAACATAATTTTATAATATCTACTGAACATGGGCCAAAAGGGGGAGATGAAATAAACATTAATCACAATCCATTTTCAGAAATTAAAAATTTTGGCTGGCCTATATCTTCATATGGTGAACATTATAAGAAAAACTATTCAGAAAAAAAATTAAAAGAGGCCCCACTAAATAAATCCCATAAAAAATTTGGTTTCATAGAACCATTAAAATATTTTGTACCATCAATAGGAATTAGTGAAATTATTTCTTTATCGGAAGATGATGACAAATTTCTGATTGGTGCAATGGGAAACGAAATAGTCGAACAAGATTTAGGACTACATTATATCGAACTTAATGATAAAAAAGAAAAAATAACAAAACACGAATATTTTCCTTTAAATGAAAGAGTAAGAGATATGGTCATTTCAAAAAAGAAAGATGTAATAATTCTTTTTCTAGAAACTACTAGCTCGATAGCAGTAATAAAAAGATTTTCAAATTAATGAATAAAGTTAAAATTGGAATCATAACCAATGGAACAAATGTAGATAAATATACTTATAGTTTAGCTAAGCGGTTAAAGAACAATAAAAAAAATTTTGATTTTAATCATTTCATATCGATTCCTAGAGAAGACAAAAGTTATAAAAAAAATAAGGTTTTAAAAAAATTTTTTTTTAAGATAATTATTTTTTTTGAGAATTTAATTCTTAAATTTTCAAAAAATCACAATAATCATTTAAATAAATTTAATATTAAAAAAATTGTTAAAAAAGAGATAAAGATAAAAAACTTAAAAAAAAACAAACTTAAGATAAGTGATGATTATAATATTAAGAAAGAAAAATTTGATATTTTGATTAGATCTTGCTCAAATATTTTAAATAATGATTTTTTTAAGGTTTCTAAATTTGGAATCATTTCTTTTCATCATGGAGACTATAAAAAATTTAGAGGATCGCCTGCTGGTTTTTGGGAAGTTTTATATCAGGAAAAAAATACAGGCTTCATGATTCAGATACTTAAGCCAAATCTTGATTACGGAAAAATAATTTTAGAGGGTTTTTTTCAAACAAAGTCATTTTTTCTACTAAATCAAGCAGAGCTTTATGAAAAGAGTAATTTTTATTTAGAAAAAGTTCTTTTAGATTTTTCTAAGAAAAGAAAATTTTTTTTTCTTAAAAAAAAGAAAAAAGGGAAGATTTATGAAATTCCGAAAATAATAAATCAAATAAAATATACATGCCAAACTATAAAAAATTTAACAAAAAAATTATTTATTAATAATTATAATTTTAAACTAGCTCTATTTAATTTAAATATGAAACCATTAATTATTGAAAATGATAGAAAAAAATTTTTAGCTGATCCATTTTTATGTGAAAATAAGAATAAAATTTATTGTTTTGCTGAAGAATATGATTATGAAAAAAAAAGGGGGCATATTGCTTGTATTGATTTAAATAAAAAAAAGCTTGAGAAAAAAATTGTTTTAAAAGAAAAATTTCATTTATCTTTTCCATTTATATTTAAATTTAAAAATAATTATTATATGTGTCCAGAAAGTTCAGAAGTTTCAGAAATAAGATTATATAAAAGTATTAATTTTCCATTCAAATGGAAATTTTACAAAACAATTATTAAAGATATGAATTCAGTAGATAATATTATTTTTAAAAAAAATAATCTATGGTGGTTATTTACAAATATAGACCGATCAAATTGCAAAGATTACGGTCATGATCTTTCAATTTTTTACTCAGAGGACGGACCATTGACCAACAAATGGAAAACTCACCCACAAAACCCTATTAAAATAAATAGTTTAGAGTCAAGAAACGCCGGTATTATTTTTGATAAAAAAAAATTCATAAGGGTATCTCAAGCTCAAGGTTTTGATAATTATGGAGAAAATATAAACTTTCATCAAATACGATCTTTAACTAAAAAAAATTATGAAGAAAAATTGTTTAGAAATAAAAATTATTTAAGAATTAAAAAGAAGCTGAATAATGCTAATATTCATCATTATTCTTCTACTAAAAAGAATATAATTGTTGATTTTAAATAAAGTTAATTTTTTTTGTACTTTTTAATTTCTGCTTGTGCAGCTGCTAATCTTGCAACTGGAACTCGGAAAGGTGAACAAGAAACATAATTTAAACCAATCTTAGCACAAAAAGATATACTTTCTGGGTCTCCACCATGCTCTCCACAGATACCTAATTTAAGATTTTTGTTTTGTTTTCGTCCTTTTTCTACTGCTATTTTAACTAAATCTGAAACTCCTTCGTCTATTGAGACAAAAGGATCAATAGCAAATATTTTATTTTCTAAATAATCATTCAAAAATTTTCCACTATCATCTCTACTAATCCCAAAAGTAGTTTGTGTTAGATCATTTGTTCCAAAGCTAAAGAATTCAGCATGATTAGCAATTTCCTTGGCTTTTATTGCAGCTCTGGGTAGTTCAATCATCGTACCTACTAAAAATTCTATTTTCAATTTATGTTCTTGTTGAACTTGACTTGCAGTTCTAATTACTAGGTCTTTCATTATTTTTATCTCAGCTTCAGTAGATACCAAAGGTATCATTATTTCAGGAAATGCAGATTTAAAATTACTTTTTTTGACTTGTGCTAAGGCTTCAAATATTGCTTTGCATTGCATTTCATAAATTTCTGGAAAAGATATTCCTAGACGACAACCTCTGTGACCTAGCATTGGATTTTGTTCATGAAGCTCTTCTATTCTTGACTCAATCTCTTTAACTGGAATATTCACTATATTAGCAACTTCATTAATTTCCTTTTCTGTACGCGGTAAAAATTCATGCAATGGTGGGTCTAGTAATCTTACTGTGACTGGTAATCCACTCATAATTTTAAATATATCAATAAAATCCTTTCTCTGGTGTGGTAAAAGTTTTTCTAATGCTATTGCTCTATCCTCTTTTGTTTTTGATAATATCATTTCTCTTACAGACAAGATCCGTTCTTCATCAAAAAACATATGCTCTGTTCTACATAATCCAATACCCTCTGCACCAAAGTCTTTTGCTGTTTTAGTATCTTTTGGCGTTTCTGAATTTGTTCTTACTTTTAATTTCCTAAAACTATCAGCCCATGACATTAACTTTGAAAAATCACCAGATATTTCTGGTTTCACGGTTGAAACACCTCCAGCAATCACTCTGCCCGTTGAGCCATCGATTGTAATTATTTCTCCCTCTTTAATCTCCATTGAAGAAGTTTTAAAAGATTTATTTTTATAGTTTATATCAATTTCACTGGATCCCGATACACACGGTCTACCCATGCCTCTAGCAACAACTGCAGCATGACTTGTCATTCCTCCTCTGGCTGTTAAAATTCCTTTAGCAGCATGCATTCCCTGTATATCTTCTGGGGAGGTCTCTATTCTTACCAAAATTGTATCTTGCATCATTGCGGTTAATCTTTCAGCTTCTTCTGATGTAAATACAACTTTACCACTGGCTGCGCCTGGCGATGCAGGTAATCCATTTGCTATTACTTTTATTGAGCTTTTTTCATCCAAAGTAGGGTGCAAAAGTGTGTCTAAAGAATTTGGGTCAATTCTTAATACTGCTTCTTTTTTAGAAATTAATTTTTCTTTAACCATATCAACTGCAATCTTTACTGCTGATTTTGCCGTTCTTTTTCCTGATCTGGTTTGAAGCATCCATAGTTTGCTATTTTCAACTGTAAACTCTACATCTTGCATATCTTTGTAATGCATCTCTAATTTTTTTAAAATTTTTTGAAGTTCTTTAAAGACTTTAGGCATGGATTCTTCCATTGATAATTCTTTTACTTTAGCATCTCTCCTAGCTTTTTTTGTTATGTATTGAGGAGTTCTTGTGCCTGCCACAACATCTTCGCCTTGCGCATTAATTAAGTACTCACCATATATTTCATTTGATCCATCTGATGGATTTCTTGTAAACACAACTCCTGTTGCACAATCATCACCCATATTTCCAAAAACCATTGATTGAACATTTACTGCAGTTCCCCACTCTGCTGGGATTTGATTTAGTTTTCTGTAAACTTTTGCTCTATTACTTTCCCACGATAAAAATACTGCACTTATTGCTCCCAGCAATTGTTCATGAACATCTTGGGGAAAATCTTTTTTTGCCTTTTCTCTTACTGTTCTTTTAAAATCTTCAATTAATCCATCCCAATCACTTTCATCTAAATCTGTATCTAACAAAACACCTTTCGTAAGTTTATAATTTTCAATTAATTCCTCAAAATGATAACCTTCTACACCCATTACAACATTACCGTACATTTGAATGAATCTTCTATAACTGTCTTTAGCAAATCTTCCATTTGAAGTTTTAATTGCTAAAGCTTTGACTGTTTTATCGTTCAGACCCAGATTTAGAATAGTATCCATCATACCTGGCATTGATACTCTTGCACCAGACCGCACAGACAACAAAAGTGGATTTTTTAAGTCCCCAAATTTCTTAGAAACATGTTTTTCGATTAATTTTAATTCTTTTTTAATTTGAGAAATTAAAATTTTATTCAATTTTTTTTTATCCTTATAAAAAATTTCACAAACTTTTGTAGATATTGTAAAACCAGGAGGCACTGGAAGACCCATTCTTCCCATTTCAGAGAGATTAGCACCTTTTCCTCCTAAAAAGTTTTTAGGATTTTTAATTTTTTTACTATCCTTAGAATTAAAATTTAATATAAGTTTTTTCATTAATGGGAGTCGATTAGAGAAAAATTAACATAATTGTTAAACGTTTTACACATCATTTGGATTAGTTCCAACCTATTCTTCTTTACGACTGGATCATCCTCGTTCACAATTACATTATCAAAAAAGTCAAAAACCTCTCTTTTAACACTAGCTAAATTGTGCAATGTTTGAACATAATTTTCATCTTTATTAATGCCTGAAAAATATTTCCTTAATTCACTAATTTTTTTAAATAGGTTTTTTTCTAAATCGGTTTTAAAAATACCAGGGTCAGTTGTATTTGATAATTCTATTTTATTATTTTTTAATTCACCGTCTAAAATGTTTGAGGCTCTTTTATAACTTGCAATAATATCTAAACCATCTGGTTTGTTAATAATTTTATCTAGATGTTTAGCTTTATTAAAAATGATAACAGATTGATCTAAATTAAAAGAACTGGTTGATGCTTGAACTATATCATTCCTAATATTTTCTTCCTTCATGTGATATTTTAATCTATCCATTAAAAAATCTGATAACTCATTTTGTAAAGATTTATTATCAATTTCAAAACCTTGATCTAGATACAGGCTTAAAGAATAATTAATTAAATCTTTTATTTTAAAATCTTTTTTATTTTCAACTATTATTCTTATTACTCCTAATGCTAATCTTCTTAGAGCATATGGATCTTTAGAACTTGTTGGCTTTTGATTTAAACCAAAAAAACCAACTAAAGTGTCTATCTTATCAGCTAAAGAAAGGGCTATGCTAAATGGTTTTTTTGGGACACTTGAGCCTGATCCTGTGGGCAAATATTGCTCACTTATGGCCAAAGCCAAATCTTTATCAAAACCTTGTGCAATAGCAAAATAACCTCCCATCACACCTTGTAGTTCTGGAAATTCTCCCACTAGCTCTGATAATAAATCAACTTTACAAATTGATGCTGATAATTCAACTTTTTCTTTACTAATTAAAAGTTCATCAGATATCATTCCACCTAATTTTCTCATTCTTTGAGCTTTATCAAAATAACTTCCTAATCCTCTAAAATAGTTCATTGATTTTAATTCAGTAACTTTTTTGACCATATTTTGGGATTTATCTTTTTTCCAAAAAAATTCTGCATCACTTAATCTTGCTTCGACCACTCTTTCATTTCCTAATTTAATTAATCCTTTTTTATCTTTTTTGTTTGCAACCACTAAAAACTCATTAGTAATATTTTCTTTATTATCAAATATAGGGAAATATTTTTGATGGTATTGCATAGTAATAATTAATATTTCTTTTGGAATATTCAAAAATTTCTTATCAAATTCACAAAGAAGGATATTTGGTTGATCTGTTAAATCTACAACCTCATTAAGCAATCTAGGATTATGTTGAATCTTAATATTTTTATTTTTTAATATATTGTTGAATTTTTTTTCTATTAACTTTTTTCTTTCGTTGTGATCAACGATAATGCCAATTTTTTTAAAAAAACTTTTATAATTTTTATATTCCAAGAATGACTTTTTATTTTCCTCAAATTCTTTATCAATAAAAGTTGAGTTAGAAGATGTTAGGTGATGAAAATTAAAATTTAATTTTTTTTTATCAAATACAGCTAGAATTGATTTTAACGGTCTCCCCCAATTTAGGTCAAAAGTTCCCCAATACATTGATTTTTTCCATTGAATTTTACTTAATAATATTGGGATAAATTCCTCTAGCAATTCATGTGTGTGCAATTTTTTTGATTTTGTCTTGAAAAAATAAAATTCTCCTTTATCGGTTTTATTTTGGTAGAGATCCTTTTTTAATATTTTATTTGACCTAACAAACCCGTCTACTGCTAGCTCTGGTGACTTGATATTTGGACCTTTAATCTCCTCAGGTTTTAGTACAACATTTTTTTGAACACCTTCAAATAATACCACCAGTCTGTTTGGTGTTGAGTATGATGAGCTTTTTTTAAATAAAATTGATTTTTCTGAAAAAAAATCATTAAAACTTTTAAGTAAGTCTTCCCTTAAATTTTGTTGAAGATTTGAGGGTATTTCCTCACTAAATAATTCTAAAAAAAACTGTGACATTATTTTTGACTATCTAACCAAACGCCTGCTGCAGATTTTGTAATATCTCTTATTCTAGCAATATAACCTGCTCTTTGTGCTACACTGATTGCACCTCTTGCATCTAAAATATTAAACACATGACTAGCTTTTAAACATTGATCATATGCTGGTAAAGAAATTTTTTTTTCTACCAATTCTTTTGCCTCGGACTCATGCATTTCAAACATTTTCAAAAGTGTTTCTACATTCGCGTGTTCAAAATTGTATGCTGAAAATTCTTTTTCGGCTTGATGAAATACCTCGTGATATTTTACACCTTCATCATTCCATAATAAATCATAAACGTTTTTTTCTTTTTGAGTGAACATACAAATTCTTTCTAAACCATAAGTGATTTCAACTGATACAGGTTTACAATCGAATCCTGCCATTTGTTGAAAATAGGTAAATTGAGTAATTTCCATTCCATCACACCATACTTCCCATCCCAGTCCTGCAGCACCTAATGTTGGACTTTCCCAATCATCTTCAACAAACCTTATATCATGATCATTATGATCTATTCCTATAGTAGATAAACTATTTAAATAAAGTTTTTTTATATTTTCAGGGGAAGGTTTAATTAAAACTTGAAATTGATAATAGTGTTGCAACCTGTTTGGATTATCTCCATATCTTCCATCTGTAGGTCTTCTTGATGGTTGTACGTAAGCTGCTTTCCATGGTTTGGTTCCAAGTGATCTTAAGGTAGTAGCTGGATGAAAAGTTCCTGCACCAACTTCCATATCATAAGGCTGAAGAATAATGCATCCTTTTTTACTCCAAAATTTCTGAAGATTTAAAATTGTATCTTGGAATGTTTGAATTTTTTTTTTTTCTTTTTTTGCTTTAGAAACCATATCTTTGCCAAATTGATCTTTCATCTAAAATACTTGCTATTTGATCTACTTGATTACTGGATGAAGAAAGTTTTTGACTTAACCATCCTTTTGATTTTTCAAATTTTTTAATAATTACATCTTCACCAAATTTATCTTTTAATATTTCGTGTGCGTTACCAATTCCGTCAATCAATCCTAAATTTTTTGCTTTACTGCCTGACCAAAACTCACCTGAAAAAAGTTCTACATCTGATTTGTTTAATTTTGATCCTCTGCTTTTTTCAACAACATCTATAAAGTCTTTATGAAGATCCAATTGAATATTTTTTAATCTTTCAATATCCTCGTTTTTTTCTTCTAAAAATGGATCAAGTGTGCTTTTGTTTTTGCCAGCAGTATGAACTCTTCTTTCAACCCCAATTTTTTTTATCAACTCAGTAAATCCAAAAGAAGAATATATCACTCCTATAGATCCAATTATTGAACTTGAATTTGCATATATTTCGTCCCCAGCACAAGAAATCAAATAACCTCCAGATGCTGCTACGTCTTCAGCGAATACAATAACTTTTTTTTTGTGTTTTTTTTGCTTGTTGTCTAATAAAACTGTAGATTAAATGAGATTGAACTGGTGATCCTCCTGGAGAATTGATTGATATAGCAACACATGTCGCTTTTTTCAGAGAAAAAGCCTTTTTAATTAGTTCTTCTTGACCTGCAAAATCAATACCTTGTTTAAATTTTCCGGCATTACCAATAACCCCACTTAATTTTAAGTGAGCAACGATTTTTTTCTTTTTAAAAAATGAGAACATAGGTAAGTCTTATAGAATTATTTATTGAATATAAAGACTACTTATAATTGAAGAAACTGGTGCGTCAATTGATAAGTAATATATATAAAAAAATTATACTAATTTAAAAGTGTTATGGGAACAGTTGTACAGCTTAAAAATCAGATACATGATTCATATTTTCAGCTTAAAGACTCGGTTGAAGAAAAACTGGTTTTAACCGAAGAAAAAATAAAATCAAAATTATCTAGTGACGTACAGCTGGTTCAAAAAATGACAGATTATCACATAGAAACTGGAGGAAAAAGACTAAGAGCATTACTAACATTAGGTAGTGCAAAATTATGTGGTTACTCTAGAGGCTCTAGAGATATAAATTTAGCTGCGTGTGTTGAATTAATTCACAGCGCAACGTTGATGCATGATGATGTAATTGATGAAGGCACTGTTAGAAGAGGGAAAGAAACTTTAAACAAAGTTTGGGATAATCATTCGTCGGTTTTAATAGGAGATTATCTATTGAGTAGATGTTTTGAAATGATGGTAGAAGACGGAAACATAGAAGTTTTAAAATTATTATCTTCCACTTCATCAAAAATTGCTCAAGGAGAAGTTTTACAACTTCAACACAAAGGTGAAGTTGATATGCTGGAAGAAACATATTTAAAAATTATCTCAGCTAAAACTGCTGAATTATTTGCAGCAGCAACTAAAGTTGGTGCAATTTTATCAGATGCAGGAAATAAAGAAAAAGATGCTTTAGAATTTTATGGAAGAAACTTGGGATTAACTTTTCAAATAGCAGACGACACACTAGACTATAATGCTGAGCTCAAACAATTTGGCAAAAAAATTGGTCAAGATTTTTTTGAAGGAAAAATTACGTTACCAATAATTTTACTTTTTCAAAAATTAGGAAATGATGAAAAGAAAATTTTATCAAATATGTTTAAAAAAGAGTTAAGAACAAAAGATGATTTCAATCAAATTATTACTCTTATAAATAAGTATAAAATAATTCAGGAATGCTATCAAAAAGCACAACACTATATAAATTTAGCCTCAAATTCTCTAAGTGTATTTAAAGACTCTGAAGAAAAAAATATTCTTAAAAGATTAACATCATTTAGTTTATCAAGAAATTTTTAAGGACTTAATAAAGACTTTATCCACTTCCCAGAGTTATCTTTATTATATTTTAATCTCTCGTGGATTCTGTTCTCACCATCTAACCAAAATTCAATACTATCTGGAGATAAAATCCATCCAGACCAGTAACTTGGTCTTGGTACATCTGATTTGTTGCTATATTTTTTTTTGTAATCTTGTATAGATTTTAATAATTGTTCTCGAGAATTTAATTCTTCACTTTGCTTAGAAGCCCATGCTCCTATTCGACTTTCATACGCTCTAGATGAATAATATTCATTTGCAACCTGATCAGAAACTAATGACACCTTTCCATTAATTCTTATTTGTCTTAAAAGACTTTTCCAATGGAAACACATCGCAGCATTTGGATTTTCTTTTAATTCATTTCCCTTTTGACTATTTAAGTTTGTATAAAATACAAATCCATCTTTGTTGAAATCTTTAAGTAAAACCATTCTTACTGAAGGAATGTTTTTTTTATCTGATGTAGCCAAAGCAACAGCGTTTGGATCATTTGGCTCAGTTTTCTTTGCTTCCTCCATCCATTCATGAAATAATTGAATTGGATCATCTATATCAAGAAAGCAACTATTAAGACCTAAAGAGTTTTTTTGATTCATAATTTAAACAAAATAATCTATATAATATAAATAATGTCATTTAATACTTTTGGAAAGCTATTTCGTTTCACAACTTGGGGAGAGTCTCATGGACCTGCAATTGGTTGTATTGTTGATGGTTGTCCTCCAAACATAACTCTTAAAGAGCAAGATATTCAAATAGAATTAGACAAAAGAAAACCAGGACAATCTAAATTTACAACTCAGAGAAAAGAGGATGATAAAGTTCAAATATTGTCGGGAGTGTTTGAGGGCAAAACTACAGGAACACCTATTTCTCTCATAATCTACAACAAAGATATGAGATCCAAAGATTATAGTAATATTAAAGATAAGTTCAGACCAGGTCATGCAGATTTTACTTATTTTAAAAAATATGGAATTAGAGACTATAGAGGTGGTGGCAGATCTTCTGCTAGAGAAACTGCAGCACGTGTTGCTGCCGGTGCAATAGCAAAAGTTGTGCTTCAAAAAAAATTAGGTAAAAAATTTAAAGTAATTGGCGCAGTAACTCAGCTAGGAATACTTGGATGTGATACAAATCAATGGAACGATAAAGTAATTTCAAAAAATCCATTTTTTTGTCCAGATAAATCAATGATTAAATTATGGGAAAAATAT
Organism: uncultured Pelagibacteraceae bacterium; assembly: GCA_902564785.1. Taxonomy (GTDB): domain Bacteria; phylum Pseudomonadota; class Alphaproteobacteria; order Pelagibacterales; family Pelagibacteraceae; genus Pelagibacter. Next base: position 4,130 of record CACFCI010000012.1, on the reverse strand, counting down.
TTACTTGGTGTAAGAAAATCAGGATCCTCATGTGGAGCAGTAATTGAAATAAGAGCAAGAGGTATCCCAGTTGGTTTAGGTGCTCCAATTTATTCAAAATTGGATACTGACATAGCTTCAGGTCTAATGAGTATTAATGCAGTTAAAGGTGTAAATATAGGTGCAGGAATGAACTCAGCACAATTAAGTGGAGAACAAAATTCAGATGAAATATCTTCAAAAGGAAATAAATTAAAATTCAATTCAAATAAAGCGGGTGGAATTCTTGGTGGAATTTCTACTGGCCAAGAAATTATTGCATCTTTTGCTGTCAAACCAACATCGTCAATTTTAACTAGTAGAAAAACTATAAATAAATTTGGGAAAAATACTTCAATATCTGTTAAAGGTAGACATGATCCTTGTGTAGGAATTAGAGCTGTACCAATTGGAGAAGCTATGATGAACTGTGTTTTACTTGACCACTACTTAATGAATAAAGCCCAGTGTAGTTAACTTAAATTAATTTTTCACAACTCTTATTGTCTCCTTTTGAAACAAAATATCAGTAATTTTCTTAGAAATTTGAGAACTGTTTAATCCAGCTTTATCGTACATTTTTTTTGGATCATCTTGTTCAATAAATTCATCTGGTAAAGTCATTGATCTAAATTTTAAACCTTTATCAAATACTCCTTTTTCAGCTAATAAATTTTTAACATGGGAACCGAAACCGCCTATTGATCCCTCTTCAACAGTTATCATAAGCTCATGTTCCTTAGCAGATTTTAGTATAAGTTCTTCGTCTAAAGGCTTTGCAAATCTGGCGTCTATCAAAGTTGTTGAAACTCCTTTTGCTTTTAATTCCTCTTCAGCTAACTTGCACTCCTCAAGTCGAGTACCGAGGTTTAAAATACAAACTTGTGTCCCTTGTTGAACGACTCTCCCTTTACCAATTTCAATTTTTTCGTCTATTGATGGGAGATCAACACCTACTCCAGTTCCTCTTGGATACCTAATTGCGGAAGGTCTGTCATTTATATCTACTGAAGTATTAATCATTTTAACTAGTTCAGCTTCATTACTTGCTGCCATTACTACAAAGTTTGGCAAAGTTGATAAGTAAGTTATATCAAATGAACCAGCGTGTGTTGATCCATCAGCACCAACTAAACCTGCTCTATCTATCGCAAATCTAACTGGTAAACTTTGAATGGCAACATCGTGGACAACTTGATCATATGCTCTCTGTAAAAATGTAGAATAAATTGCAGCATATGGTTTGTATCCCTCGGTTGCTAAACCAGCAGCAAAAGTCACGGCATGTTGTTCAGCTATGCCTACATCAAACATTCTACTTGGAAACTCTTTTCCGAAAATATCCATACCAGTCCCTCCTGGCATTGCTGCTGTTATTCCAACTATTTTGCTATCTTTTTTTGCGTGTTTCACTAACGTATTAGCAAAAACTTTTGTATAAGATGGAAGATTAGATTTACTCTTTAACTGTTCTCCAGTTTCAACATTAAATTTTGACACACCATGATAATGGTCATTTGCTTTTTCTGCATAAGAATAACCTTTCCCTTTTTGAGTTTTAATATGGATCATTATTGGACCCTCATGTCTTGAGTCTTTTGCATTTTTTAAAATCGGAACTAGACTTGATAAATCATGACCATCTATAGGACCTGCGTAATAAAAACCTAGTGAACTAAACAATGTGCCTCCAGTAACAGCTGAACGGAAAAAATCCTCTGCTTTTCCTGCTTTAGCACTAAATCTTTTTGAAAATGCAGATGTAATTAACTTTAAGGTTTCCCTTAAACTAAAATATATCTTACCAGTAAATAATTTTGCCAAGTAAGTTCTCATTGCTCCAACTGGTTTTGCAATTGACATATCGTTATCATTTAAAATAACAATCATTTTTGTCTTTGATGCTCCAGCATTATTCATAGCTTCATAAGCCATACCAGCACTAATTGCTCCATCACCTATGACAGCTATTACATTGGAGGACTTATTTTCTAATTTATTTGCCTCTGCAATTCCTAATGCAGATGAAATGGATGTTGAACTATGGGCTGCTCCAAATGGGTCATACTCACTTTCAGATCTTTTTGTAAAACCTGATAAACCATCACCCTGTCGTAAAGTTCTAATTTTGTCTTTTCTACCAGTTAAAATTTTATGTGGGTAAGATTGATGGCCAACATCCCATATTAATTTATCATTTGGGGTGTCAAAAACGTAATGAAGTGCGACTGTCAATTCAACTACTCCCAAACCAGCCCCAAGATGACCTCCTGTTTCTGAAACAGCACTTATCATTTCCTCCCTCACCTCATCTGCCACTTTTTGTAAATTATTTTCAGAAACTTTCCTTAAATCAGATGGAAAGTTGATGTTGTTTAAAAATTGATAATTTTTTTTCATTTTTTTCTATTCAATATATAATCTAATGTTTTATTTATTTTTTTAGATCTTGAACCATATTTACTTAAATTCTTATTAATATCTTTAATTATCTTATCACAATACTTAACTGAGTCATCATAGCCTATTAAATTTATAAGCGTTGCCTTACCTTTTTTTTGATCTTTTCCTGTTTTTTTTCCAGCTTCCTTAGAATTACTTTTCAGATCAATTAAATCATCGGCTATTTGGAATAAAAGACCAATTTTTGATCCAATGTTTTCAAAAAACCTAATTTCTTTAGTTGTTTTTTTTTTTATTATTGCTGGAGCCGCACAACAAAAACTAAATAACATTCCAGTTTTTTTTATTTCCATTTCTAATATTTTATTCCTTGATATTTTCTTTCTCTCATAACTTAAATCTAAATATTGCCCACCAGCTATTCCTAAATGACCTGAGCATTCTGATAATTTTTTGATTAGGTTGATTTTTATCTTTTCATTTAATTTCAATTTAGGACTTGATAAAATTTCAAAAGCTAAAGTGAGTAATGAATTTCCCGCTAGAACTGCTGTAGATTCACCAAATTTAATATGAGTTGAAGGTTTTCCTCTTCTCATATCATCATCATCCATGCAGGGTAAATCGTCATGAATAAGTGAATAAGCATGAATACATTCAACAGCTGATCCAATTATTATCAAGGTTTTATAATCAATTGAAAATAATGACCCTAAGTCAATTAAGATTTTAGATCTTATTTTTTTTCCACCTGGAAATAAACCATACTTCATGGGTGACATTAACTGAGAATATTTTTGTGAGTTAACATATTTTTTTAAAAATATATTTGTGTCCTTAGCTATTTTATTAAGCTGTTTTTTCATTTTTTTTAGTTATTTCTTTAATCTTTTTATTTGTCTCTTCTCCAATAGATTTAAAATTTTTATGAAATTTCTTTTCAATAATATTATTTAATTTTAAAAGTTCTTGATAACTGTCAACTGAATTGTTTAAATCGTTTTCCTTCTCTAGAGTTTCTATAATTTTATTTGCTTTTTCTGTAAGTTCCTCAACTGTGTACTGGTCATAATCAAGTGGTAATATTTTATCTTTCATATAATAATAATTATTAATACATGAAATCTATTCAATCAAATATCAAAAAAGCAAAAAAATATTTAGATAATAATCATTGTGTTGGGGTACCGACAGAAACTGTTTATGGACTAGCTGCAAATGCGTACTCTAATAGTGCTGTTAAGAAAATATTTAGTCTTAAAAAAAGACCATTAAACAACCCGCTTATTGTCCATTATCATGATATCCAAAGACTTGGGGAGGACTGTGAAATCAATGATAATTTAGTAAAACTTTATAAAAAATTTTCTCCAGGTCCAATAACTTATGTTTTGAAATTAAAAAATAATTCGAAAATATCAAAATTTGTCACCAATAATAAAAAAAGTGTTGCCGTACGTTTTCCTAAACATAAATTGTTCAGAAATTTATTAAAAAAATTAGATTATCCAGTAGCTGCACCTAGCGCAAACATATCTTCAAAATTAAGTTCAGTTAAACCATCTGATGTAAAAGAAGAATTTGGTTCAAAAATAAAATATATTTTAAATGGAGGAAAAAGTAAAATTGGAGTTGAATCCACAATATTAAATCTTTTAGAAAAACCTTCACTTTTAAGATATGGAGGCCTAGATACTAAAAAAATTGAA
>CACFCI010000011.1 GCA_902564785.1 uncultured Pelagibacteraceae bacterium | reverse complement strand
GAAGAAGAGCAGAAGTTGATGTTAGACCGCCTTTTCCTGTTACAGAAGGATTATATAAAAAACCAACTGTTGTTAACAATGTTGAAACTTTAGCAGCTGCTACAGGAATTTTAATAAATGGTTCTGAAAAATTTTCATCTGTAGGAAATAAAAAATCTGCAGGTACTAAATTGGTTTGTTTGGATAGTTTCTTTAACAACCCAGGTGTTTATGAAATTGATATGGGAACTCCAATGAAAAAAATATTTAATGAAATTGGTGGAGGATACAAAGAACCATTAAAAGCTTTTCAAATTGGTGGGCCACTTGGTGGTGTGGTTCCATTAAGTGAAATAGAAAATCTTAATTTAGATTTTCAGGAGTTTACTGCAAAAGGTTTCATGTTAGGTCATGCTAGTGTGGTGAGTATTCCTAAAGATTTTTCTATGGCAGAATACATTCATCATCTATTTGAATTTTCTGCTGAAGAATCATGTGGAAAATGTTTCCCTGGAAGACTTGGATCTTATAGAGGTAAAGAAATGTTTGACCAAGCTAAAAAGAAAACTGCAAAAATACCTTTGAAATTGCTTGAAGAATTGCTTGTTACAATGAAAAAAGGTTGTTTATGCGCTTTATGCGGAGCTATTCCCACTCCTATTCAAAACATCCTAAAATACTTTGGGGATGAAATGAAAAATGATATGGTTAAAGATAATTAATGAGTTCAGAAAAAAGAAAAATTGCTTATATTGACGGAAAACCGTATGAAATCGGTCCAAATCACTCGTCTATTTTAAAATTTGTAAAAAGTTATGTAGGTGAAAAAAAAGTTCCTACCTTATGTGATGATCCAAATTTAGCACCTTATGGAGCTTGTAGAGTGTGTTCGGTCGAAGTTGCTCTAGAAAAAGATGGCCCTACAAGAGTAGTAGCTTCTTGCCATACTCCAGTTGCTGAAAATCAACACATATTTACATCAAATGAATCTTTGAAAGATCTTAGAAAAAATATTGTTGAATTAGTATTAACAGATCACCCAATGGAATGTGATACTTGTGAGGTAAATAATAATTGTGAATTACAAACAGTAGCAAACGATTTAGGGGTATCTGATCACAGATATAACAGTCCAAAACAACATAAAGGAATTCCAAGAGATACATCTCATGATTACATGAGAATGAATTTAGACAATTGTATAAATTGTGGAAGATGTGTCAGAGCTTGTGATGAAATTCAAGGTTCATTCGTTTTAACAATGAGTGGAAGAGGATTTGAATCAAGAATAACAACTGATAACGATATGATGTTTGGAGATAGTTCGTGTGTTTCTTGTGGTGCTTGCGCTCACACTTGTCCAACAGATGCTATCTCAGATGTTTTTCAATCAAAGTCTGCTGCAGTAGATAAAAAAGTTAGAACAACTTGTTCATACTGCGGTGTTGGTTGTAATTTAGAGGCTTCAATTAAAGATGATAAAGTTGTAGCTATTGATACGCCTAAGCAAACAGAAGTTAACGCTGGACATACGTGTATTAAAGGAAGATATGCGTTTAGTTTTTATGATCATCCAGACAGATTAAAAACACCTTTAATTAAAAAAAAATGGGAAATTTGAAGAAGCTTCTTGGACTGAAGCTTACGATTTTATCAAAAAGGAAATGAATAGAATTACAAAAGAAAATGGTCCAGATGCCTTTGCTGGAATTTCTTCTGCAAGATGTACAAATGAAGAAAATTATGTTTTTCAAAAAATGATTAGAGCTGCTGTTGGAACTAACAGTGTAGACTGTTGCGCAAGAATTTGTCATTCACCAACAGCTTGGGGAATGCAACAAACTTTTGGAACAGGAGCAGCAACTAACTCTACAGAAGATATTTATCATGCAGATTTATTTTTAGTCATTGGAGCTAATCCAACTAACGCTCATCCTGTAACAGGTGCTAAAATAAAACAGCAAGTGATGAAAGGTAAAAAACTAATTGTTCTAGATCCAGTAACAACCGAACTTGCGAAACTTGCTGATTATCACATTAAACTAAGACCTGGAACTAACGTTGCAGTTCTAAATATGATGTTACATTTTATTATAAAATCAAAACTTTATAATGCAGATTTTGTTAGAGATAGAACTGAAGGTTTTGATAATTTCTTAAAAGAGATTGAAAGACAAGATGTAGATCAACTAGCAAAAGTAGCTGGAGTAGATAAACAATTAGTTAAAGAAGCTGCAATTGCATATGCAACTGCTAGAAATTCAATGGAGTTTCATGGATTAGGAGTTACTGAACACGAACAAGGTTCAAAAACAGTAATGCTAATTGCAGATCTAGCAATGATTACTGGAAACATTGGAAGAAAAGGTGTTGGGGTTAATCCTTTAAGAGGCCAAAACAATGTTCAAGGTGCAGCAGATATGGGATGTCAACCACACCAAGGTGCTGGATATTTTCCTGTAGCTGATGAGAAGCATCAAGAATTCTATACAGAAAAATATGGAGTAACTCACCCAACTAAGCCAGGATTAAAAATTCCTCAGATGTTTGAGGCTGCAATAAGCAAGGAATTAAAAGGCTTATGGATTATAGGGGAAGATATTGTTCAAACAGATCCTAACAGCGCACATGTTATTGAAGCTATGAACTCGTTAGAACTTTTAGTTGTTCAAGAGATATTTATGAGCGAAACAGCAAAATTAGCAACTGTTGTTTTGCCAGGAACAACGTTCTTAGAAAAGGATGGAACCTTTACAAATACTGAAAGAAGAATTCAAAGAGTGAACAGAGCTGTACCTCCTCTTCCTGGTACTAAACCAGATGGATTAATTGTTACTGAGATGATGCAGAAATTAGGTTTTGATCAACCAACTTATGACGCTGATCAAGTTTTAGGAGAGATTGCTGACATAGTTCCTTTCTTTAAAGGAGTAACAAGAGAAAGACTTGGAAAATTTGGATTACAATGGCCAGTTCAGGAAGATGGAACAGATACCAAAATTTTACATACCGAAACTTTTAAATTGGGTAAAGGAAGACTTAAAAACTTTGATTGGAAAGAATCCTCTGAAATTGAAGCTAATAAAAAAGATTATCCTTTAATTTTAACAACAAGTAGAGTTTTACAACATTACAACGCAGCAACAATGACCAGAAGAACAAAAAATATAAATATTGTTGATGAAGATGTTTTGTTAATTCATCCTAAGGATGCGGAGTACAGAGACCTAAATACAGGTGATATTGGAAGACTTTATTCAGGCAGAGGTGAAGTTGCTTTAAAAGTGGAGGTAACAGATAAAGTTAAAGAAGGAATAGTGTTTACTACGTTCCATTTCCCAGAGCATATGGTTAATATGGTTACAGGTCATGGAAAAGATGAAGAAACAATGTGTGCTGAATACAAAGTTTCATCAGTAGAAGTTCAAAAAATTTCTAATCAGTTCAAAACAGAGGTTAAACCTAAAGAACATCAAGCTGAAGTCAGTTAATTAAAATGACCATTGGTTGGCATTTTGACAATACATATTCTAGATTATCAAATACATTTAAAGAAGAAATCAAACCAACTCCTGTTCATGATCCTGAATTAGTAATTTTAAATGAGGAATTAGCATCTACTTTAAATTTAGATTTTTCAAAAATAGATAAAAAAAAATTAGCAGAAATATTCTCAGGAAATTCTATACCAGAGAAAACTAATACTATTGCTCAAGCATATGCAGGTCATCAATTTGGACACTTTACTATGTTAGGAGATGGTAGAGCAGTTTTATTAGGTGAACATTTAGTTAACAATGACAATCGTTTTGATATTCAATTTAAAGGTTCGGGAAGAACATCTTTTTCTAGGGGTGGTGATGGAAGAGCTGCATTAGGACCTATGCTTAGAGAATACATTATCAGTGAAGCAATACACTCATTAAATATTCCAACTACTAGAAGTCTTGCTGTGGTTAAAACAGGAGAAAAAGTTGTAAGAGAAAATCTCTTACAGGGTGCTATATTAACAAGAGTTGCATCAAGCCATCTTCGAGTTGGAACATTTCAATATATTGCTGCAACTCAAAATATTGAAAATTTAAATACTTTAATCGACTACACAATAAACAGGCATTATCCAGAAATTAAAACATCAAACTCAAAAGCATTAGACTTATTAAATCTTGTTATGGAAAAACAATGTCAGTTAGTAATCAATTGGATGCGTGTTGGATTTATTCATGGAGTTATGAATACTGATAACATGGCAATCTCAGGGGAAACCATTGATTATGGTCCCTGTGCATTTATGGATCATTATGATCCAAAAACTGTATTTAGCTCAATTGATAAATTTGGCAGATACGCCTTTTCTAACCAGCCACCTATTACTAAGTGGAATTTAGCAAGATTTGCAGAATGTTTAATTCCTCTAATTGATAAAAATGAAGATACTGCAATTAAATTAGCAACAGATTTAATAAATAATTTCCAAAGTATTTATGAAGATAAATGGTTAAATATGATGAGAGATAAGCTTGGTCTATTTGGTGAGGATAAAAATGATAAAAAATTAATTAATAATTTGTTTGATTGGATGGAAAAAAATAAAGCAGATTATACAAATACTTTCTGTAATTTAATGGATATCAATTCTCATGAAGTTTACAAAAATAATGATTTTATCAATTGGAAAAATGAATGGAGAAAAAGATCTGAATTAAACAATTCAACAAAGGACAAACAAACTAAACTTATGAAATCAAATAATCCAACTGTTATTCCTAGAAATCATAAAGTAGAGGAAGCTTTAGCTGAAGCATACAAAGGAAATTTAGATAAAATTAAAAAGTTATTAACTATTTTAAAAAACCCTTATGACAATCAGAATAATATTGAGGAATATCAATTACCTGCTCCATCAAGCAATGAAAAATATCAAACTTTTTGTGGAACTTAATTTATAGAACGTAAGGCTCAGGCCTAGCAGTTTTACCTAAAACTCTTTCAACTGCAAAATCACTTATATCAATTGTTTGGTATGATCCTGTTGTAATTAACTCAGTCAATGCTCTACCAATACCTGGCGCCTGCATTAATCCTCGACCTGTAAATCCAGAAGCCATGTAAACATTGTCATATTTTGGATGTTTACCAACGACTGCATTGTTATCTAATCTATTGCAATCATAGTAACCTGCCCATCCACCAGTTAATTTTAATTCTTCAAAGGCTGGTATTCTCTTGGCAAGAGCTGGCCATACTAATTCTTCAAAATCATTCCAAGCAGGCTCTAAATCTTCTGCATCAAATACAGAAATAGGTGATCCTGCTAAATATTCTCCTCCTTCTGGTCTCCAATAAACACCCGTTGTTAAGTCTCCACTTAGTGGCATCTCTTTTATATATGTAGGACATTTAACCCTAAAAACAGTATGCTTTTGAGGAACAACAGGCACATCTTCTAACAACTCTTTTGTCCAACAACCAGCTGCAGAAACAATCGTTTTAGCATTTATCTCAGAAATACTTTTTACTTCACCTTTAACAAATTCAGCTCCAAGCTCTATTGCTTTACTTTTAAGAGCGCTATGAAACATAAATGGATCAATCCATCCCTCACTTTGATTATCTGTGTAAGTTGCTGTCTCAATCCCCTCACTATTAACATAGGGGAAAACTTTTGATAATTCTGATCCTTTAATATTTTTTGTTCCTGCATCACATTCTTTGTGATTTTTTAAAGCTCTATATTGTTCTTCAGCATGTTCAGGACCAAACATTAAAAGATATCCATTGGTTACCATACTAGCTGTAGGATTAGGATTTTTTTCTGTTTTTAATAATTCTGGTATTTGAAAAATAAATTCTCTTGCAAATTTTCCTAACAAAATATTTTCTTTTTGGAAAAATTGTCTTCTAAAGCCACCTAGAGACAATGGAAATGAAGCTGTTTTATAAGTAGGATCCCTTTCAATAACTTTTACTTTTCTTCCCTCTTTTGATAAAAAATAAGCTGTCGCTGCCCCAATTATTCCACCACCAATTACTACAACATCATCCATATCTAATTTAACATAATTAAACTTGTATTCAGAATTAGTGCAAAGCTACACCAAAGTAAATATGGAATCATTAAGTAGGCACTCAACATCTTGACGCGTTTAAACCTTAAAATAAGATTGATTATCAATGCTATTAATATGATTAATACTAGAAGAGCCAAAACCATATTATGGAAAACAAAGAAAACTACACTCCAAGTTGTATTAAATGCTAAATGAATAAAATAAATATAAACAGTATTCATATCTCTATTTTTTGTATGCCAGTAAAGCCATATTGCAACTGTCATCAATAAATACAAAGTGGTCCAAACAGGTCCGAATATCCAATCTGGAGGATTAAATGATGGTTTATTTAGTAATGAATACCATGGCTCTTTAAATGTAATGGTAGCTAAACCTCCAATCAATGAAGCAGAGAATGTAATAGCAAGAAACAATATAAATGTTAAAAATTTATTTTTAATCATGTTAAATATATACATAACAAAAAATGAGTAAAAAAACTATTTGGATTACAGGTGGTAGTACAGGGATTGGCAAAGCTTTAGCAATTAAGTTTGCAAGCAAGGGATGGAATGTTGCTATATCTGCAAGAAGAGCTGAATTACTAAATGAGCTTTCAAATTCTTATGAAAATATTTCAAGTTTTCCTTTAGATGTAACAGATAAAGAAAAGTGTAGAGAAGTATTTAATGAAATTAAAAATAAATATGAAAATATAGATATTTGTTTTTTTTCAACTGGAACATGGGATCCCAAAAAAGAAAAAGATATAGATGTCGAACAAATGGAAGATGTGTTTAAAGTAAATTTTTTTGGAACTGTGAATAGTATCAAAGCAGTTGAACAATACTTTAGAGATAAAAAAAACGGTATAATTACTATAGTTTCATCAATTGCAGGATATAGGGGATTACCTAATTCAACTGGATATGGACCATCTAAATCTGCATTAAATAACTTAGCTGAAAGTTTGTACTTTGATTTTAAAAGGTACAATGTTCGCGTTTGTTTGGTGTCTCCTGGATTTATTAAAACACCAATGACAGATAAAAATGATTTTAAAATGCCTTTTTTAAAAACTCCTGAGTATGCTGCAGATCAAATTTATGAAGGTTTAGTTAACAAAAATATATTTGAAATACATTTTCCAAAATCACTTACAATCACATTAAAACTATTGAGTTTTTTACCAAGTAAAATTTATTTTGGTTTAGTTGGAAAACTAACGAAATATCAAAAAAAATAGTTAATCTTTTACAAATACAACTGTCAATTCAGCTACTTTAAAACCAAATTTAGTCATTGTTGCTCTATTAATTGCAACTCTATCATCTTGTTTAAAAATCCAATCGTCAAAAGATATTTTTAATTCTTTACCTTTGACCGGAACTAATAAAACATATTCAAATTTAAACGCTGGTCCATAAGAATATCCAATTGCTTTGCCAACAACATCTCCTGCTGTTCCTTCGTAATTATGCTCATCAATTTTATTTATTGTCCATTCTCGGTCTTGAACTTCACCATCGTCCCAATTAAATTTTTCTTTAAGAATTAATTGCTTGCCATCCCAGGTTCCATTTAAATCTGCAGAAAATTGTCTTGTAACTTTACCTGATCTATTTTGTAGAACACCCCAAGCCTTAACATTTCCAGATAAGTATTCCTCAATAATTAATCTTGGTTCTTTGTTTTTAAAGTCTTCAGGTTTCATAGCGCTATTATTTGAGCAACTTGTAATTAAGAATAATGAAATTATCAATGAAATTGACTTAATTATTTTTATATGTCGCATAAATATCTCCAATATTTTTATTTGTTTTGCATTGAAAATTGTATCAGGTCAATATTTTTTGACTTAAATCCAGCTTCACAATAAGAAAGATAAAACTCCCACATTCTTTTAAATGTTAGGTCAAAACCTTGAATTTTTATTAAATCCCATTTTTTTAAAAACTCATTTCTCCATATAGCCAATGTATTTGCATAATGGTCAGCGTAAGAAATATATGAATTTATAGTTAAGCCGTTATCAGAAACATAACGATTAATACTATTTTTATTTGGCAAAAAACCACCAGGAAAAATATATTTTTGAATAAAATCTTGTTTGTTTTTGTATCTATCAAACAACCTATCATCGATAGTAATTCCTTGAATAGCTGCTTTACCGCCATCAGATAAGTTGGTTTTAATGGTTTTAAAATAACCCTCTAAATAATTTTGACCAACAGCCTCAATCATCTCTATAGAGGCAATTGAATTGTATTTACCTTTAAGATCTCTGTAATCCTTTATTTCAATATTTACTTTTTCGTTTAATCCACAATTAAAAATTCTTTCTTTTGCATATTCAAATTGTTTTTTTGATATTGTAATACAGTCTAGTTTGACATCGTATTTTTTTACCTAAATACTCAGCAAAACCTCCCCAACCACATCCTATTTCTAAAACTTTATCTCCGTTATTTGGTTTAATTAGATCAATTAATTTTTGATATTTATTATTTTGAGCATCAGAAAGATTTTTTGAGTTATCATCAAAAATAGCACTAGAGTAAGTGAGTGTGTCATCTAACCAAAGAGAGAAAAAATCATTACCTAGATCATAATGTTTAGCAATATTTTCTTTGCTTCTACTTTTTGTGTTTTTAATTACTTTATTTTTTACAAAATTAATTATTGGAAAATCGAGAAGGCCTGAGAATTTATATATGACTTCTATATTTCTTGCAGTTAATTCAATTAAATTTGATAAGTTGTCAGTTTCAAATTCTCCTCTCATATAGCTCTCAGCAAATCCAATACTACCACCTCTAATTAAATTATAATTAAAATTTGGTTTTTTAATTGAAATATTTGCATGCAATTTTTCATTTGGATTTCCAAACTTTAAAATGTTTCCATTATGTGTAGTGAGCTCTAGATAACCATGACTTATTTTATTAAGAAATTTAAAAACTAATTTATCTGCTGCGTTATTTAAAAACATTAATTTTCTACGGTTAAATTATTTTTAATTTTAAATTTTCTCTTAATAAGTTTAATTCCTTTAATCCATAATTTAAACGCTTCAAAATGTATCGCAGAGATAATTTTAAATGTCATTAAAGGGTGTTTAAGATAAGAATTCATTAAGTTTTTGCTTGTCAGGTCAGATCTTTCACCATCTTGAGATGCGAAAAGAATTTTTCCTTCTTGATCGTATTGATCTATTACAACTGACAATTTCTGCTCTGGATTTAATATCCTAAAAAAATAATTGCAATCCATTTCAATAAATGGTGAAACATGAAATTTCTTTGAGCAATTATTTTGAATTAATTTATTTTGTCCCTCTACTTTAAAAACATATGTGTGTTGCTCTCCAAATGTATTTTTAACCTCATATAAAATAGAAATTAAATTATCATTTTTATCATATACAAAAAAAATACTTAGTGGATTGAAAACATAACCAAATATTCTTGGATAGCATAAAAGTTTAACCTTTATATTATCTGTACTTATTTCGTTATTAATTAAATTTTTTTTAACCCACTCAAAAAGAGATGAACCATCACGATCACCATGGTCTTTTTCGTAAAAACTAATTAAATTAAATTTATTTAAAGAAAAAAAATTTAATTTATCATTAAGCTCATTTAACTCCGATAGATCAATAAAAAGTGAAAATACCTTATATTTAAAAAAATGTTCTTTTGGTTTAAATCTCTTATGGATTACATTTCCATTATATATACAAGAACTAATCATTAAGGTTTTTCAGCATTTCAATAGATGATTTTATTCCATCTTCATGAAATCCGTAACCAAAATAACTGCCACAAAAAAGTAAATCTTTTTGATTTTGTATTTTAATAAGCTCTGATTGAGCATCTAATGCTTTTTGATCGTAATATGGATGTGTAAATTTTACTTTTCTCAATATTTTTTTCTCATCAATATTGAAGTAAGGATTCAGTGTTAAGAAAATATTTTCATCACACTTTAAATTTTGTAATAAATTTAACCAGTAGGTAATTGAATTTTTTTCTAAATTCTTGTCATCTATTGATGAATTCCAAGAAGACCAAGCTTTTTTATTTTTTGGCATGGCCCGCTGATCTGTGTGTATGTAAGCTATATTTTCCTTGTAGCTAAAATTCGAAAGAATATTTTTCTCATCCTCGGTTGGATTTTCAATTAAGTTTAAGGCTTCATCAGCATGTGTCGCCAAAACTACTTTTTCATAATCAAAAAATTCGCTTTCTCCACCATAATATAAATCTAATCCTGATGATTTTCTTTTAACTCTTGTAACTTTGTAATTTTTGTAGTGTTCACCACTTATTTGAGAAAGTATTTTACTTACATAGGTTCTACTTCTATTGGTAACTGTGTACCACTGCGGTCTATTTTTCAATTTAAACAAACCATGATTTTGGAAAAATCTAAGAAAAAAACTAATTGGCATCTTGCTCGCCTCGTAAGGAGGCATAGACCAAATTGCTGATACCATTGGTATTATATGATAATCAACAAATGTTTTAGATAATTTATTAATTTTTAAATATTCACCTAAAGTAATTTTACCATTGGATATGGTTACTTGATCACTTTTTTTATAAAATTTAATTATATCAAAAAACATTTTTAAGAACTCAATGTTAAATAGATTTGATTTATTAGAGAAAATTCCACCCAACCCTTTTCCGCAATATTCAAAATTTGTATTATCTACTGAAACTGAAAAAGACATATTGCTTTTTTCAATTTGAATATCATTTTCCTTAAAAAAATTAATTAAATTTGGGTAAGTTTGAAAATTAAAAACAATAAAACCAATATCTACTGAAACTTTTTTTTCATTAAAAAACAAATCTATTGTATGAGAGTGTCCACCAAAATGGTCCTCTCGCTCGAAAAGATCTACATGATGTTTTTTGGATAGATAATGAGCAGCACTTAATCCTGAAATACCTGAGCCAACAACAGCAATTTTCATTAATTATTATGCTGCATCTTCTTTAAACTCATCCATACTTGGACAAGTACAAAAAATATTTTTATCTCCATATACGTTATCAACTCTTGCAACCGGAGGCCAAAATTTATTTGCTTTTAAGAATTTTGCAGGATACGCAGCTTGCTCTCTTGAATATTTATGATTCCATTCATCTGAAGCTAATTCAATATCAGTGTGAGGTGCATTTTTAATAGGGTTATCTACTTTATCAAACTTCCCTGACTTGACCATATCTATTTCCTCTCTGATGCTAATCAAAGTGTCACAAAATCTATCAAGTTCAGATAAACTCTCACTCTCTGTTGGTTCTATCATCATTGTTCCAGCAACTGGCCATGACATTGTTGGTGCATGAAATCCATAATCTATTAATCTTTTAGCTATATCTTCTTCTGAAATGCCTGTTTCGCTTTTAATTGATCTAATATCAATAATACATTCATGAGCTACATTGCCATTTGAACCTTTATAAAGAATTGGGTAATGGTCTTTTAATCTATTTGCTATGTAATTTGCATTTAGGATTGCAATTTGTGTTGCAAGTTTTACACCCTCAGATCCCATCATCTTAATATACATCCAAGAAATTGATAAAATACTTGAGCTTCCCCAAGGGGCTGCTGATACAGCACCTATTCCACTTGCGGGTCCACAATCTTTTACCACTGGATGATTAGGCAGATAAACTTGTAAATGTCTTTTACATGCGATTGGCCCCATTCCAGGTCCTCCTCCACCATGCGGAATACAAAATGTTTTATGTAAATTTATATGACAAACATCAGGACCAAAATTTCCTGGTTTTGCAACTCCAACAAGCGCGTTAAGGTTTGCTCCATCCATATAAACTTGACCACCATGTTCATGAATTACTTCACATATATCTTTAATTTTTTCCTCAAATACACCATGAGTTGATGGGTAAGTTACCATTAAAGCACCAAGATTGTCTGAATGCAATTCTGCTTTTTTCTTTAAATCTTCAAAATCAACATTTCCCTCTTTATCACAGTCAACAACTACAACTTTCATTCCAACCATCTGTGCACTTGCTGGATTAGTTCCGTGTGCTGAGCTTGGGATTAAACATATATTTCTATTTTCATCCCCTCTATCTAAATGATACTTTCTTATTACCATTAAACCAGCATACTCACCTTGAGCTCCCGCATTTGGCTGAAGTGAAACACCAGAAAAACCAGTAATAGATCTTAACCAATTTTTAAGATCAGTGAACATTTCTCTATATCCCTCCATCTGTTCGACAGGTACAAATGGGTGGGGCTCAGCCAATTCTCTCCATGAAATAGGTATCATTTCTGCAGTAGCATTTAATTTCATAGTGCATGAACCTAGAGCGATCATTGTTCTGTTAAGAGCTATATCCTTATCCTCTAACTTTTTAAGATATCTAAGCATTTCTGTCTCTGAATGATATAAATTAAAAACAGGGTGTTCCAAATATTTTGAAGTTCTTAATAAATTTTTTGGTAGATTTGGTAGACTAACAGTAGGATCCTCTTTTTTAATTGACTCTGCAGCATTAAATATTTTTAGTAATTGATTTACTCTGTAAACATTTTTTCTTTCGTCGAATGAAACAGACAGCATTTCTGAATTTACTTTTCTAATATTAACTTTTTGGTCTAAAGCATTTTTGAAAATCTGATCAGTCTTTTCTTTGGTAATAATAGTTACAGTATCAAAAAAATGATCTGAGTATAATTCATATCCAGATTGTTTTATTTTATCTGCAAAATTTTTTGCTAGTTGAGATACTCTTTCAGAAATACTTTTAATTCCATCTGGTCCGTGATAAATAGCATATGCTGCCGAAACAATCGCTAGTAAAGCTTGAGCAGTACAAATGTTACTTGTAGCTTTGTCTCTTCTAATGTGCTGCTCTCTAGTTTGTAATGACAATCTATAAGCCTTGTTTCCATGCCTATCCACCGAAACCCCAACGATCCTGCCTGGCATAGATCTTTTGTATTCGTCTTTAGTTGCAAAGAAGGCTGCATGGGGTCCACCGTAGCCCATTGGAATCCCAAATCTTTGAGAGCTTCCTACAGCAATATCTGCTCCTAGTTCTCTTGGTGTTTTTAACATAGACAAGGCAAGGAGATCACAAACTAAAATTGCTTTTCCATTTTTTTTATGAATTTTACTTATGGCCTCACTAGGATCTTTGATATCACCTAAAGTTCCTGGATATTGTAAAACTCCGCAAACAATATCTTCTTTTAGCTGCTCTAGAACTTTATCCTCATTTCCAACAAGTACTTTGAGGCCCATTGGTTCTGCTCTAGTTTGAATAACATCAATTGTTTGTGGATGGCAATTCTCTGAAACAAAAACTAAATTACTATCACTTTTATTTAGTCTATGACTTAAACCCATAGCTTCGGCAGCTGCTGTTCCTTCGTCAAGCAAAGAGGCGTTTGCTATATCCATGCCTGTGAAATCAACAATCATTTGTTGAAAGTTTAATAGCATCTCTAATCTACCTTGTGCTACTTCGGGCTGATAAGGTGTATATGATGTATACCATCCAGGATTTTCTAATATATTTCTTAAAATTACGTATGGTGTGTAGGTCCCATAATAGCCCATGCCTATAAAATTTGAGTAAATTTGGTTTTTTTTTGAAATTGCTTTTAATTTTCTTAAAGCTTCATATTCTGAGTTTGGTTCACCGATATTTAATTCACCCTTAAACTGAATTTTTTCTGGAATGGTGCTATTAATAAATTCATCTAATGACTTAAAGTTAAGATCTTTTAGCATTTTTTCTTGATCCTTCTCAGATGGACCTATGTGTCTTCTAATAAAATCTTTTTGTGAATTATGTAACATTAGCTTGATGTCTCCTTTGCAAATTTATCGTATTCTTCTTTGTTCATTAAAGTATCTAGCTCAGATGTGTCTTTAATTTTCAATTTAAAAAACCATGCACCACCTTCAGGGTCCTCATTAATTTTGGCAGGATCATCTACTATAGACTGATTGGTATCTACCACTTCACCACTTACTGGAGTATAAACATCACTAGCAGCTTTCGTAGATTCTACTACTCCTGCAGTACCATCTTTTTCAACATTAGATCCTTTTTCTGGAAGTTCTGCAAAAACTATGTCTCCAAGCATTTCTGTTGCATGTTTTGTAATTCCTATTGTGGCTACATCTCCCTCCAAAGTAATCCACTCATGTTCTTTAGAAAATTTTACTTCACTCATTAATTTACTCCTTTCACATAATTTTTTTTATAAAATGGTAATGCGCAAACATTTGCCGGATGTTTTTTTCCTCTTACCTCAAGCAAAATTTTAGTATCAACCTTTGAAAACTCTTTATCAACATAACCCATCGCTATAGGACCGTTTACACTTGGTCCAAACGTTCCACTAGTTATCTCACCAATTTGTTTATTTGTATCATCAAATATTTTTGTTTTTTCTCTTGCAATCAGTCTACCTTCAGGCTTAATCCCTACTCTTATTTGGCTTGCTCCATCTTGCATTTGGTTCATAATTTTTTTTGATCCAATAAAACCTCCATTTGATAATCTAGATTTTGAGATTGCCCATCTAAGGTTTGCCTCAACTGGTGTTTTATTAATATCTAATTCGTGACCATATAAACATAATCCAGCTTCTAATCTCAAGGTATCTCTTGCCCCAAGTCCTATAAGTTGTGCTCCCTTTTCTATTAAATTTTCAACAAATTTTTCAGCTTTATCGTTAGAAATTGAAATTTCAAATCCATCCTCTCCTGTATAACCTGATCTTGTAACAAATAATTTTTGATTATCAGAATCAAACCAATTTCCTGTCATAAAATTTAATTGATCAACCCCATTTACAACTGAGTTTAAAATTTCAGCAGACTTAGGTCCTTGAATTGCTATCAAAGATCTATTGTCGTCTAAATTCATTTTAAATTTTGAACCAAGTAAATTAGACAAAATTTCAAAATCTTTATCTTTGCATGCAGCATTTAAGATAATTAAATATCCCTCCTCTATTTTAGTAATAATTAAATCATCATAAATTCCAGCATCCTCATTCATTAAAAAACTATACTTAGAGCAGTTTTGTTTTAGATTTTTTAAATCTAATGGAAAAATCTTTTCTAATTCTTCTGTCAAGCTTTCATCGCCATATATAAATAATTGACCCATATGAGATACATCAAATATTCCAGAATTTGATCTTGTGAATTTATGCTCTTCAATAATACCTTTGCTATACTGAATGGGCATTTCGTATCCCGCAAATTCAACAAACTTAGCGTTTTTACATTGATGAAGTTTATTTAGCGATGTTTTTTTTATTTCCATATTAACTCTTCTGTGCCCCCTCTGTCTTGGTGCCTGAGAGATTTGCTCCTTCGGCGAGAATAATTCTCTTTCCAGAGTTAATATGTACGGTCCTTTTGCCTGAGAGTTTCCGGGGTGGTTGCTCCTTCGGCGCTACAAAAGTAGTCTCTCCCGTAAGTAAATTTATAGCACATTTAAAATGTTTATGTGAAATTTATTTAGCGACCTTTTTGACAAGTAATGGAGATAAAAACTGTATAACTACTGCTGTTATAACTACCGCTCCCCCAAAAAGTACTGTGAGTGGTGGATTTTCATTTGCAAACATCCATGCCCACAAGGGTCCTAGAACAGCCTCAGTTAGCATAATGATTCCAACAAATGCTGAGGGAGTTGATCTTGCTCCAATTGTTATAAGTATGAAGCCGAGTCCAACTTGAAAAAATCCTGCAATAAAACCTAAAAAAATATCATTTGTTGAAACAAAAATACTTGGAGACATGAACAAACCTATTAACATTGCAAAAATTCCAGCAACCAATTGTAAAGGTATCATGTCGACTTTTGGATATTTTCTAACAATTAAAATTAAGATCGCAAATGATATCGGCATAATGAATGCAACTAAGTTTCCAGTCATTTGACCTGGTGTTAGTGAGCTTCCCAACATTAAAATGATACCAACTACAGCTATAATAATGCAAGTTAATGTAATTTTTGAAATTTTTTCTTTTAAAAATACATAACCAAAAATTGCTAAAAACAAAGCTTGGGTTTGTATTATAAAGTTTGCATTAGCTACTGTTGTTTCGTACATAGCAAATACATAGCTAGCAAATCCAATGGATAATATTATGCCTCCAAACAAACCTGGAATTCCAGATGCATAAAGAGCACTGAAAACTTTTTCTTTGTAAGTAAAGGTTAAAAAAATTATTATTACTCCAATAAAGAAAAGTGATCTCCAAAATAATATTTGCCAAAGTGTAGATCCATCAAAAGACTTAACAATTAATCCTCCAAAACTTAACGCACAAGCTCCTAAAAAAACTAAAAAAGGACCTGGTATTTTTGATAAAAAATTCATTAAATTTGTGAAAGTAAATTTTGAGTCTCCATTTCATATAACTTAAATAAAGTCTCTGCATCAGATAAATTAATTTCTTTAAATTTTATTTTTGAACCAGGAGACATCTGTACTAATCGGTCATAATCGACACTAGCTACGACTCCGATTTTAGGATAGCCACCAATAGTACCATGATCTGAAAGCATTATAATTGGATTTCCGTCTGCAGGTACTTGGATTACACCTTTAATCAACCCCTCTGATTTTATGTTAGTATTCACAATATTATCAATTTTAGGTCCCCCTAGTCTCATGCCCATTCTGTCTGAAAGTTTCGATACTGTGAATTCCTTCTCATAAAATATTTTTTTTCCTTCTTCAGAAAAGTAATCAAAATTAGTACCTTTAATAACCCTTATGCTTTCTATTTTGGTGTTAATGTAATTAGTCTTTTTAATATTCTTATTTGAATTTATTTTTTTTAAATTAATTCTTTGCCCTACATCTAATTTTTTTCCATCATTAGATCCAATATTTGCTTTTGTATTTATGGAACAGCTATTCCATTGAAATTTTAAATCAAGCTCTCCACCTAACGCTAAATATCCATAAACTGATTTATTTGTAGATATGATATTGATTTCATCTCCATTTTCAATTTGATAACTTTCGTAACATTTGCCCTCAATTTCAGTATCTTTTTTTTTAATTGAAAAAATTACATCTCCAGTAACAGCAAAATTAATATTTTCTCCTGAATACTTGATGTGAGGACCCTGATATGCAAACTCTATCACTGCAGAGTCTAAATTATTATTAACAAGTTTATTAGCTATAAGATAATTTCGATTATCCATAGCGCCACTAAATGGAATACCAATATGATAAAGATGATCTCTGCCTTTATCTTGAAAGGTGCTATTAATTCCGGGTCTGATTATATCTAGATAATTACTACTCATTATAATTTTTATACTGATCTAAATTAATTTCCTTAAAAATTACGGTATCTCCTGGGTTAATTAAATTTGGTTTATTTTCTTTTGAACTATCAAAGATATCCAAAGGGGTATTTCCTAAAATATTCCATCCACCTGGACTTTCGAATGTATAAATATTTGCAAATTGCTCAGTTACTGCAACAGATCCCTTAGGTACTTTTACTCTTGGAGTTTCCAAACGTTGAGCTCTCATATTCTCATCTAAGTCACCAAGAAAAGGCATACCAGCAATAAACCCTGTCATGTAACAAAAATATTCCTTATTTAAAAAATTCTCTAAAATTTTTTCTCTACTTAATTTTAATATTTCTTCCAATCTTTTAATGTCCATTGAGAAATTTTCATGACAACAAACTGGTATTTCTAATTTTTTAGAATTTATATCTTTTGAATCTCCAGCATTTATATTTTCAACATAATTTTTTACTTCTTTAAAATTTGTTTTTTTTAGATCATAAGAAATAATTAATTTATTATAAGAAGGTGTTAAATTATTTATCCCTTCAAATTTTTTTTCTTTAATAGTTTTAAAATATTTTATAACTTGTGAATTAATTGATTTATTTACTTCATTACCAAAATCACAGTACAAAGCTGCGTCACCAAGATTTGATATATTTTTTATCATGTCATGTTATACTTAACATTAGAGGCTATGGAAATTAATATAAATTGTGATTTAGGTGAAAAATCAAAACATCATTCAAATAAGTATGATCCAGATTTACTAGAAATAGTTAATTCTGCAAATGTCGCATGTGGTTATCATGCAGGTGACGATGAGTCGATGAATCAAGTAGTTCAAATTTCAAAAAAAAATGGTGTTAGTATTGGAGCGCATCCGTCATTTAATGACCCTGAAAATTTTGGAAGGCAAAGAATGAATCTTCCGCCTAATGATGTAAGGCAATTGATTATTGATCAATATGAAATTCTTCAAAAAATTGCTCAAGATCATGGAGAGAATGTTACTCACATAAAACCACACGGTGCTTTAAATAATATGGCTTGTGAGGATATAGATTTAGCTACTACTTTAGCAAAAGCTATAAACGAGATTAGTAAAGATTTAATTTATTTGGTTCCTACAGGATCTAAAATGGAGGAGGCAGCCAAAAAATTAAACATGCGTATAGCTTGTGAAATTTTTGCTGATCGAAATTATGAGGATGATGGAAATTTGGTTTCCAGAAAGAAACCACACGCACTAATTACAGATCCTTTAGAGGCTCAAAAACACGTATTAAATATGGTTAAAAATCAGTCGCTTAATTGTCACAGTGGAAAGCAAATACCTTGTGAAATAGACTCTGTATGCATACATGGAGATAACGTTAGTTCGCTTGCTACTGCAAAGTCTATAAAAAAAAATTTTATAGATAACGGACTAACTTTAAAACCTTTAACTAAAATGGAGAAATTTAGATAATGATAAAAAATACATTAATTACTTTTTTTATATTAATTCTTTTATCTACTAATTCATATTCTGCAGGTACTAGCTCTGGTTCAGACTCGAATAGTGCTAACAATTATAGTAAAGCTGTAAAATTAGTAAAAGCAGCAAAAAAATTTGAAAATGATGGTAAAGTAGAGAAAGCAAATAAGAGATATATGAAAGCTTTAAAGCTTTTAATTAAATCAAACAAAAGTAAACCAAATAAAGCAGATACATTAAACTATTTAGGTTTTACAACAAGAAAACTTGGAGATTTTGAAACTGGAGAAAAATATTATCTTCAAGGCCTTGCGATTGAACCAAATCATATAGGTATTAATGAATATTTGGGTGAGCTTTATGTTGCGACAAACAGAATTGATTTAGCCAATGAAAGATTAAAAATTTTAGAAAGTTGTAACTGTAAAGAATACGATAGTTTAAAACAAATCATTGCTGGTACAAAAAAATCGAAATACTAGTTAATGTTTTGAACCATATGTTGTGGCAACCATAAAGTTATCTCTGGAAAAATAACAACAAGAATTACTGCAAGGATCATTAACATAAACAATGGGAATGCGCTCCTTGCAATAAATCCCATATCTTTGTTAGCCATTCCTTGTAATACAAATAAATTAAATCCTACAGGTGGTGTGATTTGAGCCATTTCAACTACAATAACTAAAAATATACCAAACCAAATCATATCAAAACCAGCCTGTCTAATCATTGGTTCAATGATTGCCATTGTAAGTACTACAGCTGAAATTCCATCAAGAAACATTCCAAGAATAATATAAAAAATCATTAAAACAAAAATTAATACATACGGCGATAGTTCCATATTTTGTATCCAAATTGCTAAATTTCGTGGAAGACCAGTAAATCCCATTGCTAATGATAAAAATGTAGAGCCAGCTAAAATAAAAGCAATCATACAAGATGTTTTAGTTGCTCCTAATAAGGATTGTTTAAATGTTTCAATAGTTAAGCTCTTTTGAAAGTAAGATAAAATTAAAGCCCCTACTACACCTAAAGAAGCAGCCTCAGTTGCTGTTGCAACTCCAGTGTATATTGATCCAATCACAGCTGATATTAAAATAATTACAGGTAATAATTGTTTTGATTTTCTTATTTTTTCAAGAAACGAAAAATTTTCTACATATTTTGGCATGCTTTTTTTGTTTATTAAAGACCAGATCATCACGTAAGACATAAATATTAGTGCAATCATTATCCCTGGAATAATTCCTGCAATAAATAGCTTTGCTATAGACTCTTGAACAGTTACTCCATAAATTATTAATATTATTGAAGGAGGTATAAGAAGTCCTAAAGTTCCTGAACCTGCCAGACTACCCAACAAAATTTTTTCTGGATATTTTCTTTTTCTTAGTTCTGGGATAGACATCTTGCCTACTGTTGCAACGGTTGCAGCTGAAGAGCCAGAAATTGCAGCAAAAAGTGCACAACCAACTACATTTACATGAATTAATCCACCAGGTAATTTTTGCATCCACGGTGATAGTCCAGCAAATAAATTTTCAGATAACTTGGTCCTAAATAATATTTCACCCATCCAAACAAACAATGGTAAAGCTGTTAATGTCCATGATGATGAGGTTCCCCATATTGTAGTTGCCATTGCATCTCCAACTGGTCTTGAAGTAAACAACATCATCCCAATTGTTGAAACTCCTATCATACTTATCGCTACCCAGATGCCAGATCCAAGAAAAAATAAAAGTACACTTATGAAAAATATAATGAGAAATATTTCAGTCATTCTTACTTAAAATTGTTAAGATAAATTTATGCAAAACAGCTATAAAAAGAATTAAAGATCCAATAGCAACACTAGTTTGAGGAATCCATATTAAGATCTCATCTGCACCTTCGCTTCTTTCTTGAAAATCATAAGAAATTAATAGCATTTTCCATAAGTAAAAAGACAAATAACCTGAAAAAATTGTTGCTACAATCAAACACCATATTTCTAAAATTCTTTTATAAGACGATGAGGCTTTTTCTAAGAAAAGTGTAATTCGAATATGCCCACCTTCTACAAAAGTAAACGCCAAAGCATAAAAGGAAGCCGCTGCCATGCAATAACCTGAGTACTCAGCCAAACCCCTTATGTAAAAACCAAAAATCCTTGATGAAATTCCAATTAAAATAAAAACTGCCACAAGTATTAAAAAAAAAGCAGCCAAATATCCTGAAAATTTATAAAGCTTATTTAAATTGTTATTTATTGATTGAAACATTTAGTAAAAAGGCCAACTTACTACAAGTTGGCCTTTTTTTTAAGACTATTTATTTGTAAGCAGATAAAACTGCTGCACCTCTGTCTCCAGCTTTTGCTTTCCATTCTTCAGACATTGTTGCCCCAACTTTTTTCAAAATGTTTTTTCAAAGCTGAATTAACTTCGCCTACTTCCATTCCAGCATCTGCTAAAGCTTTCTTATCTCCGGTATTACCTTGTTTAGATAATTCCCAACCTTTTTCTTCAGCAATCGCTGCTTGGTTCATGACAAGATCTTGAGTTGCTTTATCAAGCTTATTCCAAGCGGCTTTATTAGCTATGATCATATTTTTTGGAAACCATGCTGCTATATCATAAAAATATTTAACACCATTTTCCCAAATTTTACTATTTTTACCGGTTGTAGGAGAAGTAATCATACTTTCCACAGCACCTGTAGAAAATGCTTGGCTTATTTCAGCAGCTTCAATTTTAGTTGGTGCCATTCCTGTTAATTCCGCAATTCTAATTGTTGCAGAATTGTATGCTCTAAATTTTAATCCATTTAGATCATCAACTTTTTTAATTTGCTTTTTACTATAAAGTCCTTGAGCAGGCCATGGCACTGCATAAAGAAATACCAATCCTTTTTCATCAAGACTTTTAACAATATATGGCTTTGAAGCTTCATATAATTTCATAGCATCATCATAAGTAGTTGCTAAGAAAGGTAATGAATCAATTTCATATAAAGGATCTTCTTTTCCAAGTGCAGACATAAACCTTTCACCAATAGGTGCTTGACCTGTTCTTACAGCTCTGAAAATTTCACCACCTTTAAACAATGAGCCACCTGGGTGAGTTACAATTGTAAGTTTTCCACCGCTTTTTTCAGTTACATTCTTTGCAAATTCTGTTGCATTAGCAGAATGAAAATTTCCTGCACCATAAGCCAGTGCCATATCCCATTTTTCAGCTAAAGATACGTTTGCAAACAAAAATACTGAAGTAATTATAGATACAAATAATTTGAATAATTTCATCTATCCTCCTTTTTAAATGTTATATTTAATTATTTCCCGAAGGCTAAATCAATAAAAATTTCACATTGGTCTGATTGAAAATTTTACTGATTATACTATTATATATTCATTTTGATTGAAGAACTCATAATTTTAACCAATATAATTTTTATTACAATTATATTAACAGCAGACAATGCTGTGATTGTTGGATCTATAGCTTCAAATTTCGTTCCAAAAAATAGGAAACAAATAATTCTTTGGGGTGTGATTGGAGCATTTTTTTTTTAAAATATTTTTTGCGGTCTTTGCAACTTTTTTATTTGAATTCTATTTTATAAAAATTTTAGGTGGTTTATTATTGATTTGGATAGTAAATGATTTAAGGAAAGATTTATTAGATATTAAAAAATCAAAACCTACTACAAAAAAAGGAAGGGAACCTTCCTACATTAGCAGCATTGGAAAAGTTTTATTTGCAGATATTATGATTAGTTTTGATAATGTCATTGGTGTGGTTGCTGCAGCAAAAGGATATTTTGGATTTATGATTTTTGGGCTAATGTTATCAGTTGTTCTAACTGGAGCTTTAGCAACATATATGGCTAATTATATTCAAAGACATATTTGGATTGCTTATGTTGGTTTAATATTTATCTTAGTCGTAGGTTTACAATTAGTAATTGGTGGATTAGTTGATCTTGAAATATTGAACATTAATGAAGAATTTAAAAAATACTTTTAATTAATAAGAGTTGTTTTTATTAGGAAATTTAATTTTTCTAACTTCTTTCGAATAATTTGAAACAGCCTTAGAAATTTCATTTCTAATATTTGCATATTTTTTTACAAATCTATAATTAATTGGGTTTAATCCAATTAAATCATCAAAAACTAATATTTGACCATCACAATATTTAGAAGCACCAATTCCAATAGTTGGTACCTTTAAATTTTGAGTTACAAACTTTGCTAAAGAACTTTCAACACATTCTAATACGATTGAAAATACTCCGGCTTTTTCTAATAATTTCGAATCATTTATAATACCATCTCTCTCTAATTTTTTTTTGCCTTTAAATCTGAAAGTTTTATCTGACTGAGGAAGCAATCCTAAATGGCCCATAACTGGAATTTTATTTTTAACTAAAATTTTGATTATTTCGTAAATTTTCTTTCCACCTTCTAATTTCACAGCGTCACATCTGGTTTTTGATAATATTTTTTTTGCATTTTTTAAAGCTTCTTTTGAATTCCGATAAGTATTGTGTGGCATATCAACAACCATTAAAGCTTTTTTAATTCCCATTCTCACACTCTTGGAATGTTCAATCATTATCTCTAAAGATACTTCCCTAGTAGACTTATAATTATATAAAACTGAACCTAAAGAATCTCCAACAAGAATTATATCGCAATGATTATCTAAGATTGATGCAATATTTTTTTGAATATGCGGTTAAGCTGACTATTTTAGTTTTGTTTTTTTTTAGAAATTATTTTTTTAATTTTGCTCATTCACATTGGTAGGAATTACCAAATGCCAGTGTTCTCCATTGAGGCCCAAGGTTCTTGAGGATCTAAATATCCGTCTTGAAGTAATTCTATTGAAATTTTATCTGGTGATCTAACAAAAGCCATATGACCATCTCTTGGAGGTCTGTTGATTGTGTAACCCATATCCATAAGTTTTTGGCATGTCTCATAAACATTATCTACTCTATAAGCTAGATGGCCAAAATTCCTTGATCCGTCTCCTAGATCATCACCATCCCAGTTATATGTTAATTCGATCTCAGTATTTTTGTCATTTGGTGGAGCAAGAAAGATTAGAGTATATCTTCCTTTTTCACTATCTTTTCTTCTTGTTTCTTTTAGTCCAAGACCTTCACAAAAAAAACCTTAGAGATGCATCAACATCGCTAATTCTAATCATAGTATGTAAATATTTCATTATTATACTTATAGTTAAAAATTACTCTAATTCAATAGTACTTGGAGGCTTTGATGTAACATCATAAACAACTCTATTAATGCCTCTTATACTATTGACTATTTTATTTGATATAGACTGCATAAAAGACTTTTTAAATTCATAATAATCTGCTGTCATTCCATCTTCAGAGGTAATTGCTCTTAATAAACATAAATATTCATAAGTTCGGTTGTCTCCCATAACACCCACAGTTTTAACTGGAAGTAATGCTGCATAAGCTTGCCAAATCTTATGATAAAGACCATGGTCTCTTAAAGATTGAATGAAATAATAGTCAGCTTCTTTTAAAATTTTTATTTTTTCATTTGTAATTACACCCGGCATTCGAATAGCTAAGCCTGGTCCAGGAAAAGGGTGTCTCAAAATAATTTCTTTACTTAAATTTAATTCTAATCCTAATTTTCTTACCTCATCCTTAAATAAGAATTTTAGTGGTTCAACTAATTTTAAATTCATTTTTTTTGGTAGGCCACCGACATTATGATGTGATTTAATTTTAGAAGTTTGACTACCAGTAACTGATTTACTTTCAATTAAGTCTGGATAGAGAGTTCCTTGAGCTAAAAATTTAACATTTTTAATTTTCTTAGCATACCTCTCAAATATTTTAATAAATAAATTACCGATTATTTTTCTTTTTTTCTCTGGGTCAGAAATATTTCTTAATTTTTTTAAGAATTCTTTTTCAGCATTTACATAAATTAAATTCATTTTTAAACGCTTTTTAAAAGTTTGAATTACCTGTGCTTCCTCATTTTTTCTTAAAAGGCCTGTATTTACAAAAATACAATAAAGTTTTTTTCCAATAGCTTTATTCAGTAATTGAGCAACTACACTGCTATCAACACCTCCTGATAAAGCACATATAACTTTGTTATTTCCAACTTGTTTTCTAACATCTTTAATAAGTTTATTTTTTTGATCCCTAGAGGACCAATTCCTTTTAATTTTACAAATTAAAAAAATAAAATTACTTATTAATTTTATTCCGTTCTCTGTATGAGTTACCTCTGGATGGAATTGTACTCCAAAATATTTTTTTTATTTTATTTTCAACAATTGCAAATTTTGAATTTGTACTTGATGCAACAATATTAAAATTCTTAGGAAGTTTTGAAACTTGATCAGCATGGCTCATCCAAACTTGTTTAGATTTTTTATTTCCAAAAAAATTAGTAGTTAAAGGACTGTTATTTTTTTTGTAAACATTAGCTAGACCAAATTCTCTATGTTTTGATTGTTTTACACTTCCACCATTAAGTTTTGATAAAATTTGATGCCCAAAACATATTCCAAGAACTGGAATATCAAGTTTTAAAATTTTTTTATCGAATGAATACTTATTTATTTGATAAACATTTAATGGACCACCAGACAATACTATTCCTCTAATGCTATTATTTATGTCTTTTATTTTGATTTTTTTGTGACTAACTATTTCTGAGAACACACCTAATTCTCTTACTCGTCTTGCTATTAATTGTGTGAATTGAGAACCAAAATCTATTATTAAGATTTTATCTAGATTTTGATCAAGACTCATTATTTTCAGGTTCTATATTTTTCAATGACTCTTGAATATCTTTGTTTTCATCACATAAATTTTTACAAACTTTCACAAACTTATCTGAAAGATCTTTAACTTTTTCGTAATTTGATTTTTCTAAAGCAATTTTCATTAACATTAATAAAGCTTCCTCATTATCAGGCTCAATTAAAAGTGTTGTTTCTAAATTGTATTCTTCTTTTCTTTGATTTTCTTCTTGGTTGTAAATTTTTGCTAAATATAAATATGAGTTTGCATCTTTTGGATTAAAAACAATATTTCTCTCAAATAAAAAACGCGCGTCTTCATATTTTTCTTTTTTAAACAATTCTAAAGCTTCATTAAAAAAATTTTCTTTACTAAAAGACGTGCTGTTAAAAGAAGCTGCTAAAAGTATTAATCCTGTTAATTTAAAAAATTTACTCATTAATATTTACTATCGTTTTTTACCACATCTACATTATGAACCATACTTTCATAAAATCCAGCTTTTGTAATTTTCACAAATTGTGGTTTATTTCTTAATTTAACGATTGTTTTTGATCCAAGATAACCCATGGAAGATTTCAATCCACCAATTAATTTATAAATAATACTCTTAACATCTCCTTTATATTTTACAAAACCTTCAACGCCTTCTGGCACATACTTTGTGGAGTCTTTTTGTTTTTTTTGAAAGTATCTATCAGCTGACCCTTTATTCATAGCTCCTACAGAGCCCATTCCTCTAAAACTTTTAAAAAGTTGTCCATTTTTTTTAGTTAATTTTCCTGGAGTTTCATTTGTGCCTGCGAATAACGAACCGATCATTACAGCATCAGCTCCTGCAGCAAAAGCTTTTGCTAAATCACCAGAATATTTTATTCCACCATCTGAAATTATTTTAACATTTTTATTTTTTAAACCACTTTTTACAGCTAAAATTGCGCTTAATTGAGGAACACCTATTCCTGCAACTAATCTTGTTGTGCAAATAGAACCTGGCCCTATACCAATTTTAATTATATCTACTCCTAACTTTATTAGGAATTTTGCAGCTTCTGGTGTTGCAATATTTCCTGCACATAAAGCAATTTTGTTAGTTTTTATTTTTCTTATATATTTAATTATTTCTGCAACTTTCTTTGTATGACCATGCGCTGTGTCTACTACGATTAAATCTACACCTTCTTTAATTATTTCTTTGGCTCTAAAAAACTCATTTGGTGCTGCACCTACAGCTGCTCCAACAATTAGTTTTTGTTTTTTAACTTTTTTTATCTCTGATAATTGTTTTTTTATATCAAGATTTCTGTGAATAACTCCAATACCACCAGCTTTAGCTATGGCTATTGCCATTCTACTTTCTGTGACAGTATCCATTGCAGATGATAAGAGAGGAATTTTAAGTTTTAAATTCTTTGTTAAGGACACACTTGTGTCTGCATCAGAGGGTAATATTTCTGAATACTTTGGAGCTAACGTAACATCATCAAAGGTAAGTGCTTCTTTTATGGGAACCATAATCATTTATATACGATTCCTTTTAAATTAAAAGTCTCTATCGGATTTTTCTACAAATTATAAAACTTTCTTTTGAATCTTTTCTACTAGATTTTGGTTTAAAAACCTTAACTTCTTTAAAATATTTTTTTCCCTCTGCGACGATTTCGTTAAATGTGCCGCCCATAAAAATTTTTGAGATAAAATATGCATTTTCTTTCATAAGATCTTTAGCAAAAAACATTGCCTCTTTACACAGTTCTCCAGTTTGTATTGAGTCTATATTTTTAATACCAGTTGTATCAACAGCCATATCAGACATTACGACATCAACTTTACCACTTATGTTTTTCTTGATTTCTTCTTGAGTTTTTTTTTTCAGTAAAATCTCCTTGAATTTGAACACTATTACCTATGGGTTCCATTTTTTTTAGATCTATAGATACTAACTTGCCACTTTTAGCTATTTTCATAGCATATTGTGACCAGCTTCCTGGAGCAGCACCGATATCAATTACAGACAATCCACCTTTAAAAATTTTAAATTTTTCGTCAATTTCAATCAATTTGTAAGCTGATCTAGCGCGATACCCATCGACTTTGGATTGTCTTACATAGATATCTCTACGTTGTTTATTTACCCAATTTTTAGAAATTTTATTTTTTTTCAATTAATTAATATATCTTAAACTTCTTAGAACCTTAGCAGCTTTTAGTGTTTCAATTTCTATTTCTATACTTTTATCAACTCTCATATCTTTGCCATCTTTCCAGATACCAGCTGCTAAATGCATAATTCCAATTTTATAATTTGGTAAATATGGTTCGACAAAAGTATTATTATCTTCATCATATTTTGGTAATAAATTACTAGTTATCCAATTACAATTTAATGGTAAGAATTCAGTCTCTAGATTATCTAAATATACTGACATATTTATTGCAAGACCCTCACTTCCAAAAATATTTCCTGCTCTTAAAGTTTCCTCTAAATTTTTTTGCCAGGATTTCCATCCATCAGAATTTTTTTCTAATGAAAATACACCTATATTAATATGTGGAGCAAAAGCTAATTTTCTTGCTCTTTCATAACCAAGCTTTGATTTCACAGCATGTTTAAAATTTTGAGATTTAATAATTGCGAGTTTACCGAATAACCAATTAACTCTTGAAGTGATTTTATAACCAGGTCCAATTGTTTGGGTTATTCCTAGTTTACCATTATCACAAGCTTTAAAATAAAGCTCAATACAATGCCAATCATTTACCCAAGCATCACAATCTATCCACAAGTACTTTTCATAATCAGGGAAATATTTTGGTAGAAAAGCTCTTGAAACTTGACTTTTTAACCATTCTTTTCCTTTTACTTTGTATCCGGGAACTTCGATGTCCCACTCTGCTGATTTAATTTCATCTACTTTTTCTGATAGAATTTTTTTTTGATCATCTTTTAGACCAGCATCTAAAATACAGATTGCAACTTTTTTGCTTTCTTCAAAGCTCTTAATCGAGTCTACTAATTCATTTAATAATGGAAAATAATTTGAATCTGCAAGTGATACGATTACATTTTTTTTCATTAAAGTACGTCTTCAAGATCATCATCATCCTGAATTTTGTCATTTTCATGAATTTTTTTCATTTTTTGATAATGGAAAAAACTTATTGGTATCAAGCCTAAATATATAACACTACTTATTGCAATAACATTAAAAGTATAAATCAATAGAAGCCCAAAAAATAATACTATTGCAAAAAGTAAAAAAATTGTTGCTTTTCTTTGTATAACGATTTTTTTAAATGAGTATGTCGGAAATTTACTAATTAATAAAAATGAAGTTACAATAAAAAAAACTGGAACAATTATATCGTAATTAAGTTTAATGTAATCAAATCCACTTAAACTTATAATTAAAGGTGTTAAAACTAATATACCTCCTGCTGGTGATGGAACACCTTCAAAAAAATTATCTTTCCAAGAAGGTTCTTGATTTGAGCTTATATTAAATCTAGCAAGTCTTAATGCTACACAAATTACATAAACCAAACATAATAACCATCCAAACCTTCCAAAAGTATTTAGTTTCCAAAAATACATTATAAACGCTGGCGCAACACCAAAGCTTATCATGTCAGTAAGAGAATCTAATTCTTTACCAACTCTTGATGTCCCTTTAATAAGTCTTGCTATTCTGCCATCCAAGCCATCAATTAAAGCAGCAAAAATTATCGCAATTATTGCCAAATGAAACTCTCCACTTAATGCAAATCTAATAGAGGTTAAACCAATACAAACTCCTATCAATGTAAGCATGTTTGGAAGAAGCATTCTTGCATTCTTTTTCTCAGTGACTAATTTAAGATTATTTTTTGGTTGTTCCATTTTTTATTTCTTTGCTAATAAAGTTTCTCCAGAGATTGCCTTTTGACCAATTTTTACAAGTGGTTCATAGTTTTCGTAATATACATCTGCTCTACTACCAAATCTAATCATCCCAATTCTATCACCTTGACTTAATTCTTGATTTTTATTTGTTTCACAAACAATTCTTCTTGCAACTAAACCTGCAATTTGAACGACTACAATATCATTTCCATGCTTATCTTTAATTTTATAAAAATTTCTCTCATTGTCTTCACTTGCTTTATCTAAAGATGCATTTAAAAATTTTCCTGGTTTGTATAAAATATCTTCAACAATACCTGAGCATGGCGTTCTATTCACATGGCAGTCAAAGACATTCATAAAAATACTTATTTTTTTAAATTTTTTATTTTCTAGTCCAAGTTCTTTTGGTCCAGCCACTTCTTCAACTTTAATAACTTCTCCGTCTGCAGGGCTAACTAGATAACTATCATCTCCTATAATTGTTCTTTCTGGATCTCTAAAGAAATAATAAACCCAGATTGTTAGTAACAATCCTATCAATCCTAAAAAATTATTAATAATTAGAAAAATGATAGTTATGAAAACAGCTATAACTATAAACTTGTACCCTTCAGTGTGAATCTTTGGAAATATCTTGCTAAACATATTCTTCTATTTGCTAATTTTCGATTAATATGTATATAAAACTATCAAATTCAATTAATAAGATAATTTTTATTTAATGAGCAAAATCAAGGTAAAAAACCCAGTTGTCGAGCTGGATGGCGATGAAATGACACGTATTATATGGGAGTTCATCAAAAATAAATTAATCCTACCATATTTAGATCTTGGTATTGAATATTACGATTTAGGCATGAAAAGTAGAGATAATACTGATGATCAGATTACGATCGACTCTGCAAATGCTATTAAAAAATTTGGTGTTGGAATTAAATGTGCAACAATTACACCTGATGAAGCAAGAGTAGAAGAATTTGATTTAAAAAAAATGTGGAGATCTCCAAACGGAACCATAAGAAATATTATTGGAGGGACAGTATTTAGAGAACCAATTATTTGTAAAAATATTCCAAAACTTGTTCCCTCTTGGACTGATCCAGTGATTATTGGAAGACATGCATTTGGTGATCAATATAGAGCAACAGATTTTAAAGTTCCTGGAAAAGGAAAAATGGAAGTGAAGTGGACATCAGAAGATGGAAAAGATGAAATTAAATATGAAGTGTTTAATTTTACAGGTCCTGGAGTGGCTTTATCAATGTACAATTTAGATAAGTCTATTGAAGACTTTGCAAGATCTTGTTTCAGTTATGGGTTAATTAAAAAATGGCCTGTTTATATGTCTACAAAAAATACAATTCTAAAGCAATACGATGGAAGATTTAAAGATATTTTCCAAGAAATTTTTGATAAAGAATATAAAAGTGAATTTGAAAAAAATAATTTAACTTACGAACACAGGTTAATTGATGATATGGTTGCATGTGCAATGAAGTGGAGTGGAAAATATATTTGGGCTTGTAAAAATTATGATGGAGATGTGCAATCAGATACTATGGCACAAGGTTACGGATCTTTAGGATTAATGACCAGCACATTATTAACTCCAGATGGAAAAGTAATGGAAGCAGAAGCTGCACATGGAACAGTAACAAGACATTTTAGAATGCATCAACAAGGAAAAGAAACTTCAACCAACCCTATCGCGTCAATTTTTGCTTGGACTAGAGGATTAGCTCACAGAGGTAAATTAGATAGCAATGATGAACTAATCAAATTTGCACAAACTTTAGAAAAAGTTTGTATTGAGTGTGTGGAAAATGGATCAATGACAAAAGATTTAGCAATTCTTGTTGGTCCAAATAGTAAATTCTTAACTACAAATCAATTTTTAGATGAAATTGATGGTAATTTACAAAAGAAATTAAACTAAACTCTTAAGCTTTTCAAAAGCTTCTTCAATTTTTGATTGATCCTGTCCACCTGCTTGAGCAAAGTCTTTTCTTCCTCCACCACCTTTGCCCCCTATTATTTCAGATCCAACTTTAACAAACTGAACTGCATCAAACTTGTTGGTTAAATTGTCAGTTACTCCAACAGCTAATCCAACCTTGTCATCTTTATTTGCAAACACAACCACAATACCTTCACCTAAATCCTTTTTACCTTTATCTACAAGTTTTCTTAATTCTTTTGGAGGTATACCATCTATTTTTTGAAGTCTTAACTTAACTCCATTAATTTCTTCATCTTTAATAATATTTTTTGATTTATCTTCTAAAATTGCATTTACTGAAATAGTCTCTAATTGTTTAGTTAAGTTTTTAATTAAAGTTTTTTGATCAGTTTCATCTAAACTTGGTTTTCCACCTAATTTGATAATTTGCTGACTTAAATCTTTAATTGTTTCTTCATCTTTTTCTGCAGAAAGGTTTAATAATTTTTCCTTATTTTTTAAATATTCCTCTAATTGTTTATCTCTCAAAGCCTCAATTCTTCTAACTCCCGCAGCAATTGAGGACTGGCTGACAATCTTAAATTTACCAATATCACCAGTGTTTTTAACGTGTGTTCCACCGCATAATTCTGTAGAAAAATACTTACCATCCTCATCTCCCATCGAAAGAACTCTTACTTCATCACCGTATTTTTCACCAAATAATGCTAAAGCACCGTTTTGAACCGCTTCATCAGGTGTCATTAATCTAGTCTTTACGTCAGATTTTTTTGAAACCATTGTGTTTACAAACTCTTCTATTTTATCAATTTCTTCATTTAAAATTGGCTTCATGTGGCTAAAATCAAATCTTAATCTGCTTGGCTCAACCAAAGAGCCCTTTTGAGTTACATGGGTGCCAAGAACTCTTCGTAAAGACTCGTGCAATAAATGGGTTGCTGAGTGATAAGCACGTGTATTATCTCTTCTTTCAACATCAATTTTTAATTCCACACTTTCCTGTAATTTTATAGATCCACTCTTTACCTTTCCATAATGAACAAATAAATCACCTAATTTTTTTTGGACATCAGTTACTTCAAATTTGAAATCATTCGAAACTATTTCACCAGTATCACCAACTTGTCCACCTGATTCACCGTAGAAAGGGGTTTGATTTACTATAATCATACCTTCATCATTTTGTTTTAGTTGATCTACTTCTTTATTATCTTTTAAAAGAGATAACACGGCACCTTCAGCTTGATTGGTTTCGTATCCTAGGAATTCAGTTGGCTCAATTTTATCTTTTATTCCAAACCAAATATCTTCAACTGCTGCATCACCAGAACCTTTCCAATTTTTCTTAGCAAGCTCTCTGCTTTCTTTCATCAAAGATTTAAATTTTTCAGTATCAATTGACATTGATTTGTTTCTTAAAATATCTTCAGTAAGATCTAACGGGAAACCATAAGTGTCATATAATTTAAAAGCTACCTCACCTGGTAGTACTTTATCTATTTTAGATATTTCATCATTTAAAATTTTGATTCCTCTATCCAGTAGAACTAAGAATTTTTCTTCCTCCATTTTTAAAGTTTCCTTAATTAAAGACTCTGCTCTTACAAGCTCTGGATAATTTCCAGACATTTCATTTTTAAGAGTGTCAAACAAATTATAAAAAACTGGTTCCTTAGATCCTAATAAATGAGAATGTCTCATCCCTCTTCTCATAATTCTTCTAAGAACATATCCTCTTCCTTCATTTGAAGGTAAAACACCTTCAGCAATTAAAAACGAACTTGCTCTTAAGTGATCAGCTATTACTCTAAAACTTGCTAGATTAGATTGATCTGATTTAACATTTGTAATTTCAGATGCAGAACCAATTATTTTTTTAAAATGATCTGTTTCATAGTTATCATGTGAACCTTGTAATAAAGCTGCAATTCTCTCTAATCCCATTCCAGTATCAACTGATGGTTTCGGAAGATTAATTCTTTTATCTTTAGTAACTTGTTCAAACTGCATAAAGACTAAATTCCAAATTTCTATAAATCTATCGCCATCCTCGTCTTTAGAGCCAGGCAAACCACCTGGTAAATGATCTCCGTGATCAAAAAAGATTTCAGAACAAGGACCACATGGACCTGTCTCTCCCATTGACCAAAAATTATCAGAAGTTGCTATCCTAATAATTCTATCATCACTAAAACCCGCTATTTTCTTCCAAAAATTGAAGGCCTCATCATCCTCATGGAATACAGTTACATAAAGTCTGTTTTTTATCTATTCCAAAATCTTTAGTTATTAAATCCCAGGCATAATGAATTGCTTGCTCTTTAAAATAATCACCAAAAGAAAAGTTTCCTAACATTTCAAAAAATGTATGGTGTCTTGGTGTGTAGCCAACATTTTCTAAGTCATTATGTTTTCCACCTGCTCTTACACATTTTTGAGAAGTTGTAGCTCTAATGTAATCTCTTTTTTCTAATCCTGTAAATACATTCTTAAATTGAACCATCCCAGAGTTGGCAAACATTAATGTAGGATCATTATTGGGAACCAAATTACTAGATTCCACAATCTTATGATCGTTTTTTTCAAAATACTTTAAGAAAGTATTTCTTATTTCATTGAGTGTTTTGTCTGCCATATTTTTTAAAATACAGCTTTTTTATTTTATGTCTAGATATCGAAGGGAAAAAAGGCGCTTAAATTAAGCGCCTTTTATTAATAAAGATGACCTATTAATTCTTTTTAGATGGGGGAGTAGCTTCTGCTTTATCAGCCTCTTCTTTTTCAGCTACTTTCTTTTCTTTTTCCAATTTTTCAGGATCGATTGGATTTCCTTCAATTTTCTTGGAAATCACACCTGCTTTTTCTCTAATTGCCATTTCAATTTCTGCAGCAACTTTAGGATTTTGAGCTAGATAGGTCTTAGCATTTTCTCTACCTTGACCAATCTTCTCACCTTTATAAGCATACCAAGCACCTGATTTTTCAATTATATCTGCTTTAGAACCAAGATCGACTAGTTCACCCATCTTGCTAATTCCCCTTCCATACATCAAGTCAAATTCAACAACTTTAAATGGTGGTGCAACTTTATTCTTAACTACTTTCACTCTAGTAGAGTTACCAATAATTTCATCTTTATCTTTGATCGCACCAATTCTTCTAATATCCATTCTTACAGACGAGTAAAACTTAAGTGCATTACCACCCGATGTTGTTTCTGGACTTCCAAACATAACTCCAATTTTCATTCTGATTTGGTTGATGAAAATCATCATTGTATTTGTGTTTGATATTGAACCGGTTAATTTTCTTAAAGCCTGACTCATTAATCTTGATTGAAGACCAACATGATGGTCTCCCATCTCGCCTTCAATTTCAGCTTTAGGAGTTAAAGCTGCAACTGAGTCGATAACGATTACCGAAATAGAGCCTGATTTTACTAATGTATCGGCGATTTCTAATGCTTGTTCACCAGTATCTGGTTGTGAAATTAAAAGTTCTTCTGTATTTACACCTAATTTTTTTGCATAAACTGGATCTAACGCATGCTCTGCA
Organism: uncultured Pelagibacteraceae bacterium; assembly: GCA_902564785.1. Classification (GTDB taxonomy): domain Bacteria; phylum Pseudomonadota; class Alphaproteobacteria; order Pelagibacterales; family Pelagibacteraceae; genus Pelagibacter. The sequence goes on along the minus strand of CACFCI010000011.1, from coordinate 1,642 downwards.
TCAACGAATGCACAAATTCCACCAGATTTTTGAGCTTCAGCAACAACTTGTAATGCTAATGTTGTTTTTCCAGATGACTCTGGTCCGTAAACTTCAATAATTCTTCCTTTTGGTAATCCACCTATGCCTAAAGCTAAATCAAGACTTAAAGAACCTGTTGATACAGACTCTATATCCATAGCTCTCTTTTCACCAAGTTTCATAACAGAGCCTTTTCCAAAATTATCTGTAATTTGAGCTATTGCAGCGTCTAACGCTTTGTTCTTTTCTTTAACATCCATTTCTTGATCTTTAGTAGATTTAACTACTTTTAGGTTATTTTTCGTCATTTTTTGCCTCTTTTTTTAAATTTTTTAACACTCGAATCATGGAGTAAATGTACACATTTTGTTCTCATTGGCAATATATTTATTTTTTTGCCTCTAAAAATCAAATAATTACTTAAGTTTTAAATATTGGCTATTAAGTAGACCCACTACTTTAAGCAGATTATATTGAGCCATGAGATAATTTTTCTCAGAATTTGCTAAAGAAATTTGAGCAGAAAGTAACAAAGAATTTGATTGAATTACATCAAGTGTAGTTCTTGAGCCTCTTTCATATTCTGCAGCTATTCCTTCATTAGCTATTTTTGCAGCATTTACTTGAGCTTTAACAGAATTTAGAAAACTTTCAGATGATTGCAAATTTGACCATGCACTTGCAACATTTGTATCATTTGTTTTTACAACGTCGTCTAATAGTAATCTTTTTCTATTGGTTAAACTGTTATTTTTATTAATTTTAGATAATTTTTTTCCACCAGAATAAAATGGCCAAGTAACTGTTGCTTTTAAAGTATCTTTTGTCCTTTCATCTATAGTTGAGCTAAAATCATCAGAGTATGATCTTTCTAAGGATAATGATGCTGTTGGTTTTAAATCTGACTCTGAAATCTCTAAATCTTTTTTTGCCTTTTCTAAATCTAATTCAGCTATCAATATGTCAGGATTGTTTTGTTTCGATAAATCAATAGCATCTTTCAAGCTTTTAGGAATGTTTACAATTGCCTCTGAATTTTTTTGTAGCTTGTCTACATTGCTTATTTTTCCAATAATATTCTCATAATTTAATTTACTTATTAATAAGTCACTTCTAGCTTTGGCAAATTGAGCTTGTGCACCTGCGAGAGAAGATTCTGACTGTGCTAAATCTGTGTTAGTAATTTGACCTCTATCTCTCCTAATTTTATCATTCTCTACCTGTCTAATTAATAGATTTAAGTTTTTAGAATTAATATCAAGAGTTTCTCTTGCTAAAATTAAATTTGTAAAAGCATCTATGGCTTGATATAAAATATCTTGTTCTTTTTTATTTAATTTTGCATTAGCTAAATCTAAAGCAGTAATATTTTTTTTTAGTGTTAAATCTCTTTCAAAATCTATTAAAGTTTGTTCTAGCTTAATTGATCCTGTTATAGGATCTACCTCAGTAACAGAAGTACTATCACCGTTTCGATCTGTAAGTTTTTTTGTATTTTCAAAACTTTTTGATCCACTCAAAGTTAAAGAGGGTTTATAATCAGCTTTTGAAATATTTACATCTTCCTCTGAAACTTTAATATTTTCTCTTTCTGCATTTAGTTGAATATTATTTTGATAAG
>CACFCI010000010.1 GCA_902564785.1 uncultured Pelagibacteraceae bacterium | reverse complement strand
TTCATTTGCCTTTTCACCATTTATTTTTATATTTCCCGAACTAGGTTTTATTAAGCCAGTAATGAGGTTGAAAATTGTACTTTTACCGACTCCATTTGGCCCTAGCATTCCATAGATCTGCCCCTGATTTACTCTGAAGCTAATATTGTCTAGAATTAATCTATTTCCATATGATAAAGATACATTTTCAAATTCAATAATTGAATTGATATTCTTGAAAGACTTAATCCTAAAGCTTTTGATAATTGCCATATTATTTTATACTTTTTATCTTAACTTTTTTTAATCCTTCGTACATAAAAATTTCAATATTTTTAGTATCTAAATTCATCTCAATTACATCTGCATTTATAGTATAATTTTGGTTAGACAAAGATACACCTTTTGATATTGTTATGAGACTTTTATCTATAGAAAATTCTAAATAATCACTTTCGACTTTATTTTCTAAGTATGAAATTAGAACATTTTTTGAAAAAATTGTATCAGAGTTTTCTACATTATATTTACCAAAATCTGACAATATATATATTATATCTCCATTTTTTAATTCTATAACAGCATTTATTTTTTCTAAAAAAATTATGTTGTTATTTGCAAAATCTATCTCTCCTTTTAACGCTTTAAGTGTGTATATATTACCTTTACCATCATCAGAAGAAAAATTTAATTCACTTAATAAATTTGAATTTTGATTAGTTGGTATATCTGGTATATCTGTAATTATTTCAGTTTTTAATTCGTCATCTTTATATTTGAAATTTTTAATATATATAATTGCTAAAAGTAAAATTACAAAAAAAAAAAAATATTTGAATTTTTTTTTATTCATCAATCAAGTAATATTTGACAATAGAATGTTATGAACGTGGATTACACCAATAGTGACTGTTGGTTTTTTTTTATTGTAGACGAGCAAAGAAGTTATTTTTTTATTATTCATAATTGATAATGCTTTTGCAGCAAGTACGTTTCTATCAATAAATATTGGATTTTTTGTCATTATTTCTTTAACTTTTAAAGATTGAAAATTTTCATTCTTTTGACTAACTCTTCTAACTTGACCGTCTGTAATTATTCCAATTGTTTTTTTATTTTTATTTCTTACCACTAATATTCCTAAACTTTTATTGCTTAAAATTCTTAGTGCATTTTGTGTTCTCATATTTTCATTAACAAATGGAATTTTATTTCCAGTTATCATTATATCTTCAACAGTTTTCAATTGAGCTCCAAGACTGCCAGCAGGATGTAATTTTTTGAAATCGAGTTTGTCAAATTTTTTATATTTCATTGTTGCAATTGAAAGAGCATCTCCTAATGCTAGCTGAGCTGTTGTACTTGCTGTTGGAACAATTCCTGCAGCTTCTTTTACATTTGGTATTAAAAGTTTTATATCTGAAGCTTTATAAAGAATAGACTCTTTTTTTGAAACAATGCCTATCAATAATATTTTATTTCTATTTGCGAATTGTATTATATTTTTAAGTTCTCTAGTTTCACCTGAGTTACTAATTAGAATTAAAATATCTTTTTTAGAAATCATACCTAAATCTCCATGAGAAGCTTCACTTGCTGAAAGACTAAAAGATGGTGTACCAACAGATGCAAGTGTAGCAGCTATTTTAGATGCAATTAAACCACTTTTACCAACACCACATAATATTACTTTTGATTGACATTTTGCAATTTGAATAACAGCCTTATTAAAGGAATTGTTAATATTATTTTTTAATTTTTGTAATGCTTTTATTTCAAGATTAATTACATCTTGAGCAGTTAAAATAAATCTTTTTTTATTCATTAATGTGACCAGATATCATCTTTAAATAATGCCAAATCAAGATCTACTCTTGTTTTTAAAAATCTAAGACAATCATGATATAGACTAATTCTATTTTCTCTTTCTAATATTTTGTTTAACTTCTCATGAATTTTATGTAAATAAATTACATCATTCGAACAGTATTTTAATTGTGCTGCTGACAAGTCTCCTCCAAAATCTGAACTTTGAAACTGTTTGCTTATATCTATGTTTAAAAATTCCTTAATTAGACCTTTTAAAGAATGATTGTCAGAATAAGATCTGGCAAGTTTAGAAGCAATCTTTGTATCAAGAATATTGTTTGTTTCTGTCTTAAGATAATATTTAATATGAGCTAAATCAGCTCTTCCGTAATGAAATATTTTCGTTATTTTATTATCACTTAATACTTTAACTAAATTAGGTGCATTGTATTTTTTTCTGTCGAATTGAATAATATGAGCATCTAAATTGCCAGTAGAAATTTGGACCAAACATAGTGGGTCTCGTCTAAAATTGAGACCCATAAATTCTCCATCTACAGCTATTATATTGCCTAATTTTAAATCATCTGGTAGATCATTTTTGTGAAGTTGAATATTATTACTCATTTTTAAATATATATATATGAAAGCAAAAAATTGTCTAATTTTTGGTGGAAGTGGTCAAATTGGTCGTAACTTAATAAGAAAACTTACTAAGAATAATTATAGAGTAACTGTAGTTACAAGAAATATTCATCAAAAAAGTTATATCATTAAAACTCAAGCAAATGCTGGCTATATTGATATTGTCGAGGCTAATATTTATGATGAAAAAAAAATAAGGGAGCTATTTGAGAATGCAACTATTTGTATAAACCTGATTGGAATATTATATGAAAAGAAAAATGGAAATTCATTTAATAATATTCATTCAATTTTTCCATCTTTGTTAGCAAAATTATGCAAGGAATATAGCTTGAAACATTTTATACATTTATCCGCTCTAGGAATTAATGAAGCTAAAGACTCCAACTATGCTAAAAGTAAATTGGAAGGAGAGATCAATATTTTAAAAAACTTTCCCTTGGCTACAATATTAAGACCTTCAATTGTTTACTCAGTTGATGATAACTTTACTACAAATTTTATGACATTACTAGGTAGACTTCCTTTATTTCCAATTTTTCACAATGGAGATACAAAGTTTGCTCCAATACATTGTTCAGACTTGACTGATGTAATTCATCATGTGATCTCTAATAATATCTATTCAAAAGTTATTGAGTGTATTGGTCCAGAAGTTTTAACATTTAAGCAAATTTTAAAAAAATTATTAATATTAATAAATAAAAAAAGGATACTTTTACCTATTCCTTATAAATTAGCAAAATTACAAGCACGTCTATTTGAGTTAATGCCAAATCCTTTACTTACAAGAGATCAATTAATATTATTAAAATATGACAATATTGCTTCAGGGAAATATAAAACAAACTCAGATATAGGTTCGCCAAGCAAAAAAAATTTTGATGATGAGGTTAAAAAATATTCATATATGTGGAAAGATGGTGGTCAATTTTCAACAGAAAAATACACAAAAGAAAAAAATATTTAAAAAATTAAATTTTAGGCCGATTGAATTTTCTTTCCGATAAATTCAGGAACGTCTTCTTTTTCTGTTATATCTTCTTTTTTACCTTTTGGTTGGTAGGCATAAAGTAGATGTAATTTACAATATGAAAAATCTTTTAAAGATGATCTTCCACAAAAATAAAAAGATTTTTCATTTGGATGTCCAATTGGCCATTTACAAGAATTTTCATCAAGCTCCTCTAGCTGTTTAGGATTTTCTGGTTCAAAATCTTTTTCAATAATTAATGATCTAAATTTACTTTTACGCCCTCTCCTGTTTTTAATGTTTTTTTCTTCTATCGTATTTTCAAAATTTTGATTTGAAGTAGCAGTTCGTGTCTTAATTTTTGCAGATAAATTTAATCTATGGGCCTTTCCAATTACAGCATTTCTACTTATTCCACCAATAATTTCAGCTATTTGACTTGCTGTATTGCCTTTTCCCCAAAGTTCTTTTAATTTATTTACTTTTTCTTCTGTCCAACTCATAAATCAATATCTTGTATATTTTATTTGTAGTATAACAATATACTGATAAAAATTTAAATCAAACAATCAAAAAATTAGAGTTATCAACAAAAATAGAATGAATAAAGTTTGTTATATTTTCAATCATAACTTGTATCTAATAATTAAAATTTATAAAACAAAATTAATTTATGAGTTATTTAGCAAAAAATTATAATAGAAAAAAATTATCTTTTAAGTTCGGAAAAGGAAGTTATTTGTACTCAACAAATAACATTAAATATTTGGACTTTGTACAAGGTATAGCTGTAAATTCACTTGGTCATTCACATCCAAAACTTGTTAAAACTATAAAACATCAATCTAAAAAATTATGGCATGTTTCTAATGCTTTTCAAATTCCTGAAGGGGAGAAATTAGCAAAAAAATTGTGTCAAAAAACTTTTGCCAATTATGTAATATTTCAAAACTCAGGAACTGAAGCTACAGAAGCAGCAATTAAAGTTGCTAGAAGATATTTTTACTCTATTGGAAAACCAAACAAAAATAGAATTTTGTGTATAAAAAATTCTTTTCATGGCAGAACTTTAGCGGCAATTTTTGCAAGTGGATCAAAGAAAATGACTGAAGGATTTGGCCCAAAAGTGACAGGTTTTGATCATTTCAATTTTGGAGATCACAATTCTCTTAAAAAAAAAATTAATAAAAACACAGCTGCTATTATGGTTGAAACAATAATGGGCGAGGGTGGTATAAAAGTTATTCCCGATTGGTGCCTAAAAGAATTAAGAACTCTGTGTAATAAAAAAAAAATTTTACTTATACTTGATGAAGTTCAATGTGGCATTGGTAGATCAGGAGATTTTTTTGCCTTTGAAAAATCAAAAGTTAAACCTGACATTGTACCAATAGCAAAAGGGATAGGTGGAGGTTTTCCTATTGGAGCAGTTTTAATGAATAAAAAAGTTGCGTCAGGAATGATACCAGGTACTCACGGATCAACGTTTGGAGGAAATCCATTGGCCATGTCCGTTGGAAATACTGTAATGGATATTATATCAAACAAAAAATTTTTAAATAATGTAAAAAGTTTATCAAAATACTTTTTGATAAAACTTAATAAAATTCAAAAAAAATATCCAAATATAATTAAGCAAGTAAGAGGAAAGGGTCTTTTGATTGGGATACAGTTGTATAAAGATCAGACTGAATTTATAAAAAAATTAATAGATAATAGATTGCTAACTATCCGTGCAGCTGAAAATGTCGTTCGTATTTTACCCCCATTAAATGTTAAAAAAAATGAAATAGATTTAGCGATAAAAATTATTGAGAGGGTATGTTTACATATAAAATAATATGAAACATTTCATAAATTTAAAAGATATACCATCAAAAGATCTTAGAAAGATTATTGCTGATGCTAAGAAAAGAAAAAGTTTAAGAAAAAAACTAAGTACTCTTGAGGTTGATAAAGGTGCACCTCTTAAAGGTAAGATTTTAATACAAATGTTTGAGAAGGCTAGCTCAAGAACAAGAATTAGTTTTTATTTAGCAATCAAACAGCTAGGGGGAGGAACTTTAACTCTCAGATCTAATGAACTTCATTTGGGTCAAGGAGGAGAAAGCATTGCTGATACTGCAAAAATACTATCCACTTATGGTGATGGATTTATGTTAAGAACAGACAGTGATAAGAAAGTACAGGACTTTAAAAAATATTTATCAATACCAATTATCAATGGTTTAAGTCCGTCATCACACCCAACACAGGTGTTATCCGATGTATTTACTGTTGAGGAAATTATTAAGAAACCTATTTCTAATTTAAATATTTGCTGGATTGGCGATTCTAACAATGTTTTAGATAGTTTAATAGCTGCATCAGTAAAATTTTCTTTTAAACTAAGTATTGGATGTCCAAAAAAATTCGAACCTGGAAAAGATGTTAGAATTTGGGTCAAAAATAATAATAAAAAAATTTATATTTATAATGATGCTAAAAAAGCAGTGTCAGGCGCTGATGTCATCTTTTCTGATAAAGTTATTTCTTTAAATGACAAAGTTAATAAGAAGAAAAAAATACAAGCATTCAAAAATTTTAAAATTGATAAAAAATTAATGAGCCACGCTAAAAAAAGTTGCATTTTTTTACATTGTTTGCCAAGAGGTAACGAAGTGAGTGATGATGTTTTCTTGGGTAAAAAATCTCACGTTTGGCAACAAGCACTCAATAGAGTTCATGTGCAAAAAAGTATTTTATTGTATTGTTTTGGAAAATTAAGGTAGTGGCAAAGGGCTGTCTGAATTCTCATTTAGGTATTTTATCACAGAAGCTCTATCTTTTTCTTTTCTAAGACCTGCATATGCCATCTTTGTTCCCTTTATCCATTTAGCAGGTTTGATTAAAAATCCATTCAGTTCTTCAAAAGTCCAATTCTTATCATATGCTGCTAATGCTTTTGAATATTTATAATCTTCGACACCTCCAGCTTTTCTACCTACAACATTATATAATGCAGGTCCTATAGCATTCTTCCCGCCCTTAACTATTGAATGACAAGCAGCACATTTTTTAAAAACTTTTTCTCCATGCGCAATATCTCCCATTGCCATTAAGGCTGATATATCAATTTTGTCTGATGTCGTACTTGAGCTAGTTGTGGATACAGTGGTTGCAGTTTCTACTTCAACTGAATAACCAGGTGTTTCAGGTTTCTCTACATGGAATATAACATCAGATAATTTTCCTATACCAATAACAAGCAGGGCAACCATTAAAACTGCAGCAATTATTTTATTTATTTCGAAAGAATCCATTTTTTCTAAATTTTGTAGTGAACGTATAACATGATAAATTAAAAAAAAGCTAAAATTTAATGTATAAATTTGCCTCTATAGTTGTTTAATGAGTATAATAATTTGAAAATATAATGAAAACTTTAGTAATTATACCCTCTAGAATGTCTGCTACTAGGCTACCAGGCAAACCTTTGCTAAAAATAAATGGTTTATCAATTATTTCACATGTATCTAAAAAAGCAGAAGAGGCCAATATTGGAGATGTGATTGTGGCTACAGAGGACCAGGAAATAATTGATGATGTTAAAGGAAACGGTTTCAATGCTATTTTAACCAGCAATAAACACAAAACTGGCACAGATAGAATTCACGAAGCGCTTCAAAAATCAAATATTAAGGATGTTGATTTTATTATGAATTTACAAGGCGACGAACCAGCAATCGATATTGATGATATAAAAAGTTTGAATGAAAAAATGGTAAAAAATAATTCTAATTTAGGAACTCTTGCCGCAAAAATAAAAGATAAAAAAAACCTCAAGAACATTAATATTGTTAAGGTCATCACTGGAAACAGCCTAGAAGGGGATCATTTTCCAAAGGCAGTATCCTTTTTAAGAAAATCTGAGCAGATAGAAAATATTTATCACCATATTGGAATTTATTGTTATTCGAGAGATTGTCTTGAAAAATTTGTTCACTTGGATCAATCCAAAAATGAAATAGAAAATCGACTAGAGCAATTAAGAGCATTAGATAATAATATTGATATTAATGTTTCACTTGCAAAGTCATCTCCAATAGGGATAGATACAGAGGAAGATTATCTAGCCTTAAAAAAAATAATGGAATATAAGAATTGATGAGTAAAATTTATTTTCAGGGAACCTTTGGTGCATATTCTCATTTAGCAGCGGTTTCTATTGATCCCAAAGCAAAAATATTGCCCTGTAAAACTTTTGATGATTGTTTTAACAAAGCATCCGAAGAGACAGATAGCAGAATTATAATTCCAGAATCAAATAGAATTACTGGTAATATTGGAATTGAATATTTAATATTTAAACATAGGCTAAATATTTATAAAGAGCATTTTCAAAAAATTGAACATAACTTATTAGGACAACCTGGTGCTAAATTAAAAGATATCAAAGAAGTATACTCACATGCTCAAGGATTGTCTCAGTGTTCAAAATTTATAAAAGAAAATAATTTAGCAGAACATATTAGAGCAGATACTGCTGGATCTGCTGAAATGATTTCTAAAACAAAAGATATTAAGCAATCAGCCATAGCATCCTCATTAAGTGCTGAGATTTATGGCTTGGAAGTAATTAAAAAAAATATAGAAAACGAAAGTGGAAATTTGACAAGGTTTTTAGTTATGGGGAAAAATATTTCTCAACCAGAATTTAAAGACAAAGCTTATATAACCTCTTTTTTATTTAAACTGAAAAGTAAGCCAGCTGCTCTCTATCAATCACTGGGAGGTTTTGCTATTAATGGTGTAAATTTAACTAAACTACAAAGTTATCCAGAAAAAAATAGTTTCGATTCTTATTTTTTCTTATGTGATTTAGATGGACATATTGAAGACTCAAAAGTTCAAAAATCTCTCGAAGAGCTGGGCCTGCATTGTGAGGATTTTCACGTTCTAGGTGTTTTTGAAGCTGATAGTTTGAGACAAAATAAATAAGAATCTTTTCTTGTAGATTAGAAATTTTAACTGCTATAATAGATGTGGAGGCTAGAGGTGGATGCTGCTTGAACCCGACCAGATCTTAACGGAAGCAGTCGTAGAGACAGTTATTCAGGTTCTAGTCTCCTTATAGATATATGAATAATAACTCAAAAGTATTAGCGCTTAAATATAGACCACAAACTTTTGATGATCTTATTGGTCAAGAGGTTGTTGCAGAAACTATTACCAATTCGATTAAAGCTGACAAAATACCTAATGCATATTTGTTCACTGGAATAAGGGGAATAGGAAAAACTACTACTGCAAGAATTGTTGCAAAAGCACTTAATTGCTCAAATGGAATAGAAAATAAATGTAAAATTAAATGTGATAATTGTGATGCGATTACAAACTCAAATCATATCGATGTTCTTGAGATGGATGCCGCAAGTAAAACAGGCGTAGATGACGTAAGAGATTTGATTGAATTTTCTAGATATGGGCCAACATCTGCAAAATATAAAATTTTCATAATTGATGAAGTTCATATGCTTAGCAAGCAAGCATTTAATGCATTATTAAAAACTTTAGAAGAGCCACCAGAATATTTAAAATTTATTTTTGCAACAACAGAAATAAAAAAAATTCCTATTACTGTTGTTTCTAGATGTCAAAGATTTGATTTGTCTAGAATTAAATCCTCAGAATTATTAGAATATATGAAATTAATTAAAGATAGGGAAAATGGAAAAATTACAGAAGATGCTTTAAAGCTTATAGTAAAAATTTCGGAAGGTTCTGTTAGAGATGCTTTATCATTATTAGATAGAGCATTATTAAGTTTGGATGATGGAAAGGAATTGGATTTAAATTCAGCTCAGAAAATTTTTGGATATTTCGATAAATCTCAATTAATTGATTTATTTGAGCTGATTTTAAAAGGTGAAGAAACAAAAGTAATAAATATTTATAGAAAAATTTATGACCAAGGTGTTGAACCAAAAGTTTTTATTAATGACTTCTTAGAGTTACTTTATTATTTTAAAAATATTAATTCTTTAACTTTAGAAAGTACAAACTTTTCATTAAATGATGAAGAATTTTCTAAAATTAAAAATTTATCAAATCAAATAGATTCAGAAGTATTGATATTATTTTGGCAATTTGCCATTTCTTCTCTCGAAGAAATCGATATTGTTTCTAATCAACACCTTTCAATTGAAATGTTCTTAATAAGATTAATGCATTTAAGTTCTGTAAAATCTAAAAATAAAGTTGAAAAAGTTGAGATTGATTTGAAGAGTGAAAATTTAGTTAATAATAAAGAAACTCAATTAACTTCTAAAACAATCAATCAAATTAAGAATGTTGCACAAGAAGAAAAAACTAAACCAGAAGTACAAACAGAAATTAAAGCAGATAAGAAAATTAACATAAATGCATTTGAGGATCTAATTGAAATCTGTTCAAAAAAAAAGGAGATCAAACTAAAATACGAATTAGAAAAAAACGTTAATCTCGTAAAATTCGAAAAAAATAGAATTGAAATATCTTTTAATGAAAGTTTAGATAAAGATTTTGTAAAAGATTTATCATCAAAACTTTTCGAATGGACTGGTGAGAGATGGATTATTACATTTAGTAAATTAAAAGGGCAAATGTCATTAAAAGACAAAGAAAAAAATGTAAAAAAACAATTGATAGATGAAATGAAAAATTCAGAAATACTTAAAAGTGTGTTGGAAAGATTTCCTGATGCAGAATTAATTGATGTAAATTCAAAAAAAGATGGAGTTGATAATGACTGATTTTAGTAAAATTTTAGATAAAGCAAAAGAACTTGAGGCCAAAATGAAAGAAAGCCAACAAAAGATTAAGGAAATTAGAGTTGAAGGAGTTTCGGGTTCAAATTCTGTAAAGATAACTTTAGATGGAGAGGGAGAGATGCAAACAATAAAGTTATCTGATGAAATTATGAAAGAAGACAAAACCATAATTGAAGATCTAATTGTTGCAGCACATAATAGTGCCAAATCTCAACTTAAATCAAAAACAACTGAGGAAATTTCAAAAGCAACAGGTGGGTTTGGAATTCCAGGTTTCAAATGGCCCTTATAAAATATGGAAAATGGTAATGAGATAGATGATTTAATTAAACTGATATCAAAATTGCCCGGCTTGGGTCCTAAATCAGCAAAGCGGATTGTATTAAAGTTAATTAATAACAGAGATGAATTAGTAAAACCTTTAGCAAAATCATTAGCAGATGTTTATAAAAATATTTCTAGATGCAAAATTTGTGGGGCTCTAAAATCTATTTCGATAGAGTGTGATTATGAAAATTGTAAAATTGTAGATAAAAAATACGAGAAAATTTGTGTAGTAGAAAATATATCTGACCAGTGGAGTATAGAAAGTTCAAATATATATAAAGGTTATTTTCACATTTTAGGAGGCACTATCTCATCGGCTGGACAAAAAAAAGAGGATTTATTAATTAGTTCTTTAGTGCAAAGAGTTAAAAAAGACAAGATAGAAGAAGTCATACTCGCAACTAGTGCAACTGTTGAAGGTCAAACAACTGCATATTATATTCAAGATAGTTTAAAAAACTTGAATGTTAAGATCACCAAATTAGCACAAGGATTACCTGTGGGTGGAGAAATTGAAAGTTTAGATGATGGAACTTTATTTTCTGCTTTTAAAAATAGGTCTAATTTGGTTTCGAACTCGGATTAGATTTTTTTTTCAATCTATTTAAATGAAGTAATGGTTCAGTATAACCTGAGGGTTGTTCTTTACCTTTAAACACTAAATCACAAGCAGTTTGAAATGCTATAGAGTTTTCATAATTATCGCTCATTTTAACATATAGCGGATCATCTTTGTTCTGGTCGTCTACTATTTTTGCCATCTCTTTCATTATTTCAGTTACTTGTATTTTGGTTGTAATACCATGATGTATCCAGTTTGCTATATGCTGAGATGAAATTCTAAGAGTGGCTCTGTCTTCCATCAAACCTATGTTGTTAATATCTGGTACTTTAGAACAACCTACACCCTGATCGACCCATCTCACAACATATCCTAATAAAGTTTGTGCAGAATTGGAAATTTCTTTATTTATATCTTCTACAGACCAATTAGGTCTGTCTGCTATTGGAATTGTTAAGAGATCATCAAGCTTAGCTGGTTCTCTATCAATTAATTTTTTTTGTTCGTTAAAAATATTTATTTCATGATAATGTAAAGCATGTAACGCAGCTGCTGTTGGAGAAGGAACCCATGCGCAGTTTGCACCTGCTTTTAAGTGTCCTGTTTTTTGCTCCATCATATCTTTCATTTTGTCGGGCATTGCCCACATTCCTTTTCCAATTTGAGCTTTACCAGAAAATCCGCAATTTAAACCAATATCAACATTGTTATTTTCATATGCATTAATCCATTTAGACGATTTCATATCACCTTTTTTAATCATAGGACCAGCTTCCATTGATGTATGCATTTCATCACCAGTTCTATCTAAGAAACCAGTATTGATAAAAAAAACTCTATTTTTAAGACTTCTAATACATTCTTTTAAATTTGCTGATGTTCTTCGCTCTTCATCCATAATCCCAATCTTACATGTGTACTTAGGTAAATTTAGAACTTCCTCAACTTTAGAAAAAATTAAATCTGTAAATGCTGTCTCGTCTGGACCATGCATTTTAGGTTTTACAATATAAACTGATCCAGTTCTTGAATTATTTTTATTTTTAATATCATGAAGTGCAGCTGCTGTAGTTATAAAAGCATCCATAATTCCTTCAGGTATTTCACTTCCATCACTTAATAAAATTGAAGGGTTTGTCATTAAATGTCCAACGTTTCTAACAAGTAAAAGGCTCCTACCATGTAACTTTAAACCTTTACCATCTTTTGAGATATAACTTCTGTTTGGATTTAATTTTCTCTCAAATAATTTTCCTTCTTTTTCAAATTTAGACTTAAGGTCTCCTTTCATGAGACCTAGCCAATTTCGATAACAAATAATTTTATCTTCTGAGTCAACTGCTGCTACACTATCTTCATTATCACAAATGGTTGATACTGCAGATTCTAATATAATATCACTTATACCAGCATGATCTTGTTGAGCAGCAAAAGCCCTTGAGTCTTTTAAAATTTCAATATGTAAATTATTATTCTTTAGAATAATTGCAGATGGATTATCGCTTTCGCCTCTGTGCCCAACAAATTTATTTTCGTCTTCCAAATCAAAAATATCAGCACCTTTTAAAACTTTTAATTTTCCATTTTTTACTGCAAAACTTGTAATTTTACTCCAACTCAATCCCGCTAATGGAAAATACTTATCTAAAAAATCTCTTCCATATTTTATGACCATTTCACCTCTTAAAGGATCATACCTTTCAGATACGCTATCTTCAGACTGTTCAATTATATCTGTACCATAAAGACTATCATATAAACTCATCCACCTTGCATTGGCAGCATTTAGTGCATATCTTGCATTCATGACAGGTACAACCAGCTGAGGTCCAGCTATACTTGAAATTTCTTCATCAACATTTTTAGTTTCAATTTTAAAATCAGGTCCCTCATTTTTTAAATAACCAATTTCTAATAAAAATTTTTTATACACATCCGGCTTAATTTCTTTACCTTTATTCTCTATATGCCAATCATCTATTTTTTTTTGTAATTCTTCTCTAAATTTAATTAATTCTTTATTTTTTGGTGCAAGTTCATCTAGAGTTTTTTCAAGACCTAACCAAAAATTATCTGAAGATACATTTGTATTCTTTAATAGTTCATCATTTACAAAATTTGATAGTTTTTCGGATACTTGTAGATTATTAATTTTAATGTATTTTTCTTGCATACCACGTAAATTCGTACCCCATCTGTATTTTTGCCTGAGAGTTTTACTCCTTCGGCGGAAATCAATCTCTTTCCAGAGTGTTATGCTTTAATCGGTCCTTTTGCCTGAGAGTTTCCGGGGTGGTTGCTCCTTCGGCGCTATAAATAGTCTCTCCCGATAATGAATTTGTATCTGTTAAATGATTTAAGTCAATTAATAAGAATTACACCTTATTTAATATCATTTTATTGCCTTTTTTGTATTTTAACCATCCGCTATAAATAAAATATGAAAAATTATCTAAATTTTGAAACAGAAATTAAAGATCTAGAAAACGAACTAGAAAAATTGAAAGATCCTTACAACCAAGAGGGATTATCAGAAGTCGATACTCAAAAAATTTCAAGCACTCAAACAGAAATAGATGAAAAATTAAAAAATATTTATTCAAATTTAGATCCTTGGCAGACTACTATGGTTGCTCGTCATGAAGATAGGCCTAAAGCAAAATTTTTTATTGATAATTTGTTTGAAGACTTCATTTCATTATCTGGGGATAGATATTATGGAGAGGATAAATCAGTATTAACTGGATTTGCAAAGTTTAATGGAAAATCTGTTTTAGTTATAGGTCAAGAAAAAGGAGAAGATTTAGATAGTAGGATTGAGAGAAATTTTGGAATGATGAGACCAGAGGGTTATAGAAAAACTATAAGATTAATGAACTTAGCAAACAAATTTAATATTCCCATAATCTCTTTTATTGATACCCCAGGAGCATATCCAGGTGTAGGAGCAGAAGAGAGAGGACAAGCCGAAGCAATTGCAAAATCAATTGAATGCTGTATGGAGCTTAAAGTTCCAACAATTGCAATAATTATAGGCGAGGGTGGTTCTGGTGGAGCAATTGCATTAGCTTCATCAAATAAAGTCCTTATGTTAGAAAATGCAATTTATTCAGTAATATCCCCTGAGGGATGTGCGACTATTCTTTGGAGAGATCCAAAAAAAATGCTAGATGCTGCGAAAGCTATGAAGCTTTCAGCTAAAGATTTACTTAAGTTAAAAGTTATTGATGAAATAATTGACGAACCATTAGGTGGTGCCCACAGAGATAGAGATATAATATTAAACAATGTTAGACAAACTTTAACAAAAAATTTAAATTATTTTGACGAATTATCCTCAGAAGAAATAATGACTGAGAGAAAAAATAAATTTCTAAAAATTGGAAGGACTGATGGTTTTATGACTAGCACTGAAGATCTAAGTACATTAACAATTAAGAAAAATAATTTAGATCAAATTTTTAAATCAAAAAAAATATTACTAGCGATTATTGTTGGATTAATTTTAGTTTCTTCAATCTTTTTACTAATTTAAATTCTATAAAGCTCCACAACAGTTTTTAAATTTTTTTCCTGTAGCCTCACATCTATCGTTTCTAGAAATTTTTTGATTTTTATTAATTAACAATAAACATTTTGGATTGTCAGATGGATTTATTTTTTTAGAATTTTTTTCTTCGTTATTTTGCTCCATTACTACTTTTAAGTTCATTAAAATAGTTACATAATCTAATTTTAATTTTTCTAAAAGATTTGAAAATAATTCAAATGCCTCCTTTTTATATTCAACTAATGGATCTCTTTGACCATAAGATCTTAGACCTATAACTTGTCTTAATTGTTCCAAATATTGAATGTGTGATTTCCAATTTAAATCAATTGATTGAAGAAAAATTCTTTTTTCAATTTCTTTTGCATGATCTTCACCCAAAAGTTTAATTCGCTCGTTTCTAGTTTCTTGAAATTTATTAGAAATTTTTTCTTTAAAATCTTTATCTTTTGACTCAATTAAATCCTTAAATTCATTTTCTTCAAAGCTTTTTCCAACTATTTGCTTAGTTTTATTATTAAATTCATTACTTTTAGGATCAGATAAATTTGAAATTTTTAACTTAATTAAATCATCAGATATTTCTTTTAAAAATTCATCTGAATAATCAAAGATATTTTCACTATTCATTGCATTTTTTCTTTGTGAAAACACAACATGCCTTTGATCATTAAGAACGTTATCAAATTTGATAAGGGTTTTTCTAATATCAAAATTCCTAGCTTCCACTTTTTGTTGAGCTCTTTCTAATGCTTTATTAATCCATGGATGATCAATACTTTCACCATCTTTAAGTCCAAGTTTTTCGAGCATACTATTCATAGACTCTGATCCAAAAATTCTCATTAAATCATCTTCTAGACTAACGTAAAATACAGAATTACCTTCATCCCCTTGTCTTCCAGATCTTCCTCTAGCTTGGTTATCGACCCTTCTAGACTCCATTCTTTCTGTGCCAATTACAAATAAACCCCCTAAGGATTTAATTTTATCTTTATTTATTTTAAGTTGGTCCTCTGGAATAGAACCTTTTTTACCACCAAGTTGAATATCAACTCCCCTTCCTGAGATACTTGTTGTAATTATTAATGAATTTTCCTTTCCGGCATTTGCAATTATTTCAGCCTCATTTTCATGATTTTTTGCATTTAAAACCACATGTTTAATATTTTTTTGATTTAATAAATTTGAATAAATTTCAGATTTATTAATGCTTGAAGTAAATACTAAAATAGGTTGACCTAATTTGTTTCTTTCAATTATTTTTTCTATAATTGCTTCATTCTTTTCCTTTTCTGTTCTAAAAATTAAATCATTAAAATCTTTTCGGATCATTTCTTTGTTTGTTGGAATTACAACAACAGGCAGATTGTAAATTTCAAAAAACTCTTCAGACTCTGTAGCAGCTGTACCAGTACAACCAGATATTTTTTTATAAAGTTTAAAATAATTCTGATAAGTTATGGATGCTAAGGTTTGATTTTCAGCTTGTACTTGAATTTTCTCTTTGGCTTCTAATGCTTGATGCAAACCATCTCCAAAACGTCTACCTTCTAAAATTCTTCCAGTAAGTTCATCAATTATTTTGAGAGTTCCATCTTGAACAATATAATCTCTACCTTTTTCAAATAAATGATTTGCTCTTAAAGCTTGATTAACATGGTGAACTAAATGTAGATTTTCAGGATCGTAAAAATTATTATTTTTTAAAATACCAGCATTGGAAAAAAGTTTTTCAACATTGTTAATTCCATCATTTGTCAATAAAATACTTTTTTCTTTTTCATCTATTTCAAAGTCCTTATCATTTAAGATTCTAATTAGTTTATCAATTGCTAGGTATTGAGCAGTTTTATCTTCAGCTGCTCCAGAAATTACCAAAGGTGTTCTTGCTTCATCAATTAAACATGAGTCTATTTCATCTACTATTGAAAAATTATGATCTCTTTGAACCATTTGTTCTTCAGAAAATTTCATATTATCTCTTAAGTAATCAAAACCTAATTCACTATTGGTTGCATATGTGATATCGCAGTTGTAGTTTTTTTTACGCTCAACATCATCCTGATAATTGTTTATAAATCCTGATGAGAGACCTAATAAATTATAAATTTGACCCATTTCAATCGAATCTCTTTTTGCGAGATAATCATTTACAGTAACTATATGAACACCTTTTTCACTTAATGCATTTAAATAAGCAGCAAGTGTTATGGTTAAAGTTTTTCCTTCTCCAGTTCTCATTTCGGCAATTTTACCTTCATGTAAAGCAACACCTCCGATCAATTGAACATTAAAGTGTCTTTCATTTCTTGTTCTTCTAGAGGCTTCTCTTACTAAAGCAAAAGCATCAGGAAGCAACTCATCTAAAGATTTTCCATTTTTAATTTGTTTTTTAAATTCAAGAGTTTTTTTTGGAAAATCATCATCATTTAATTTTTTTAACCCCTCTTCAAGAAGGTTTATTTTTGTAACAATTTTACTAATTCTATCGAGTTCTTTTTGATTACTAGATTTAATTAATTTTTTTATTAAATTTAAAGGGTTAAACATTACAATTTGATTTATTCTTTACTTATATTGTTTAATATATGTATTAAATAAACAATTTAAACAATATGGGAATTAATTTAACAAATTTTTTATCATCTCAATCAAAAAATACAAAAATGATTGATTTTCAGGACCTAGATCATTTAGATGGTCTTTCAATTTCTGTTGTTTCAGCAAGTTTGTATAAAGATATAAGAGATGATTTAACTATGTTCTATTTCAGAGAAGGAGCGAATTACGCTTCTGTTTACACTCAGTCAAAAATAGTATCTGAAAATATAAAATGGAATATTAATCAAAGACCAAAAAAAATTTATTCTCTTATTGTAAATACCAGAAACGCAAACGCATTTACTGGAAAGCAAGGTTATGAAAGTTTAAAAAAAATAGCAGATTTGACGGCCAAACAATTAAATAAAAAACAAGGAGAAGATGAGGATAATCCTAAGAAAATTTCTACAAAAAATATAATTTTTGGTTGCACAGGCACAATTGGAGAAATTTTTCCTTACGAAAAAATTTTGAATAATATTCCTAATTTAATAAATAAAATTCGATATACACAGAATAAATTTATTTGGATGAAGGCAGCGCTTGCAATAATGACTACGGATACGAAGCCAAAATTAGCTATGGAGGAATGTCATATTGGAAGTGAAAAAGTAAAAATTTATGGAATAGCCAAAGGATCTGGAATGATACATCCGAATATGGCAACAACACTAGTTTACCTTTTCACAGATGCAACCTTATCTAATGATATTTTAGGAAAATTATTAAAAAAAAATATAACCAATACATTTAATGCAATTTCTTGCGATGGAGATACCAGTACTAACGATATGGCAACTATTTTTGCAACCAATAAAGTAAAAAATTCCCAAGTAAAAAGTGTGAATGAAAATAAAGTTAAAAATTTTGATAAAGCTCTAAGAAATGTTCTTTTGAACCTAGCTAAAAGAGTTGTGTCAGATGGTGAAGGAGCATCAAAATTCATAAAAATAAATGTTGCTAAATGTAAAAATGAGATAGATGCAAAAAAAATTGCTTTTTCGGTTGCAAATTCCCCATTAGTTAAAACTGCAATTGCTGGAGAAGATCCAAATTGGGGAAGAGTAATAATGGCAATTGGTAAAGCAGGTCCTAAAATTAATCTAAAAAAAATAATGATTAAGTTTGGAAACATAACAATTATTGAAGGTGGTAAGCTAAATCAAAGTTATGAGGAAAAGTTAGCAGTTGATTATATGAAAGGTGAAAATATAGAAATAAATATTGAAATTTTTACAGGGAAGAAAAATTTTACAGCTTATACAATGGATTTAACGAAAAAATATATTGAAATTAATGCAGATTACCGAAGTTAACTTATTGAAAAATAAAATTTTATAATTAATTAAAAAATCATGATCAAATATAAACTTTTTTGTAAAAGCTGTGATTTAAAATTCGACAGTTGGTTTGCATCTTCCAATGAATATGAAAGATTAAAAAAGAAAAAGCTTTTGAATTGCCATAAGTGTAATTCATTTAAGGTTGAAAAAACAATTATGGCCCCTCAGCTAATTAATAAAAAATCAAAAACTGATGAAAAAATAAATTTAGAAAAATATAATAAAGTAAAAAAAACTATTATAGATTACCAAAAGTTTATTAAAGATAATTTTAAATATGTTGGAGATAAATTTGCTTTTGAGGCCAGATCAATTCATTATAGTGGTAAAAAAAAACGTAAGGGTATCTATGGAAGTGCATCAAGGGAGGATTTAAAAGAATTAAAAGAAGAGGGCATAGATGCTCAAATAATCCCTTGGATAGATAAAAATGAAAATTAGTTTTTAATAAATTTTCCTATATAGTTCACAGATAAATCCTCGGAAATATTCCATTCATCCTTAATAATATTAAATTTCATACCATTAAATTTATTAAGAGATAAATCATATTTTATTAAAATTTTTTTAAGATCCTCAGGTTTTACAAATTTTTCCCATTCGTGTGTTCCTATTGGAAGCCATCTTAAAAGATACTCCGCGCCAACGATAGCAAAAACATAAGATTTTAAAGTTTTATTTATTGTTGCAACAAACATTAGTCCATTTTTTTTCAAAAGTTTTGAACAGGACTTTAAAAAAAAATCTACATCTTCGACATGTTCAACAATTTCCATATTTAAAATGACATCAAATTTTTTTTTTATCTTAAGTTTTTCAGGAGATGAGCATAAATAATTAATTTTTAGTTTATTGTTTTTTGAATGAAGTTTTGCAATTTTTATGTTTTTATCCGAGGCATCAATTCCTGTTACATTTGCACCCAATCTTGACATTGGTTCAGATAATAACCCTCCACCACATCCAATATCTAAAATACTTATCCCTGATAAAGGTTTGAACTTATTCTTTAATTTGAAATTATAAATAATATTTTCTTTTATATATTTAATTCTTGTTGGATTAAATTTGTGAAGTGGTTTGAATTTACCTTCCGGACTCCACCATTCATCAGCCATTTTAGAAAATTTATTGATTTCTTTTTTATTTACACTAGTCATTTTGATTAATAGTTGACATAATAATTTAGATGTATTTTATCAATTATTTATTAAATATTAATAATTAAAGCTAGCATGAAAACAGTTGTATTAAAATTTGGTGGAACATCTGTAGGAAGTATAGATAGAATTAAAAAGGTTTGTAAAATAATTGCTTTTTACAAAAAGAAAAAAAATAGAGTAGTAGTTGTTTCATCAGCAATGGGTGGTGTGACAAATGAGTTGGTCAATAAATCTAAACAGATTAGTAACAATTTTGACAGAGCTGAATATGATGCACTTCTTTCAACTGGGGAACAAGTTTCATGTGCGCTTATTGCTGGAAGATTAAAACATAATGGATTTAAATCAAGATCTTGGATGTCTTGGCAATTACCTATTTTAACAGATGGTCCCCACTCAAGTGCAAGAATTAGTTCAGTGGGTATTAAAGAATTAAATACATATATTAAGTCAGGTGGCATACCTATAATCACAGGTTTTCAGGGTGTAAGCAAAGATTTAAGAATTACAACAATTGGAAGAAGTGGATCAGATGCAACAGCAATTATGCTTTCAAAATTTATCAAAGCTGATGAGTGTATAATATATACAGATGTAGATGGAGTTTATACTACTGATCCAAGGCAATACAAAAAAGCAAAAAAAATTAAAAAAATTTTTTATGATGAGATGCTGGAAATGGCATCTCTCGGTTCAAAAGTAATGCAGCCTACATCGGTTCAGGATGCAAAGTTAAATAAGATTGATATCAAAGTAAAATCCTCCTTTGTATCAAAATCTGGAACTTTAATAACAAACTCTAAAAAAGCATTTAGTGACCAAATTATTACTGGAATTTCATCAACAAAAAATGATGCTAAAATTACAATTATAGGTGTAAAAGATAGACCTGGCGTTGCTGCATCTATTTTTAAACCACTATCAAAAAATCTTATCAATGTAGATATGGTGGTTCAAAATATATCATTAGATGGAAAAGAGACAGATCTTACATTTACTATTAAAGCTGATGATTTAAAAAAAACAGAAAAATTAATTAAACAAAATAAAAAAATATCTTTTAAAAAATTATCTTTTGATAAAGGAGTTTCTAAAGTTTCAATCATCGGCGTTGGTATGATAACGACTCCTGGCATTACATATAGAATGTTCCAGGCACTAGCCTCCAAAAAAATTAATATTTTGGTTATTTCTACCTCAGAGATAAAAATTTCAGTTCTAGTTTCAGCTAAGCATGTTAAAAGAGCAATATCTGCTTTACATAAAGAATTTAAATTAGATTAATTATAATGAGTTTAAGACCATTTAGAGATATTAAAAGAAGAAAAACAAAAGTAATAAATGTTGGAAAAGTAAAGATTGGAGGCGACAATCCAATCTCTGTTCAATCAATGACGAACACTTTAACTACAGATGTTAAAGCAACCATAAATCAAATTAATGATATAGCTGAGGAAGGTGCTGATATTGTAAGAGTATCTTGTCCAGATGAGAATTCTTCAAAAGCATTAAAAGAAATAATAAAACATGTATCAATACCAGTAGTTGCAGATATACATTTTCATTATAAAAGAGCTATTGAGGCAGCAGAAAATGGTGCTAGCTGTTTAAGAATCAATCCAGGTAATATTGGAGATGAAACAAAGATACATGAGGTATTGAAAGCCGCAAAGAATAATAATTGTTCAATAAGAATCGGAGTAAATGCAGGCTCTCTGGAAAAAGATATTTTAGAGGAATTTAAAGAGCCTTGTCCAGAAGCATTAGTTAAAAGCGCTTTGAGAAATATTAAAATTCTAGAAGATAAAGATTTTTTTAATTTTAAGATAAGTGTTAAATCATCGGATGTATTCCTTTCGATAGCAGCATATAGACAACTATCTAAAGTTATAGATTATCCTTTACACCTTGGAATCACAGAGGCAGGAAGTTTTGTATCTGGGAGTATAAAATCATCTATAGGTCTTGGTAGTTTATTAATGGACGGAATTGGAGATACTATTAGAATTTCTTTATCTGATAACCCAACTCAAGAAGTGAAAATTGGTAATGAAATATTAAAATCACTCAATCTGAGAAATAGAGGAGTAAAGATCATTTCTTGCCCTTCTTGTGCAAGACAAGCATTTCAGGTAATCGATACTGTCAAAATATTGGAAGAGAAACTAGCTCATATAAAAACACCAATAACACTATCAATTATTGGCTGTGTTGTTAATGGACCTGGAGAAGCTGCAATGACAGATATAGGAATTACTGGAGGGGGAAAAGGAAATAATATGCTTTATTTATCTGGTGTTCAGAATGAAAAAGTTTTGACTGATGATATAATTAATAAAGTTGTTAGCGAAGTTGAGAAAAAAGCATCTGAACTAGAAAATTAATTATGATACCCCTAAAAACAGTTGAGGAATTAATAATAAGACATTCATCCATAGAAAAAGATTTATCCACCGGTGGATTAGATAACAAGTTATTTGCTGAAAAATCAAAAGAATACTCGGATTTAAATGAGATCGTTGGAAGCGCTAAAGATTATATTTCTTTTCAAACTGAAAAAGAAGAATTGGAAAAAATATTAAATGATAGCTCTGCTGATGGAGAGTTAAAAAAAATGGCAGATATAGAATTGATAGATTTACAAAATCGATATGAAGTTAATGAAAAAAAACTAAAATTATTTTTGTTACCAAAGGATGAAGCAGATAAAAAAAATGCTATTATCGAAATAAGAGCAGGGACAGGTGGATTAGAAGCAAGTTTATTTGCATCAGATTTATTCAAAATGTATGAAAAAGTTAGTCACAAAAAAAAATGGTCTTTAGAATTAATTTCAATATCTAGAAGTGATGCAGGAGGTTTAAAAGAAGTTATAGCTTCAATTAAGGGTACTAATATTTATTCGACACTAAAGTATGAGAGTGGAGTTCATAGAGTACAAAGAGTTCCAGATACCGAAACTCAAGGAAGAGTTCACACGTCAGCAGCAACAGTAGCTGTTTTACCTGAAGCGGAAGAGGTAGATTTAAAAATAAATGATTCCGACTTAAGAATAGATGTATTTAGAGCAGGTGGACCAGGTGGACAATCTGTTAATACGACGGATAGTGCAGTAAGAATTACTCATATACCAACTGGTTTAAGTGTATCTCAACAAGATGAAAAATCACAACATAAAAATAAAGCTAAAGGAATGAAAATTTTGAGAGCTAGACTTTATGAACTAGAAAGATCTAGAATAGATCAAGAAAGATCGCAAGATCGTAAGACAAAAATTGGCACAGGGGATAGGTCAGAAAGAATAAGAACTTACAATTTTCCACAAGGAAGAGTCACTGATCATAGAATAAATTTAACACTTCATAAATTAGATGAATTTTTGGAGGGAGAGGCTTTTGATGAGATGATAGAGTCATTAACCTTACAAGCTCAAGAAGAAAGTTTAAGCAATTTAAATAAATGAATATTTTTTCAGCAATAAATAAAGGTACAAAAATTTTAAGAGACAGTTCTATTCTAACTGCTGACTTAGATTCAGAAATTCTGATGGCTAAAGCAATTAATAAAGATAGAAAATATATTTTAATGAACTCAAATGAAAATATAGACCAATATAGTTTTAATAATTTTGAAAAATTGATTGAGGCTAGATCTAAAAGAAAACCTATAGCTTATTTAACAAACAAAAAATTTTTTTGGAATACAGAATTTTACGTAAACGAGAATACTTTAATTCCTCGTCCTGATACAGAACTAATAATTGAAAATGTTTTAAATTTAACTAAAAATAAAAACCAATTAAGTATTTTAGATATTGGAATAGGATCAGGATGTATTCTTTTGTCAATTTTAAAAGAGAAAAAAAATTTTTATGGAACTGGAATAGATATAAGTAAAAATTGTTTAAAAATAAGCAAATTTAATGCTATTAAACTAAAAATATTATCAAGGCTAAAATTAATTAAATCAAATGTTGACAAATTCAATATAGGCAAATATGATTTAATTGTATCTAATCCTCCTTATATAAATAAATTAAAAATTAAATATTTGGAGAGTGATGTAAGACTTTACGAGCCTACATTAGCTTTAGATGGTGGATTAGACGGTTTATCAGAAATCAGAAAAGTAATTAAAAAATCATCTGAACTGATTAAAAAAAATGGTAAATTTATTTTAGAGATTGGTTTTGATCAAAAAAATAAAGTAATTAATATATTAAAAAAAGAAGGTTTTTATATAAACAGTACTCAAAAAGACATCGCACATAATTTTAGATGCATTGTCAGTACAAAAATATAATTAGTTAATCATGGTAACATTTAGAAATAATAATAACAGTAATAGAAGAAGCAATTTTAGAAGAAACGATAGAAATTTCAAATCTAATGGTGAAAGGCAAAAATTTAGTTCAAATTTCACTAACACTGATAATTTCAAAAGAAAAGTACCAGGTAGAAACAATCACAATGCACCTAAGTTGATTGAAAAATACAACGAGTTAGCGAGAGAAGCCTCTTCAAATGGAGATAAGATTTTATCAGAGAATTATTTACAACATGCTGACCATTTCACAAGAGTTCTTAATGAAAGAGAGAGTTTCAAAAGAGAAAAATTTGTTGAAAATAAGACTCGAGAAGATGAAAATGTTTTAGAGCAGACATTAGGTATATCTGATGAAATATCTAAGAATAATTTAGCTGAAGATATTAATAGTGATACTGAAGTTAAAAAAGTGCAAAATCTAAAATAAATTTAAATTAAATTAATTTAAACCTAAAATTTTTTCAGATTTTAGAACTTCCATTTTAATCTTCGTAGTTTCAAACAATTTTCTATCCTCACCTTTTAATATTTTTCCAGATGGAAGTTTAAGTTTTTGTGAATTAACTTTTTTTCCATTAACAATTACCTCATAATGTAAATGTGGACCAGTTGATTTACCAGTTGAACCCACATATCCTATTGTTTGACCTTGTTTTACTCTTACCCCAGGTTTTATACCACGAGCAAATTTAGACATGTGAGCGTAAACAGTTTGATAAGTAGAGTTATGTTTTATTTTTACACAGTTTCCACCCCCACCACACCAGCCAGCTTTTTTTACCACTCCATCTCCAGAAGCCATTATGGGCGTGCCCATAGGTGCAGCAAAATCAGTTCCCCTATGCATTTTGTTAAAACCATCGATTGGATGTTTTCTCATTCCAAATGGAGAAGAAAGCCTAGCTCCATTTATAGGTGTTTTCATTAATGCTTTTTTAACGCTTTTCCCATTTCTATCATAGTGTCCTTCACTATTTCTTTTATCAAAATAATATAAAATATTATCTTGACCACTTAGTTTTAAATTTGCAAAAAGTATTTCTCCTGTTTCAACAATTTCTTTTTTTTCATTTAAATATATTTCGTACATAATTTGAAACTTATCTTGTTTTCTTATATCTCTTTGAAAATCAACTTGAAATCCATAAATTCTTGCAAATTCAATTATAGTATTAGGTGGAATTTTCTGATCAGTTGCTGATTTATAAAGACTTTGTAAAATTATATTTTCTTTATAAATTATTAACTTTTCTAATTTTATTGGTATGATTTTTTCGCTAAAATTATCACTCTTGATATTTCTTTTTAAAAAAATTTTTTGAGTATTAGATATTTGATATGTAAATTCAGTTATTTTATTATTTGTTTTATCTAAATTAAATTCAATTATTTGTTTTGTATTTAATTTATTAAGATTTATTTTTTTTTTGAGTGAATTTTTGATTTTAATTATTTCTTTTTTATCAATAGCATATGTTTCTAAAATTTTATCAAATGTTTCTCCTGACTTTATTTTATGTTTAACTTTTTTATATTTTGGTTCCAAATTTTCAATAATATGATTAAGACTTTTATTAAAATAAACATTATCTATAAAATTTTCATAAGTTTTTTGTTCACTATTTTTTTTGAAATTAAAGTAAGTCGTTGATATGGTAGTAATGAATATTAGAGCAATTAATGAAAAAATTTCAAAGTTTTTTTTAATTCTATTTTTAAAATTTTTTAACATTTAAATTATCGTGATATTCAATTATTAGTTTAGAGAAAGATAAATATCAAAAAAAACCCCTAAAAATCTATCATTTTTGTTATTTTTTTTAAGCTTAAATGCTTGATTTCCTATAATTTTAGCCTATAAGCACTGAACTTTCTCAATAAAATTATTGTTTTCACAATAAATAAGTGAGGAATATTGAGCCTTTTTGCTCAATTAGTTATTTAAAAAGTAAAAATTTAAGAAGAGAAGTGTGGACGGTTAAGGTTACCAAAAATTTGTCGTACACACTTCAATCACATATAAATTTTATTCTTAGAATTTATATGGAAGCTAGTGTGCGCCGTTTTTAAACTTGAGAGTTTGATCATGGCTCAGAACGTACGCTGGCGGCACGCCTAACACATGCAAGTCGAACGAAGTAGCAATACTTAGTGGCAGACGGGTGAGTAACATGTAGGTATCTACCCTTTGGCCTGGAATAACACGAGGAAACTTGTGCTAATACCGGATAAGTCTTTACGGAGAAAGCTTTATGCACCATTGGATGAGCCTGCACTTGATTAGTTTGTTGGTAGGGTAATGGCCTACCAAGACTGTGATCAATAGCTGATTTGAGAGGATGATCAGCCACATTGGGACTGAGACACGGCCCAAACTCCTACGGGAGGCAGCAGTGGGGAATCTTGCACAATGGAGGAAACTCTGATGCAGCGATGCCGCGTGAGTGAAGAAGGCCTTTGGGTTGTAAAGCTCTTTCGTCGGGGAAGAAAATGACTGTACCCGAATAAGAAGGTCCGGCTAACTTCGTGCCAGCAGCCGCGGTAATACGAAGGGACCTAGCGTAGTTCGGAATTACTGGGCTTAAAGAGTTCGTAGGTGGTTGAAAAAGTTGGTGGTGAAATCCCAGAGCTTAACTCTGGAACTGCCATCAAAACTTTTCAGCTAGAGTATGATAGAGGAAAGCAGAATTTCTAGTGTAGAGGTGAAATTCGTAGATATTAGAAAGAATACCAATTGCGAAGGCAGCTTTCTGGATCATTACTGACACTGAGGAACGAAAGCATGGGTAGCGAAGAGGATTAGATACCCTCGTAGTCCATGCCGTAAACGATGTGTGTTAGACGTTGGAAATTTATTTTCAGTGTCGCAGTGAAAGCGATAAACACACCGCCTGGGGAGTACGACCGCAAGGTTAAAACTCAAATGAATTGACGGGGACCCGCACAAGTAGTGGAGCATGTGGTTTAATTCGAAGATACGCGCAGAACCTTACCAACACTTGACATGTTCGTCGCGACTTTAAGAGATTAAAGTTTTCGGTTCGGCCGGACGAAACACAGGTGCTGCATGGCTGTCGTCAGCTCGTGTCGTGAGATGTTGGGTTAAGTCCCGCAACGAGCGCAACCCTCACTTTTAGTTGCCATCATTTAGTTGGGCACTCTGAAAGAACTGCCAGTGATAAGCTGGAGGAAGGTGGGGATGACGTCAAGTCCTCATGGCCCTTACGTGTTGGGCTACACACGTGCTACAATGGTATCTACAACAGGAAGCAAAACCGCGAGGTTAAGCAAATCCTTAAAAGATACCTCAGTTCGGATTGTACTCTGCAACTCGAGTGCATGAAGCTGGAATTACTAGTAATCGTGGATCAGCGTGCCACGGTGAATGCGTTCCCGGGTCTTGTACACACCGCCCGTCACACCATGGGAGTTGGTTCTACCTTAAGGCAAGGTTTAAAACCCTTGACCACGGTATAGTCAGCGACTGGGGTGAAGTCGTAACAAGGTAGCCGTAGGGGAACCTGCGGCTGGATTACCTCCTTTCTAAGGATGAATAAAAGTAAAATTTTATTCTAAATAATATACAGGTGATGTTGACCGTCCTCATTTCTCTTCTTAAAATAGTGTTTCTCTTGCATGGGGGCCGGTAGCTCAGTTGGTTAGAGCACACCCTTGATAAGGGTGGGGTCGAAAGTTCGAGTCTTTCTCGGCCCACCAATTTAAGTTCATGGGGGATTAGCTCAGCTGGGAGAGCGCCTGATTTGCATTCAGGAGGTCAGCGGTTCGATCCCGCTATCCTCCACCAAAAAACACTTAGTTATAAAAAATCGTAAATAAATAATTATTAATATCAATATCTATATCCGAACATTAGAAATGTTATTAGCTAATGTTCAAAAATAAAAATTTGATTCAACACAGAATTTTTTTCTGTGCATAAATCAAGCGTTTAAGGGCGTGTAGTGGATGCCTTGGCACTGAAAGCCGATGAAGGACGTGATATACTGCGATAAGTTTCGGGGAGCTGTATGTAAGTTTTGATCCGAAAATTTCCGAATGGGGAAACCCACCACTTTATGTGGTACTTTAAACTGAATACATAGGTTTAAAGAGACAACCTGGAGAACTGAAACATCTAAGTAACCAGAGGAAAAGAAATCAATTGAGATTCCGTTAGTAGTGGCGAGCGAACGCGGACTAGGCCAGTAGTTTTGTTAAAAAAATTTGAATAGTTTGGAAATGCTAACCATAGAGGGTGATAGTCCCGTATGAGTAATGTTTAACAAAATTCTTGAGTAAAGCGGGACACGTGAAATCTTGCTCGAATATAGGGGGACCACCCTCTAAGCCTAAATACTCTTCAGTGACCGATAGTGAACTAGTACCGTGAGGGAAAGGTGAAAAGAACCCCTATTAGGGGAGTGAAATAGAACCTGAAACCGCATGCCTACAATCAGTCGAAGCTCTTTTTAGAGTGACGGCGTACCTTTTGTATAATGGGTCAGTGACTTAATTTATTAAGCAAGCTTAAGCCATCTAGGTGTAGGCGCAGCGAAAGCAAGTCTTAATAGGGCGATTAGTTTAATGAATTAGACCCGAAAACGAATGAGCTTACCATGAGCAGGTTGAAAGTAAGGTAACACTTACCGGAGGACCGAACCAGTTGACGTTGAAAAGTCTTTGGATGACTTGTGGTAAGGGGTGAAAGGCCAACCAAATTCGTAGATAGCTGGTTTTCCGCGAAAACTATTTAGGTAGTGCGTTGAATAAATAGACATTTAGAGGTAGAGCACTAAATGGGCTAGGGGGAAGAGATTCTTACCAAACCTAATAAAACTCCGAATGCTAAATGTTGTTCTTCAGCAGACAGACTGTGGGTGCTAAGGTCCATGGTCGAGAGGGAAAGAGCCCAGACCACCAGATAAGGTCCCCAAATTATGATTAAGTGTGAAAGGATGTGGAAATTCCTTAACAGCCGGGAGGTTGGCTTAGAAGCAGCCATCCTTTAAAGATAGCGTAACAGCTCACCGGTCTAATAGAGTTTCTGCGCCGAAGATGTAACGGGGCTAAAATCATATACCGAATCTGTGGATTTATAATTTTTTCGAAAATTATAACTGGTAGCGGAACGTTCTGTAAGCCTGTGAAGGGATACCCGTGAGGGGTCCTGGAGGTATCAGAAGTGCGAATGCTGACATAAGTAACGATAAAAGAAGTGAAAAACTTCTTCGCCGAAAATCCAAGGGTTTCTGCGCAAGGTTAATCCGCGCAGAGTTAGTCGGCACCTAAGGCGAGGGCGAAAGCCGTAGTCGATGGAAATAAGGTTAATATTCCTTAACCAGATGGTAGTGACGGATCTTGTAAGTTGTGAGTTCTTAATGGATTGAACTTGCCGCGAAAAGGTTCCAAGAAATAGCTCCATCATTAGACCGTACCCTAAACCGACACAGGTGGATTAATAGAGTATATTTAGGCGCTTGAGAGAATGATGTTGAAGGAACTCGGCAAAATACTTCCGTAACTTCGGGATAAGGAAGACCTTCTTGTAGGCAACTATGGGAGGGTGGCACAAGCCAGGGAGAAGCGACTGTTTATCAAAAACACAGGGCTCTGCTAACACGTAAGTGGATGTATAGGGTCTGACGCCTGCCCGGTGCTGGAAGGTTAATGCGGTTGGTGCAAGCTAACTTCTGAAGCCCCAGTAAACGGCGGCCGTAACTATAACGGTCCTAAGGTAGCGAAATTCCTTGTCGGGTAAGTTCCGACCTGCATGAATGGCGTAACGATTTCTCCGCTGTCTCCAACATCAACTCAGTGAAATTGAATTCTCCGTGAAGATGCGGAGTTCGCGTAGTTAGACGGAAAGACCCCGTGCACCTTTACTGCAACTTTACATTGGTGTTAGGAAAAACATATTTAGAATAGGAGGGAGACATTGAAGCAAAGGCGTCAGCCTTTGTGGAGTCACCAGTGAAATACCTCTTTTGTTTTTCTTGATATCTAACTGATTGCCGTTATCCGGCATCAAGACATTGTATGGTGGGTAGTTTGACTGGGGCGGTCGCCTCCCAAATAGTAACGGAGGCGTGCGAAGGTAAGCTCAGAACGGTCAGAAATCGTTCGTAGAGTGCAATGGCATAAGCTTGCCTGACTGTGAGACTGACAAGTCGAGCAGAGACGAAAGTCGGTCATAGTGATCCGGTGGTTCTGAGTGGAAGGGCCATCGCTCAACGGATAAAAGGTACGCCGGGGATAACAGGCTGATACTGCCCAAGAGCTCATATCGACGGCAGTGTTTGGCACCTCGATGTCGGCTCATCACATCCTGGGGCTGGAGCAGGTCCCAAGGGTTTGGCTGTTCGCCAATTAAAGTGGTACGTGAGCTGGGTTCAGAACGTCGTGAGACAGTTCGGTCCCTATCTGCTATGCGTGTAGAAGAATTGAGAGGAGTTGACCCTAGTACGAGAGGACCGGGTTGAACATACCACTGGTGGACCGGTTGTAGCGCCAGCTGCAGTGCCGGGTAGCTAAGTATGGACGAGATAACTGCTGAAAGCATCTAAGCGGGAAACTCACCTCAAAACTAGTTCTTCCTATAGAGCCGTGGTAGACCACCACGTTGATAGGCTGGATGTGGAAGCGCAGTAATGCGTGCAGCTGACCAGTACTAATAGCTCAATTGGCTTGATTTATGCACTGAAAAAAATTTTTATTTTGATATACTTAATAATAATATAAGACCTAAGAATTAGGTTATTTCAATTTTTAATTAAACTTTAATTTTGTAATATCGTCTGATGCTTTCTCTATCAAAACTATTTATAGCACCCTCAAGTTTTATGGAGTTTGATAATCAAATTATTAAAAACTTTAAAAAAAAAAGAATTTCTTTTACAAAAAATCCTGTAGGTAAAAAGCTAGACTCAAATCAGTTGATAAAGTTTGCAAAAAACTCAGATTATATAATTGCAGGAACAGAAAAATACGATGCAAGAACAATTAATCAACTGCCTAAGCTAAAATACCTTTTTAGGATGGGTTCTGGAATAGATAATATAGACACTAAATATCTTAAAAATAAAAATATAGAATTTAATAGATCTCACATAACACCAGAGATAGCTGTAGCAGAGTTAATCTTGGGTCATATTATTCTAATATATAGAAATTTATTTAATCATAATCTGGATATGAGAAATAAAATTTGGAAAAAAAATATGGGATCTACAATCCATGGTAAAACGGTTGGAATAATTGGATATGGAAAAGTTGGAAAGTATCTTCATAAACTTTTAAGAAATTTTGGAGCTAAAATTATTATAAATGAAAAAAAGAAAATAAGTCAAAAAAAAACATCTTTAAAAAATTTAATAAAGAATTCAGATATTATTTCTATAAATACAAGCTTAATTTCAGAGAAAAAAATTTTAGATAAAAAAAATCTTAAACTTTGTAAAAAAAATTGTGTGATTATTAATACATCAAGACCTGAGGTATTAGACTATAATTATTTATATATTATGCTCAAAAAAAATAAAATTTTAGGGGCTGGATTGGACGTATTCGAAAAGGAACCATATTTTGGAAAACTTTCCAAATTAAAAAATGTTTTTATGACTCCACATATTGGCAGTTATTCTAAGGAGATAAGATTAAAGATGGAGCAAGAGGCTTTAGACGCTATTTTTAAAATAATTCGTTAGAATGAACATAATTTTTGATTTTGATGGTGTAATTATAAATAGTCATAAAATTAAAACTAAAGCATTTTTTTTAACTTTTAAATCTTATGGAAAAACAATTGCAAATGATTCTCAAAAATTTCATGAAAAAAATATTGGTAAATCTAGGTATTATAAATTTAAATTCATATTTAAAAAATATTTAAAAAAAAAAATAAAAAAAAACGAAATTAAAATACTTGATGAAAATTATGATAATTTTACAAAAAATAAAATTCAAAAGTTAAAACCATCAAAACATTTATTGGATTTTTTAAAAAAAAATAAAAATATTTTTAATTTTTATATTTCAACTGGAACTCCACAAAAAAAAATAATAGAAATACTAAAAAAAAAAAAATTAATAAAGTACTTTAAAAAAATTTATGGTGGACCTAAATCTAAGACTAGCCACATCTCAGAAATTAAAAAAAATCGATTAAAAACAATCTTTATAGGGGATAGTTATGAGGATTTTTTAGCTTCAAAAAAAACTAAAACACTTTTTGTTTTGAAGTTAAATTCAGAAAACTCAAGATTTAGAAAAAAATTAAATGTAAAAAAAATAAATTCATTTAAAAATTTTGAAAAAATTCTTAAAAATTTACTTGATTAATTAATATATTATTGATTATCAGGACTACTTAAAATTCCTATTGAGCCAGTATCTTCTAAGGCCAAGATAAATACCTTTTTATTTTTAAGGTAAATTATGTCTCTTATTCTTTCCCCAACATAAATTTTTTCATAATAAATAATTTTTTGAAAATTTTTATCAAAGGAGACTCTAAATAAGGATCTCGCATTTAAAGAACTTATTAAAAAATTTTCTTTCCAATATTTTGAAAAATTTTCAGGAACATTTATTATTTCAGATATACCAACTGCTTTAGCAAATGAAAATATTGGTTCTTCAAAATTATTTAAATTGTGATTTTTCGAAAAGTAAAAATTTTTACGATTTTTTTTTTTACTTTTATCAATTTTATTAAATTCATAAGGTTCTCCTATGGAAGCGATTGGAAAACCATAATTTTTTTTATATAAAATTTTATTAATTTCATCTCCTCCATAAGGACCATGTTCTGTTGAAAGTATTGTATTATTAAAATTCAATAAACCTTGAGGATTTCGATGCCCTTTAGAAAAAATTTCAAATTTTTGATTTTTCAAATTTATAAAGATGGTTTTTCCATATATTGAGTCTGATCTTTGCGCTAATTCCTTCTCAGTATCTGAAGCTCCTGTACTGATCAATATTCCATCATTTTGATTATGATTGTAACTTATTATTCTGCCACCCAAAGTATTCAGCAAACACTCGTTTGATTTAAAAAACTCTTCAAAATTTAAAAAATTTTCATTTAATTCCGCTTTAACCAGGATAAAATATGTACAATCAGTCCTATCATTATTGTAATATGAAAATGTAGCAAAAAGTTCATTTTTAACTTTTTTAATATCTAATAAAGAATGAATATTATAATTATTTAGATTACTCTCAATTTTTTTAATTTCATTTAAATTATCAAAATTTAAAATTCCAAATTTTCCACTGAAGGAAGCAAATAAAATATTGTTTTCATCAAACTTTTCCAAATAAAATTTTTTTGATACTATTTTTGTTTTTTTAATTTTTGCATAATGTGAAGATTTATTGATATCAAGATCATTAATTGGAAATTTTTCAAATATAATATAATCAAACAGAGTGTGTGGAAGTTTTTTCTGATTATAATTTAAAGATCTAAAATAAAAAACTTCATTTAAATATTCTTCTCCAAAAAAAATTTTTTTTATGTAAATCTTTGTTTCGTGACTAAGATTTTTTTTTAAATATGATCTTATTCCATCAATATTAAAAAATAGAAAAAAGATTAAAATAATCGAAGACAATAATAGAGATAGTAAGATTTTTATTCTCATATTACAAAAACATATTATATATGTTAAATAAATATAGATTTAAATATTAAATGACAAAAAAAAAATTAGAGATAATTGGAATAATACCCGTGAAAGCAAAATCTGAAAGGGTTAAAGATAAAAATCTTAGGAAATTTTCAAACACAACTCTATTTGAATTAAAACTTAAACAATTAAAAAAAACAAAAAATTTTAAAGACTTTTTTGTATCATCAGAAAGTGAAAAAGTATTGAATATTGCAAAAACAGAGGGTTTTAAAGTTCACAAAAGAAATCCATACTATTCCACATCTACTGTACCGATGAGCGAAGTATATAAATATGTCGCATCTGAAATTAATGCAGAACATATTGCATGGATTAATGTAACCAACCCATTAGTAAACGAAAAATTTTATGATGCTGCCGCTACTGCGTATTTTAATTTAACAAAAAAATATGATTGCTTATTAAGCGCAATTGAAACTAGAGAGAATTTTTTTTATAAGGAAAAACCCATAAATTTTAAAAGAACACCATGGCCTAGATCCCAAGATCTAAAACCTTTGGTATCATTACCCTTTGTAATAAATATTTTAAAAAGAAAAAATATGATTAAATGGAGATCATGCGTAGGAGAAAAACCTAAATTTTTCTTTATTGACCCTGTAACAGCAACAGATATTGATGAAATGCATAATTTTAAGTTTTGTGAATTTCTCTATAACCAAAGAAAAAAATGATATCTCAAATTAAAAAAAATAGAATTGATTTGTTCAGTTTAAAAACTGAAAAAGAAATGAAATATGTCGAAAAAAAATTTGAAATTTTTTTAAATAGAAAAATTTTTAAAAATAGAAAAAGTAAAAAAAAATATTTATATCAAATAAAATCTTGTGTTTGTGGAAATAAATTAGGCCACAAATTTTCTAGTTTTTTTTTAAAACCTTTTTTATATAGAAAGTGTAAATTTTGCGGGACTATATCTATTAATCCCATGTTAAATAACGAAGGTTTAAAGTTAATTTATTCTGATAGAGGGATATATAATATTTACAGAAAAAATTTCTTTGAAAAAAAAAATAAAAAAACTTTAAGAAGCAAAACTATCAATAAAAGAAAAATTGACCAAGTTGTATCTTTATTTAAAAAAAAAAAATTTAGCCTTCTTGATTTTGGCTGTGGTGACGGAAATTTTTTATTTAATCTAAAGGACAGAGGTATAAGTGATTTAGTTGGAGTTGATTCCAAATATGATAATTTAGAAAAAATAAACAATATTTATTTTTATAACAACTTAGAAAATGTAAAAAAAAAATTTGACTGTATTACTTTGTGGGGCGTGCTTGAACATCTTAACGACCCTAATAATTTAATTGATAAAATAAAATTATTTTTAAAAAAAGGAGGTTATCTAGTAATGGAATTCCCAAGTGCAGATAGTTTACTAATGAATTACATAAAGACAAATAATTTTAATGCATTACGCTTTATTGAAAAAGGAAGACATTTATTTTTTTTTAGCAAGAGATTCATAGAAATATTTTGTAAAAAAAAAAAATTTAAGATTTCTTATTTAGAAACTAATGGTCTTGATTTACAAACTATTCTGGGTAGTAAAGATAAAAGTCAGATTAAAAATATTCTAGATATTCAAGAAATTTTGGACTCAAATATGATGTCGGACCATTTTAGAGTTTTTTTAAAAAAGATTAATTAGAAATTAGATTTCTATAAATTTTTTTTGATACATTTGAACTATTTAAACAAAAATTATTTAAATTTTTTATTTTATTTTTTTTACCAATTATTAAATATTTTCTCACTAAATTTTTAAATTTGATATAAGATGAAATTCTCAATTGGTTGCTATTTTTTAAAAATTTAAAATAGGACTGATTTTCTTTGTTTGGATCTAAAAAAAATGATTCTTTTCTTAAAGATTTTGACTCTATAATCATTGTTGAACCAAAAGAGGTAATTAATTTGCTATCTTCTAAATACTGATAAGTATTTTTATTTTTTTCATCATAAATAATATCTATTGAAGAACCCTTAAGAATATTAATTTCTTTTTTATCACCTCTATAATTTTGATGATGTTTAATTAATATTTTTAGATCTGGAAATTCTAATGAAATTTTCTTAAGCCATTTAATATGCTTATAATAGTTTTCGTCAATTTTATTATCAATATTTGATGTATGATTTCTATGAGCCCAATTAATTCCTATGTTGCAAATATCTATTTTATTTTTTAAATTTTTTTTAACTTGGTTTAAATTATTTTCTAAAAATAAGGATCCTATAGGTATAATTTTTTTTATTACCGATCCTAATTTTTTGATGTTATGAGTTGTTCCCTTCCCTAATGAAAAAAGAATGTCTGTTTTTATAAAGAAACAAATACTCATTTCAGCTAAGTTTTTTTGAAAATAAGATACTTTCTTACCTCCGTACTTTTTAAAAATAAAATTTTTGATTGAAGATGAATTATAAAATTTAAATGAAAAATAAAATTGACTTTTATTTTCTTTAAAAATTTTTTCATATTTAAATATTCTAAAAATTAAAAAATTAAATATTGCAAATAAGTTAACACCACTCTTTATTGAGATTTGTAAAATATATAGTATGGTTTTAATAAGATTAAAAAAATTACCATTCAATGTATTAGAGTCATAAATACAAAACTTTTTAAAAGAAAAAATTTTTAAATTTTTTTTATCAAATCTTGGATTAATTTTGTTTATATGAAATATTGAGTCATTTTTAAAATAATAATTAATTTTCTTTAAGTATTTTAAATGTTCACAATTATCTAGTTCATCAAAAAAAATTTTTCGTTTATTTTTAGTATTAATTTTCTTTGAAAAAATTTTGTACCATATTAAAAATATTAGTAATGAAACTAAATCAAAAAATAAATATCTTAATTTTAAATTTTTATTAAATTTACCTTTCGTAAAATTAAAATAAGATAATAAAGTTTTTTTGAAGTCATATAAAAGATCCTTTTCTGGTATTTTAAATATTGTCTCTAATTTCTTGTAAGTTACTAATAAGAATTCATTATTTGAAATATTATTTACGAATTTACAAAGTTTAATACAATTATGTTCTGCATTAATACTTCTGTTATTCCTATATTTAAGTATATAATTTATATTTTTTTTATTCATTTTTAAAATAATTATCCATTCAGAGATTTGTTATTTAAATTTCATTAAAATTAATTTTGTTTTATTTAAAAGATTCAATTTTTTTTTGTTTACTCGTTTCCACCCATATTTTTCGTAATATTTTTGTAAAATTTTTTCACAATATAAGTAGCATTCTAATTTTTTTTTAAAAATTTGCTTTACTGAACTTTCCAATATTATTTTTGAAATTCCTTTTTTTCTATAATGTTTGTCTATAATTAAACTATCAAAAATAATAATCATTTTATTGAAATATTTAATAAATTTTAAACAATTATATCCAATAATTTTTCTATTTATCAAAACAAGATGATGAATATCATTAGAATTATAATTATTTAAAAAATAATTTTTTTGAGATTTAAAACTAAATCTCCATTTTTGTATTTTAATTTTGCAAATTTTATTAATTTGACTCTTAGTAAGATTTTTAGTTTGAATTTTAAGTAAAATAATTTTTTCTTTTATATTTTTTTTTTGTATTAAATATTTCATTATGAATTAAAAATTAATTCAATCTTTTGAAGCCTACTTGGCATACATCTGTCTTTAAATATTGATTTATATCTAGAGATTTATTTTCAAATTTTTCAATATTTCTAAATATTTCATCTAATTTATTATAGTATAAATTAAGTGTTTTTTTGTCATGCTTTGTGCATACAAAAACTGCATTCGATGCTAAAATATTCGAATCAATCATTTCTTGAGAAATAAATGTTTTATATTTTATCCAGTCTTTAGACTTTATTGTAAAACTTGATAATGCTGGTAGCCCAAATATCTGAATATTTATTTTATTTCTTTTTGCTATAATTTCCCAATTTTTCCTTATTGCTTTGCCAATATTTGTTATTATTTCCCAAGATCTAATTTTTTCCATTTCTTCCAAAGTTTTTATTGCAGCGGTTGGACCAATCCTTTCTGTCCAAAAGGTACTACTTATAAAACTACTTTGTGCTGCATCCATTACACTATCTTTACCAATAATAGCTGTTATCGCGTAACCATTTCCCATAGCTTTACCAAACCACGCTATATCAGGTTCAACACCAAATTTTTTATGGAGGCCTCCATTAGTTTCTCTAAAACCAGATGTACATTCATCAAAAATTAATACTATTCCTTTTTGGTCACAAAGTTTTCTAATTTTTTTTAAGAAATTTTTTTTAGGTGGAAAATTTCTTTGGACTTCCATTTTAATTGCAGCCAAATCATGATTATTTGAAATTTTTTCTAATTGTTCAAAATTATTATATTCAAATGGTATAGATGTATTTTTTAGTTCTTTTGGCACTCCGTTTGGGCTTAAACCAGGCATTAAATGATTACTTAAATTTGTTTTATCTTTTATATTTGCTGCCAAATACCAATCGTGCCATCCATGATATCCACAAAATGCTATTTTCGATCTTCCTGTAGCAGCTCTTGCGATTCTAATTGATGCTGCACTTGCCTCTCCTCCAGCTCTAAACAGTCTAACCTTCTGCGCCCAAGGATGTAATTCTAAAAGTTTTTCGCATAATTGTACTTCCTCAGGACAATTCAAAGTTGTTAAATTGCCATTGCTTACAACTTTTTTACAGCATTATCCACTATTGAATTTGCGTATCCTAAGGTATTTGTTCCAACACCCATTAAAGAAATGTCAATATATTTTTTTTTATCCAAATCCCAAACATTACAACCCTTTGATTTACTAAAATAAGCTGGCCATTTATTTGGTAAGAAAAGTTCTGGTCTTTTAGATAATAACATATTTCCACCAGGAATTATTTGTTTAGCTCTCTTCCATAGTTTTTGAGTTTTTGACATTTCTGCTCCTTCATTTCTTTTAATATTAAAATTTTTATAAAATTTATCTTTTTTTGACTCCGTTACTTTTAAAATATTTTCCCATGAAAAATATTTTTTTGTATTAAAATGTTTTAAAATTAAATTTATTTCATGAAGATCTTCTTCTTGATCTAATGACCACCGAATATTTGAATAGTCAATATTATTTTTATAATTAATTGTTTTAAATTTTTTTGATGATCTAATGTAAGTTGTTACATGCTCTTTATCATAATTTTTTTTAACTTGTTTGAAGGTTTTTTCTAAACATTTTTTTGAAAAGACTTCTACATCCAAACCATCAGGGAATGTTGGTGGTTCACAATTTGATACGTAATCTACCTTGTTATTCTTGAAAATTTTGATTATTTTATCTACAAGTCTAGGATCAATTAAAATACTATCACCTGTAATTCTTACAATAATATCAGCTTTAAATACTTTACTTGCATCAAAATATCTTTTTAAAACATTGTTTTCTGATCCTAAGAAATAGTTAATCTTTTTTTTTTTACATAAATTAATAAGTTTTTTATTACATTGATTTTTTGAGGTTGCTATAACTATATTATTAATTTCTTTTGATATTTTTAATCTATTGTAGAGCAATTCTATTGCTGGTATGCCACCAAATTTCTTCATTATTTTATTTGGAAGTCTTATTGAGTTACATCTAGCTTGAATAATTGCAACTATATTATCTTTTTTTAAACTAATGTTGGCCATTTAGATGGATTTAATAAATTAATATCATTACTGGGTTTAATATCTTTATTTTTAATTTTAATATTTCCTTTTTTACTTATATTAACCAATTTTTTTAATTGAGAAAAATTATCAGTGCCGATTAAAACCTTGTCTATAAAAGGATTAGATAAAACATATCTTAAACAAATTTCATATCTACTTAGTCTAAATTTTTTTGAAACCATTTCTAAAGAATTAAATACTTTTGACCATTTATAGAATTTTTTTGGCATTTCTTTTTTATTCAGTAGTAGCAAACCTTGCAAGA
>CACFCI010000009.1 GCA_902564785.1 uncultured Pelagibacteraceae bacterium | reverse complement strand
CTGTTTAATATTGTATCTGATCCATGGTTATTAAAACCTAACCTATTAATTAATGCTTGATCTTCTACCAACCTAAAAACTCTTGGTTTTTCATTTCCATATTGTTTTAATGGTGTAACCGTACCTACTTCAACAAATCCAAAACCTAATTTAAATAAAGGGTTGTATACCTCTGCATTCTTATCAAAACCTGCTGCAATACCGATAGGATTATCAAGATGTTGATTAAATAATTTGGTTTTTAAAAGGGGATCATTTTTGTTTTCATCAAATATATTTGAAACTAAATTGAGTTTGAGAGATTGAATTGCTAAAAAATGTGCTCTTTCCGGATCTATTTTAAATATTAAAGATCTTAAATTTGAATACATTATTTTAATTTACTAATTATCAACTCTTTTGTTTCGTTAACACCGAAAAAACTTATAAAAAATCCCAATCTAGGTCCATTTTCATCTCCAAACACCACTTCATAAATTAACTTAAACCAATCTCTTAAGTTTTCTGCATACCCATTATCTTTGCCTGTTGAATAAATTAATGTTTGTATATCCTCTGGAGACATCTGATCATTACATCGTTCTAAAGTTTTAACTAAACCTTGTAGCGCTAATTTTTCATTTTCAGATGGATTTTTATATTTTTTTTGAGCCTTAATAATATCATTAAAATACTTGATTGCATAACCAACCAGTCCATCAAAAATTGGAAAGTTTTTTTCATAAATATTAGATTTATATTTTTTAACAAACTTCCATAATAAATTTTTATTATCAGCATTACTTGTTTCAACCAAATTCAACAACATAGAAAAAGTCATAATCATATCTTCTTTTGGAATGTTTCCATTATGAACATGCCAAGCAGGATTCATTACTAATTGTTGTTCTGTTTGTTTTTTTGATTTTTCAATATTATCGAGGTACTCATCTACAGCTTTAGGCACTATTTCTTTATAAAGTTTTTTTGCTCTTTTTGGATTTTGATACATGTATAAAGATAAGCTTTCGGGTGAAGCATATTTTAACCACTGGTCGATAGTAATACCATTTCCTTTTGATTTTGAAATTTTTTCACCCTTTTCATCAAGAAATAATTCATAAGCAAATCCAGATGGATGTTTTTTACCTATTAAGTTTATAATTTTAGTTGATAAAATTGCACTTTCGATAAGGTCTTTTCCATACATTTCAAAATCTATATCCAAAGCATACCATCTCATTGCCCAATCAACTTTCCATTGTAATTTACAATTTCCGTCCAGAATACTAGATTCTAATTTTTTACCCTTATTATCAAAAATTATTTTAGAATTTTTTTTATCAATTTCTATAACTGGTATTTCTAGAACATGCCCTGTGTCTGGACAAATAGGTAAAAAAGGACAGTAAGTTTGTTGACGTTCTTTACCCAAAGTTGGAAGTATAATATTCATTATACCATCATAATTTTCTAAAATAATTTTTAAAGTCGGGTTAAAAAAACCACCTTTGTATAAAGATGTTGAACTTTTAAAAGTGTATTTAAAATTAAAACTATTTAAAAAGTCTTTTAACATTTCATTATTATGCTCTCCAAAACTTGTAAATTTTTCAAATGGATCAGGAACTTGTGTTAATGGTTTATGTAAGTTTTTGTTTAGTAATTCCTGATTAGGAACATTATCAGGAACTTTTCTTAAACCATCCATATCATCAGAAAAAGTAATTATCTCTGTTGGTAGATCTGTAAATTGATTTAAAGCATTAACCATCATTGAGGTTCTTGCAACTTCGCCAAAGGTTCCAATATGAGGTAGGCCACTTGGACCATATCCTGTTTGAAGGGTAATCTTACCTTTTTTATCAATGAATGATTTTCTCTCACGAAGCATTTTTTTTGCTTCAACGAAAGGCCAAGCACTTGTTTTATCTAAAATTTCTTTTTTAATCACGCATATATCTTTTATAAAATCTCAAATTAGCGATTTTATTAATTCTTATAGAGTTGAAATTTATTTACCATAAAATAATGTTCTTTCAAAATGTCTAATTATAAAACTGTTTTTTTTACACTGGGAATTTTGCAAATAATTTTAGGGGTCTCAATGTTCATCCCTATAATTGCTCAATTTATTTATTCTGAAATAGATTCATCATTTTTTGGTGCATCTATTGTTTCTATAATTTTTGGATCATTATTTTTTCTTTCAAATCTAGACCACAACAAAAAGTTAAATTTGCAACAAGCATTTTTATTAACTGCTTTATCTTGGTTAAGTATTGCTATTTTTGGATCGTTACCATTTATATTTTCGACTATTGAGCTTTCAATTACTGATGCTTTTTTTGAAAGTATGTCTGGTATTACAACAACTGGATCTACAATTATTTCTGACTTAGAGAATACACCAAAAGGCATTCTATTGTGGAGAGCAATACTTCAGTGGTTGGGTGGTATTGGTATAATTGTAATGGCAATTACTCTAATGCCTATAATGAATGTTGGTGGTATGCAATTATTCAAAATTTCTAGCAACGACTCTTCTGAAAAAATTCTTCCTAAATCAAAAGAAATAGCTCTGAGACTTATTTATATCTATTCAGGTCTAACCGCTCTTTGTGCATTATCATATTGGATATTCGGAATGGGAAAATTTGATAGTTTAACTCATTCTATGACCACGATTGCAACAGGTGGATTTTCTAATTACAATCAATCTATCGGATATTTTAATAGTGTTCCTATAGAAATATCATCGATGATTTTTATAATTTTAGGAAGTATTCCGTTTATTGCATACATTAAATTTATTAATGGTAATAAAAGAATATTTTTAAACGATATTCAAATCAGAACATTTATTAAAATAATAATAGTAAGTATTTTTATATTATCAATTTATTTGCTAATAAATAACAACGGAAACTTCAGTTTAAGATCTATTTTTTTTAATACGATTTCAATATTGACTGGAACAGGTTATGTAAATGCTGAATTTGATGGTTGGGGTAGTTTTCCTATAACAATATTTCTTACACTAATGTTTATTGGAGG
This sequence comes from uncultured Pelagibacteraceae bacterium, assembly GCA_902564785.1. Lineage (GTDB taxonomy): Bacteria > Pseudomonadota > Alphaproteobacteria > Pelagibacterales > Pelagibacteraceae > Pelagibacter. The sequence continues at coordinate 36,891 of CACFCI010000009.1, read as the reverse complement.
ATGTGCCGGATCTACTACTTGTGGGATTAAAATATTTAGAATTCAAATTCTATATTTATTTATATTAAATCAATTAAAAAAAATTATATATCCCAAGGGAATATTTGTAATTAAATACGATCAAGGATCTGTTGATGATAAATTTATTGCATCAATAATTTCGTTTATTTATTTTTACTTTGTTATTTTTTTTATTTTAGCTGCATTGTTATCATTAACAGGTCTCGATTTTATAACTGCTATTTCTGGAGCAGCAACATCAATATCAAATGTTGGTCCAGGTTTAGGTCCTATAATTGGGCCTAATGGAGATTTTTCAGCTTTACCTGATATTTCTAAATGGATCTTAACTGTGGGTATGATTTTAGGTAGACTTGAGTTGTTTGCGATATTAGTATTATTCTTACCATCTTTTTGGAGAAATTAATTATGTCTGAAACAAAGAAACAAACATGGCTTGATTCTCTTGCAGTTTATAAAGATATTCGAATGGTAAGAATTCTTTTATTAGGTGCAATAAGTGGATTTCCATGGGTATTAATTGCAAGCAGCTTAAGTCTTTGGCTTAAAGAAGAAGGTCTTAGTAGATCAACAATTGGATGGGCAGGTTTAATTTTTGGAGTATATGCATTTAATTTTTTATGGGCTCCTCTAATAGATAGAATTCAAATTCCATACTTAACAAAACGTTTAGGACATAGAAGAGGATGGATAGTTCTAATGCAAATTATTATATTAATTTGTTTAGCAATATGGAGTTTACTAAATCCAACTCAAAATTTAGCACTTTTAATTGGAGTTGGGCTAATAATCGCAATTGCTTCAGCGACACAAGATATAACAGTAGATGCTCTTAGAATTGAACAAATCAACAAAAATGAGGGTAAAGCAATGGCGGCTGGTGCAGCTATGGCTGTGGTTGGTTGGTGGACAGGCTATAAGTTAGGTGGTGTTATATCTTTATTTGTAGCTGAATATTTTGAAAATATGGGCATTGAAGATTATTGGCAAACTACTTTTATTGTTTTGGGTGCACTTATAATCTTAATGAATATTGGGCTAATGTTTGTCCATGAGTCATCCAAAACAAATAGATTAAAAAATCAAAAGTTAGAAGATAAAAAAATAAATAGAGACTTAAATTTTGCTAAAAAGAGAAATTTAATCTTTTTAGGTGCTTTTTTTGTAATTATTTCAATACTGCAAATTTTACCTGAATTTCAACTAACAAAAGATATATTTCCATTTTTACCTTTATCGCTTCCAATATATTTGCTTATAGGCTTAGTTCTTGGCTTTCTGGGACATAACCACCTTAAAATGAATTTTAAAATACTAACTTTAGGATTATTAGCATTTTTAATTTTTTACAAAGGATTGCTTAACTTTCTAGTAGTAGATTTAATTATTTTGATACTTGGGCTTGCTTTGCTAAATATAAATAGTTTTTGGGGAATCAATACTGCTAGTTGGATATCCTCAAAAATAGGCGGGCCAATACTATCTTTTTTAAAAAAAAATGGTGTTTCTATAGCTCTTGGTATTTTAGGTTTTGTTTTCTTATTCAAAATTGGTGAAGCTTTTATGGGAAGAATGTCAATTGTCTTCTATAAGGAAATTGGCTTTTCCAAGAGTGAAATTGCAATATATTCGAAAGGACTTGGTTGGATTACAACAGTAGTATTTACATTATTAGGTGGAATAATGGCTATGAGAGCTGGAACAGTAAAAACTATGTTTGTCGCTGGTGGTCTTATGGCTGTTACAAATCTTTTATTTGCTGTTTTGGCGTGGACTGGAAAATCTGAAATTTTATTTGCAATTGCTGTTATAGCTGATGATATTACTGCTGCCTTTGCAACTGTAGCGTTTGTTGCGTTCATATCATTACTAGTTGATAGAACTTATACAGCAACACAATATGCACTTCTTGCTTCGATTGGAACTATGGGAAGAACATTGCTAGCATCATCCTCAGGAGCTTTGGTTGACTGGCTAAATGGAGACTGGGGAATATTCTTCGTTTTAACAACTATAATGGTTATTCCTTCTCTAGTTTGTTTATGGATTATAAAAAATAAAATTAAAATCGGTGCAAAATAATTTTTATTTTAATAAAGGTTTTTCAAATATCTATAAAAAAAATTCAACTACTTCAGAAGTAACTTCGCAAATAATATATGGTGAAAAATTCAAAATTTTATCAAAAAATAAAAAGTGGATTAAAATCAAAACTTCATTTGATAATTACTTAGGGTATATAAAAAATTCAAAATATGTAGAAAAATTTAACCCTAATTATAAAGTCAGTTCATTAAAAGCTAAGATTTTTAAAAAACCTGGTATTGGAACCAACAGTTGGCTTCCACTTGCGTCTAAATTATCAGTATTTGAGCAAAATAGAAATTACGTAAAAATTGAAAAAAATAAATGGATTAAAAAAGTAGATATTAAAAAAATAAACCATAAAGAAAATAATTTTACAAAAATATTTAAAAAATTTCTCGATGTAAAATATGTTTGGGGTGGAAAAACATTTAAAGGTATTGATTGTTCAGCCTTATTACAAATATTTTATTTTTATAATAATTCTTTTTATCCAAGAGATACAAAAGATCAGATCAAATATACAAAAAAGAATTCAAAGAAAAGACTATTTAAAAAAGGAGATATTATTTTTTGGAAAGGTCATGTTGCTATGTGTTTAAATTCTAAACAACTAATTCATGCTTATGGCCCAGAAAGAAAAGTAATTATTATGCCAATTATTGAAACAATTAATAGAATTGAAAAAACTGCCAAGCTAAAGGTAAAAAAAGTATGTAGAATAAAATATTAATTTCTTCCAAAGTCAGGCTTATCAATATCTTGTTTCAATTTGATGATTTTTGATCTTACTTTTTTAGTCTGAATAAGTTTTCTTACAATAGACTTATTATTTTTTGAATTAATATCTTTTTTAAATTGATTTAAATTTTTTATAAATAAATCAATCGCTTTTGAAATATTATTTTTGTTGTTAAAAAAAATATCTCTCCACATGATTTCATTTGATGCTGCAATCCTTGAAAAATCTCTTAATCCACCAGCACTGTATTTAATTAGCTCATAATTTTGTTTTTTCTCAAAATCTTGAGCAGATTTAACCAAATTATATGCAATTAAGTGTGGTAAATGACTAGTAATAGAAAAAATTTTGTCATGTTTTTCAGCACTCATAATAACTACTTTTGATCCAATTTTTTTCCAAAACTTGGTAAGAGCATTTATGTTATTTTTTTTGGTATTTTTTTCTTTTATAATTATGCACCATCTATCAATAAACATATTTTCTTTACCATGCTCTGGCCCACTCACCTCTGATCCTGCTATTGGATGACTTTGAATCCAGTGAACACCTTTTTTTAAAAATTTTTTTATAATTTTAGAAGTCTCATTTTTTGAAGAACCGACATCAGTAATCATTGTTTTTGATTGTATAAAACTATTAATTTTTAAAATAATATTTTTATATTCGCTCATAGGTGTACAAAAGATGATTAGATCTGAATTACTTACACTTTCTTTTAATGATTTAACGATTATTCCAGGTAATTTTAATCTTTTTATCTTAGCAATATTAGATTTTGATTTTTCATAAATAAATATTTTTTTTGCTATTTTTTTTTTACTAATACGCCTTAATAAAGATGAACCTAATAATCCACAACCAATAATTAAAATATTTTTCATTTTTGCAATACCTGCTTAACTACACTCATAAATTTTAAGTTTTCATATTTAGATCCAATAGTTAACCTTAATTTATTCTTTATATGATAACCATCTTCTGTTGATCTTAAAATAATTCCCTGATTTTTAAGTTTTTCATAAAAAAATTTTGCTGAATATCTACTTTTGTCAAAATTAAGAAATAAAAAATTTGCTGAAACTGAATTTGAAAAAATATTATACGTCTCGAGAAATTTCTTAATTTTTCCAGAATATAATAAATTATGCCTAATTGATTTATTTATGAAAGCTTTATCCTTAAGTGACTCAGTGGCAGCTAATTGAGCAATACCATTTATATTGAATGGAGGTTTTATAATATTTAATGCATCAACTATTTTTTTTGATCCATATCCCCAACCAACTCTTAAAGAGGCTAAGCCAAACATTTTTGAAAAGGTTCTAAGGATGAAAACATTGTTTTTATTTTTAAACAAATCTAACCCAGATGAGTAATCTTTGTTTTTCATATATTCCGCATAGGCATCATCTACAACTAATAAAACTTTTTTATTTAATCTTTTTCTCAATTCTAAAATCTCTTTTTTAGTTAAGTAAGTTCCTGTTGGATTGTTTGGATTGGCTATAAAGACAATTTTTGTTTTTTTTGTAATTTTTTTTAAAATTTCTTTTACTGAAACTTTAAAATTAATTTCTTTTGCAAATACAACTTTTGCACCAACAATTTTTGAATAAATTCTGTACATTAAAAAACTATACTCTGGTACCACAACCTCATCTTTTGGGTTTAAAAACAACTGACAGAGCATTTGAATAACTTCATCTGAACCTGCTCCACAAATAATTTTTTCAGAATTACATTTATAAGCTTTAGATATTGCTTTTCTTAAATTTTGAGATTTTCCATCTGGATATTTATCTAAATTAAGTTTTTTATTTGATACTATTTTCTTTGCTTTGGGACTCATGCCTAAAGCTGACTCATTTGCAGAAAGCTTAATTACGTTCTTAAGTTTCTTAACTTTTGATTTACCGGGCTTATAAGCCTCAATATCAAATTTTTTGAAATTTGGAGTTGTCATTTTTTTTTAATTTATGTGCCCTTTATAGATAAAATTACAAAATTTTATAGAGAATAAGAGGATTTTTTAAAAAATTGACATAATAAATAAGTTCTAGTAAAAAAATTATGCGCTGATTTAACTGAATTGCGAGCGCTTAAAAAAAACCGCTAAAATAGTTTTTTTCCTCACAATTCGAAACAGTCTAAAACTATGAATACTGAGAAAAACATAAAAACATTAATTGTAAAGAAACCACTAAAATTAGACTGTGGAAAGACCATAAAAGATTTTCCATTAGCCTATGAAACTTACGGTTCACTTAATTCAAAAAAAGATAATGCAATATTAGTTTTTCATGCTCTAACAGGAGATCAATTTGTAACTGGAATAAACCCTGTGACTAACAAAGAAGGTTGGTGGAGTTATGCAGTAGGTCCTGGTAAGGCTATCGATACAAATAAATATTTTGTTATTTGCTCTAACGTAATTGGCGGATGTATGGGATCATACGGACCAAGTCATAAAGATCCTGATCAAAAAATTTTTGGAACAAATTTTCCAGTTATTACTATTAATGATATGGTGAATGCACAATATAATTTACTTGATCATTTTGGTATTGATAAACTATTTTCTATAACTGGAGGTTCAATGGGAGGTATGCAGGTCCTTCAGTTTATTAGCAACTTTCCTGATAAATCTAAAACAGTGATACCAATAGCAACTACATCTAGTCATTCAGCACAAAATATTGCTTTTAACGAACTAGGCAGACAAGCTATTACAGCTGATAGTAACTGGAAAGATGGAAACTATACATCAAACGAAACTAATCCTGGGAAAGGATTGGCAGTAGCTAGAATGGCAGCTCATATAACTTATTTATCTAAAAAAGGTTTACAGGAAAAATTTGGAAGAAAGTTACAAGAAAGAGAAGATCTTAAATTTGGATTCGACGCTGACTTTCAAATAGAAAGTTATTTGAGATATCAAGGCTCAGTTTTTGTAGATAGATTTGATGCTAATAGCTATCTTTATATAACAAGAGCTATGGATTATTTTGATTTAGCTAAACAATTCAAAGGTAATCTTTCAGAAGCATTTATAAATACAAAAGCGAAATTTTTTATAATCTCGTTTACTTCAGATTGGCTTTATCCAACCCAAGAGAACAAAGATATTGTTATTGCTTTAAACTCAATAGGAGCTGATGTTGGATTTGTGGAAATTAAGTCAGACAAGGGTCACGACTCCTTTTTACTAGACGTACCTGATTTCTTAAGTGCACTTAAAAACTTTTTAGATAGATCTTATGAAGAGAATTAATTATGAAAAATGAGTTTCAAGTAATAGCAGATTTAATTGAAAAAGATAAAAAAGTTTTAGATGTAGGTTGTGCTGATGGAACTTTGATGAAATTTTTAAAAGATAATAAAAACATAAATATAAGAGGATTAGAAATTTCAAAAGAAAAAGTGCAAGAATGTATTGCAAAAGGTTTAACTGTAATTGAGGGAAATGCTGAGAAAGACTTAAAACAATTTCCAGACAAATCATTTGATTATGTTGTTTTAAGCCAAACACTTCAAGCTTTTCTTAATCCTGAATTAGTTTTAGATGAACTTTTAAGAGTTGGAAAAAAAGCAATAGTTACTATTCCTAATTTTGGATATTGGAAAGTAAGATTTCATTTATTATTTAAAGGTACAATGCCGATTACAAAAACATTACCAGATGAATGGTTTAACACCCCAAATTTGCACATGTGCACAATCAAAGATTTTTTTCATTTTATAAAATCAAAAGATATAAAGATTTTTAAATCACTCGCTTTAAATAATCTTAATACATCAATAATAAATGAGAGTAATTTAGGGGTTAAAAATTTGTTTGCAGACCTTGGTATATTTTTGATAGAAAAATAGAATGCGTATTGAAATTATACCCTGTCTTCAAGACAACTATAGCTATTTAATCATAGACGAAACTAACAATTCTGCTTGTGTCGTGGATCCCAGTGAATCCGGGCCAATAACAAATTTCTTAGAAAATAAAAATATAAAATTAAATTATATTCTTAATACTCATCATCATTATGATCATATTGGAGGAAATCAAGAATTAAAAAAAAAATATGGATCGGTTGTTGTAGGTTTTAAAGGTGACTCTAAAAGAATACCTGGGATAGACATATTGTTAGAAGATAATCAAATATGGAAAGCTGAAAACTTTGAAGCAAAAATTATGCATATACCTGGACATACTTCAGGACATATTTGTTTTAACTTTTTTAAAGAAAAATTAGTTTTTACTGGAGATACACTTTTCTCACTTGGTTGTGGAAGAATATTTGAAGGGTCTTATGAGGAAATGTTTGAATCTTTAAACAAAATAAAATTATTACCAAAAGATACAAAAATTTATTGTGGTCATGAATACACTCTTAACAATGCAAAATTTTGCAAAAAATATGATTCCGAAAACAAAGATTTACAAAAAAAAATAGAAAAAGTAGAAAAATTAAGAGAAAATGGAATTCCTACCATACCCTCAACTTTAAAAGAGGAATTGGAGTGTAATATATTTTTAAGAGCAAAAGATGTTAAAACCTTTTCAAAATTAAGAGATTTTAAGGATAATTTCTAATTAATTCGGCTTGACTAAAGGCTGCCTACAACTATATTGCGGTAACTTTAAATTAAATCATACTATGTCATACGCAGTAATAAAAACAGGTGGAAAACAGTATAAAGTAAAATCTGGAGAAATTCTAAAGATTGAAAAATTAACAGAATCTAAACCTGAGACTAAGATAGAGTTTAATGAAATCTTGGCGTACGGTGATGACAAATCAATTGAAATTGGAACACCAAATATTGAGGGTGCAAAAGTAGAAGCTGATTTAATTAAAAATAGCAAAAATAGGACTATTTTAATTTTTAAAAAAAGAAGAAGACAAAATTCAAGAAGAAAAAATGGGCATAGACAAGAATATTCTATGATAAGAATTAACAAAATTTTTTCAAAAGATGGTAAGGTGTTATCAGAAGCTGAAAAAATTTCTAAAACTTCAAAAAAAGAAGAAGTTAAGGAAGCAGTAAGCAAATAGTTATTAGGTAATTTATGGCAACAAAAAAAGCAGGTGGATCATCGCGAAACGGACGAGATAGTGCCGGTAGAAGACTTGGTGTAAAAAAGTATGGTGGTGAAACAGTAATTCCTGGAAACATAATTGTTAGACAAAGAGGAACTAAGATTTTTCCGGGTGAAAATGTTGGTATGGGTAAAGATCATTCAATATTTTCGGTTGTTAAAGGAAAAGTTGTCTTCAAAAAATCAAAATCAGATAGAACTTTCGTTTCTGTAAAGCCCAATTAATAGTACAACCAATTAAAATAGATGTTGTATTATGAAATTTCTCGATCAAGTTAAAATATATATTAAAGCTGGAAACGGTGGAGATGGATCTCCTAGTTTTAGAAGAGAGAAATATATTGAGTTTGGTGGACCAGATGGTGGGGATGGTGGAAAAGGTGGATCAATTATTTTAAAGTCGGAGGAAAATTTAAATACACTCATTGATTATCGGTATCAACAACATCACAAAGCTGAACGTGGAGAAAATGGTTCTGGTCAAAACCGAACAGGAAAAGGTGGTGAAGATTTAATTTTAAAAGTTCCTCTAGGTACACAGGTATTTGAAGAAGATAACAAAACTCTTCTTTTCGATTTTAATAAAAAAGGTGAAGAATATGTTGCAGCTGCTGGTGGAAAAGGAGGTTTAGGAAACACAAGATTTAAAAGTTCTACAAATAGAGCTCCAAGAAAATTTACGAAAGGCACTATCGGAGAAGAATTTACAATATGGCTTCAATTAAAAACAATTGCTGATATCGGTATTATTGGATTGCCAAATGCAGGAAAATCAAGTTTGTTGGCAGCTTTAACAAATGCAAATCCAAAAATTGCAAATTACAAATTTACAACTATTAATCCAAACCTCGGCGTGGCTTCTTACGATAATAAAGAAATTACCATTGCAGATATTCCAGGATTAGTTGAAGGAGCTCACGAAGGTATAGGGTTAGGCATACAATTTTTAAAGCATATAGAGAGATGTAAGTCTTTACTGCACTTAATTGATGTTACTAACTTAGATCTGAATGAGTCTTATAATCAGGTGAAAAATGAATTAAAAAGCTACAGTGCAAAGTTATTAGAAAAAAAAGAGCTAATTGTGCTTAATAAAATTGATTTGATTGATGAAGAAACAGCAAATGAAATTATAGATCATTTTTCAAAGGGTAAAAATTGTGAGATCATGACAATGACAACACTAGAAAAAAAATCTGTATCAAAAATTAAAGCAAAACTTTTGTCTTATGTATCTTAAAAACTCCAAAATAATTGTTGTCAAAATTGGATCATCTCTCCTAGTTGATCAAAATAAAAAAATTAGGAAACAATGGTTATCTAGTTTTGCAAAAGATATTAAAAAATTAAGAGATAAAAATCAAAAAGTAGTTATTGTTAGTTCTGGTGCTATAGCTTTGGGCTGCAAGAAAATGAATTATAACAAAAAAAATATCAAATTAGATAAGAGTCAAGCTATTGCTTCTATTGGTCAAATAGAGCTGATGAATTTATTTTCGCAAACTTTTGCAAAATATAAATTAAATATTTCTCAGATTCTGCTTACATTAGAAGATACTGAGGAAAGAAGAAGATCTCTTAATGCAAAACGAACATTTGATAATCTTTTTGAACTTGGTTTTATTCCTGTAGTCAATGAAAATGACACTATTGCAACTAGTGAAATTAAATACGGAGATAATGATAGATTGGCATCTAGGGTTGCACAAATTACAAACGCAGATACATTAATTTTACTATCAGATGTTGATGGTTTATATACAAAAAATCCTAAAATTTTTAAAGATGCTAAACTAATAAAGAAAATTGACGATCTAAAAAAAGATCTAAAAAAAATTTATATCAAAGGTGTAAATGAATATGGGAGTGGTGGTATGCATACAAAAATTGAAGCAGCAAAAATATGTCAGCTTGCTGGTACTAATATGGTTATTGCGAATGGACTATATTCAAATCCTATCTCAAAAATAATTGAAAAAAATAAATGTACCTGGTTTAGTCCAAAAATTTCAAAGTTAGATGCTAGAAAAAAATGGATAATAAGTTCTGTAGCACCCAAAGGAGCTTTAATAATTGATGATGGTGCTAAAAAAGCATTAAAATCTGGAAAAAGTTTGTTAGCAGCAGGGATTAAAAAAGTTTCGGGAAGATTTAACAAAGGTGATCATATTAAAGTATTAGATAAAAAAAACAATGAATGTGCTAGAGGATTAAGTTCCTTCACTTCTGATGAGGTGACTAAAATTATGGGTCATCACTCTAATGAAATTGAAAAATTATTAGGCTATGTTGCAAAATCAGAAGTTATTCATAAAGATGATATGGTGGAAGTTTAAATGATTAAATATTTGAATTTAATTGGAATAAAAGCTCGAAAAGCTAGTGAGATTAAAGTTACAACTGAAATAAAAAATAAAGTCTTAAATGATTACGCGAAATTAATTAAAAATGAAAAAAAATTTATTATTAATCAGAATTCAAAAGATATTAAATACGCAAGAAAAAAAGGATTAAAAGAGAACTTAATCAAAAGACTTCATTTAAATGAAAAAAAATTAAATGGAATTGTAAATTCTATTTTAAAAATAGCTAAATTAAGAGACCCTATAGATAACACTTTAGACAAATGGAAAAGACCAAATGGTTTAAATATAAAAAGAGTATCAATACCAATTGGGGTTATTGGTGTTATTTATGAAAGTAGACCAAATGTAACTTCAGATGTTGCTAGTCTTTGTTTTAAATCTGGAAATGTAGTGATTTTGAAAGGAGGCTCTGAGGCTATAAATTCAAATAAAGCTTTAGCTGAGTTGTTTAGAAAAGCACTTAAAAAAAATAAAGTTAATGAAAACTTTATTCAATTTATCGACTCAAAACAAAGAATAATTGTAGATATTATGCTTTCTAAGATGAAAAAATATATCGATGTCATCATACCTCGTGGTGGAAAAAATTTAGTTAAAAAAGTTTTAGAATTATCCAAAGTACCTATAATTGGGCACTTAGAGGGGCTTTGTCATACTTATATAGATAAAGATGCAGAATTAAAAATGGCTAAAGAAGTTGTCTATAACGCTAAATTAAGAAATACAAGTATTTGTGGTGCTACTGAAACTATTCTTATTCATAAAAATATAGTCAAAAAATTTAGTAATCCTATTTTGCAGGCACTTGAAAATAGTGGTTGTAAAATAATTGGTGATAAGATTTTTAAAAGTTATTACAAAGGTCAAGTATATCCTGCAAAAGAAAAAGATTGGTCAACTGAATATTTAGCATCAATTGTATCTGTTAAAGTTGTTAAAAATTCTGAAGAGGCAATTAAGCATATTAATAAATACGGAACTATGCACACTGACTCCATCATTACAAAAAATCAAAAAACTGCAAAATATTTTTTAAAAAATGTTAAAAGCTCAATTGCAATGCATAATACGTCGACTCAATTTGCTGATGGCGGTGAATTTGGATTTGGTGGAGAAGTTGGAATTTCTACTAATACACTACCACCAAGAGGTCCAGTAGGTTTAAATCAACTAATTTCATATAAATATGAAATCACTAGTAATGGTAAAATAAGAAATTAAATTGAATAACACAAAAATAAAAATTGGTGTATTAGGCGGATCGTTTGATCCTGCTCACAAAGGGCATTTGGCAATTTCGAAAGAAGCAAAAAAAAGATTTAAACTCAAAAAAGTTATTTGGGCAATTACAAAAAAAAATCCATTTAAAATAGAGAGCAAGATATCTGTTGCTGACAGAATTAAATATTGTAAAAAAATAATTAGTACAAATTCATTTATTAAGGTTAAATTTTATGAAAAAATAATTAAATCAAATAAAACTATAAATTTAATCAATCATTTAAAAAAAGATAAAAGCATTGAAATTTATTTTTTAATGGGTGCCGACAACCTTATTAATTTTCATAAATGGCATAAATCTAAATTAATTTCACAAAAATGTAGTATTATAGTTTTTGATAGGCATGGTTATAAAAAAAATTCTTTAAAATCAAAGACATTTAAGGAACTTAGTAAGGCCAATCTAGAGTTTATTGAGTTTAATAAAGTCAACATTTCATCTTCTCAATTAAGAAAAATTTGATAATCTAAAATCAATTAATGGACAAAATTTCAGACTTAAAAGAAATTGTAATCAACACACTAGATCTCAATAAAGCTCAAGACATTGTAACTATTGATCTTAAAGACAAAAGTTCTATGGCTGATTACATGATCATAGCAAGTGGAACTTCATCTAGACATATCCAATCTTTATCAGAACAAGTTTTAGAAAAACTTAAAAATAACGGTGTAAAAGACTCAAAAATTGAAGGTAAAGAAAGTGGAGAATGGAAACTTGTTGATGGGATTGATTTGATTGTTCATATTTTTCACCCAGAAAAAAGAAAGTTTTATGAATTAGAGAAAATTTGGTCAGAGCTAATTCCTAAAGAAAAAGTGATGATATGAAAAAAATTAAATTTTTATTATTAATTTTTTTCTCTGTTTTTTATTTAAATAAAACAGTTATTTCAGCTGAAATTGATATTTATAAAAAAATTGATCTCTTCGGTGAGGTTCTAGAAAAAATTAATAAAGAATATGTTGATGAGTTTAATCAATCTGAAAGTATGGACTCTGCTATCAATGGACTTTTACAATCCTTAGATCCTTATTCATCCTACATGTCCCCTAAAATTTTTGATGAAATGCAAACAGAAACCAGTGGTGAGTTTGGTGGACTAGGAATTGAAGTTAGCATGGAGGCTGGTGTGGTAAAAGTAATTTCACCAATAGATGATACACCTGCATCTAGGGCTGGATTAAAAGCTGGTGATTACATAGTCAAAATAAATGATGTTCAGGTTCAAGGAAAATCATTAAGTGAAGCTGTTGATTTAATGAGAGGACCTGTCGGTTCTGGAATAGAATTAACTGTTAGGCGAAGAGGCGAAAAAAAAGCGTTAACATTTAATATCATTAGAGAAGTAATTCAGGTTCAATCTGTGAAATCTGAAATTATAGATGAGAGTATTGGATACATTAGGCTTACTTCATTCAACGATAACAGTAGTAATCAAATAGAAAAACAAATTAAAAAACTTAAAAAAAATAAAAACTTAAATTCCTTTATCTTAGATTTAAGAAATAATCCTGGAGGTCTTTTATCTCAAGCGATAAAAATCTCAGATTTTTTTCTAGAAAATGGAGAAATAGTTTCAACAAAAAGTAGAAAAAAATCTGAAAATAGAAAATGGTTTGCAAAAAAAGGAGATATTACTGATGGAAAAACATTACTGGTTTTAATTAATTATGGTTCAGCATCGGCATCTGAAATTGTTGCTGGAGCTTTAAAAGATCACAAAAGAGCAATTATCATTGGCGAAAATAGCTTTGGTAAAGGTTCGGTCCAATCAATAATTCCTTTGAAAAATCGTGGAGCTATCAGATTAACTGTTGCAAAATATTATTTACCTTCTGGAAAATCTATTTCTGAAGTGGGTGTTAGACCGGATATAGAGGTAAATGAAGAAGGTGATGATTTTAGAATAAAAACTGATACCGATAATCAGTTAAATTACGCTATTAAGTTACTTAACGGATAATATGGATAAAAATTTTAAAGATTTGCCACTGAGAAGTGGGGTCGGAATAGTGTTATTGAATAAACAAAATAAAGTATTCGTTGCAAAAAGAATAGATAATCCAAAAAATTTTTGGCAAATGCCTCAGGGTGGTGTTGATGAGGGAGAGGACAACTTAAAAGCTGCATTTAGGGAATTAGAGGAAGAAACAAGTATTAAAAGTGTAGAACTTATTAAAGAATTAGATGGTACATTAACCTATGATCTGCCTGATAGATTACTAGGTATTATATGGAAAGGTAAATACAAAGGTCAAAAGCAAAAATGGTTTTTAATGCGATTTATTGGAAATGATAATGAAATAAATATTAATACATCTAATCCAGAGTTTTTAGATTGGAAGTGGATTGACCTAGATTTAATTACTGATGTTGTGGTTGATTTTAAACATCATGTTTACAAAGAACTGAAAGAAAAAGTAAAAAAATTAATTTAGAGTTTTTAAAACTTCAACTTTTTGATCTGCTAGATATTTAGATTGATCATTAATATCGGTTTTATTAGCCTCTTCTTCTGCCTCTTTAAGTAAATCTTGTTGCTTTGATTTATCCATATCAGCAAGATTAAAAATTGTACTTGTTAAAATAGATAGATTGTTATTTTTAAACTCAACGATTCCATCTTCAACATAGTAATTTTCATCTCCTGATTTAGATAAAATCTTAATTATCCCGGGTTTCAAAAAGGAAATAATAGAAATATGATCCTTCAATATTCCCATCTCTCCTTCAAAAGCAGGGACCACAACTTCTGAAACATCATCTTTTACTAAAAAAGATTTTTCAGGATTTACAATCTCAACTTTAAACTCTTCGCTCATTAAGCAGCAGCTTCTTGTTCCATTTTTTTAGCTTTTTCTATAGCTTCTTCAATTGTTCCAACCATATAAAAAGCAGCTTCAGGTAAGTGATCATACTCACCTTTACAGATTGCATCAAAACCTTTGATGGTTGAGTCAAGATCAACAAGTTTCCCTGGAGAACCTGTAAATACTTCTGCAACAAAGAATGGTTGAGATAAAAATCTCTGGATTTTTCTAGCTCTTGCCACAACTAATTTATCTTCTTCAGATAACTCGTCCATACCAAGAATAGCTATAATATCTTGTAGTGATTTATATGATTGTAGAATTCTTTGAACATCTCTTGCTACTCTATAATGCTCATCTCCAACAATTCTTGGATCTAAAATTCTTGATGTAGAATCAAGCGGATCTACTGCAGGATAAATACCAATTTCTGCAATTTGTCTTGAAAGTACAGTCGTTGCATCCAAGTGAGCAAACGATGTGGCTGGAGCAGGGTCTGTTAAATCATCAGCAGGTACATAAATTGCTTGTACAGATGTAATTGACCCTTTGTTTGTAGTCGTAATTCTTTCTTGTAGGTTACCCATGTCAGTTGCTAATGTCGGTTGATATCCAACAGCAGATGGGATTCTTCCTAACAAAGCTGAAACTTCCGATCCTGCCTGAGTAAATCTAAAAATATTATCAACAAAGAAAAGTACGTCCTGACCTTCCTGATCTCTAAAGTATTCAGCTACAGTTAACCCTGTAAGTGCAACTCTTGCTCTTGCTCCAGGAGGTTCGTTCATCTGTCCATAAACTAGAGCAGCTTTTGAACCAGTTCCTTCTTTTTTAATTACACCAGATTCAATCATTTCATGATAAAGGTCATTTCCTTCTCTAGTTCTCTCTCCAACTCCCGCGAAAACTGAAAAACCACCATGAGCTTTTGCAACGTTATTAATTAATTCCATAATTAAAACTGTTTTTCCTACTCCTGCTCCACCAAATAATCCAATCTTTCCACCTTTTGCATAAGGTGCAAGCAAATCAATAACTTTAATACCTGTTACAAGTATTTCAGTTTCTGTTGATTGGTCATTAAATTCAGGTGCAGCTCTATGAATTGGCCAACTTTCTTTAGTCTTAACCTCACCTCTTTCATCTATTGGTTCGCCAATTACATTTATAATTCTCCCAAGTGTTTCAGGTCCAACTGGAACTTGAATAGGAGCATTAGTATTAATAACTTCATCACCTCTTTTTAGTCCTTCAGTAGCATCCATAGCAATTGTTCTAACAGTGGTTTCACCTAAGTGTTGTGCCACCTCTAAAACTAGTCTGTTATCACCATTTTTACATTCCAATGCTGTTAAAATTTCTGGTAGTTCACCATCAAATTTCACGTCTACTACCGCTCCAATAACTTGTGTGATTATTCCTTTGCTCATAATTATAAACTTTCTGCTCCTGATATGATTTCTATTAGTTCTTTTGTAATTGCTGCCTGACGACTTCTATTATATTCGATAGTAAGTTTGTCAACCATTTCACCTGCGTTTCGGGTTGCATTATCCATTGCACTCATTCTAGACCCTTGCTCACTAGCTGAATTCTCTAACATTGCTTTAAATATTTGCGTAGAAATATTCTTTGGCAATAAATTGCTTAAAATTTCATCTTCATCTGGTTCAAATTCATAACTTTCTTCTGAACTATTTTCTTCTCCCTCATTATTTAAAGGGATAATTTGCTGTGCTTGAGGAATTTGAGTAATTACATTTTTAAATTGGTTGTAAAAAATTGTACAAACATCAAATTCACCTGCCTCGAATTTTTCAATTACCATTTTCCCAACTTTGTCAGCATCGAAATAATTTGCATTTTTAGACTCTTTAAAAGAAATATTTTCAATTATTTTATCACCATAAACTCTTTTTAATTGATCATTTCCTTTTGAGCCTACTGTAATAATTTTTAGTTCTTTACCTTCATCTAAAATTTTTGCAAAATAACTTTTAGCTTTTTTAATAATATTAGAATTAAATCCACCACATAAACCTCTATCAGAAGTCATCACCACACAAAGATGAGTTTTTTCCTGACCAGTACCTGATAATAACTTTGGTGCATTTTCTTTATCAGATATACCATTTGATAAATTCAAAATAACATTATTCATTTTTTCAGAATAAGGCCTTCCTTTCTCAGCGCTTTCTTGAGCTCTTCTTAATTTAGCTGCTGCAACCATTTTCATAGCTTTAGTAATTTTTTGTGTAGACTTTACACTAGCTATTCTTTTTTTTAGGTCGTCTAAACTTGCCATAAATTATTAAGATTTAAAATTTCCTTTTAATTGAGTGATTACCTCAACAAGTAATTTTTCTTTATCTTCCTCAAGTTTTCCTGAATTTAAAATTGAGTCTATAATTTCAGGCTTATCTGATTTACATTTTTCAATAATCTTGCTCTCAAATTCAGAAACGTCTTTTAAATCAATATCATCCAGATAACCTTTTACTCCACAAAATACTGAAATAACTTGTTCTGCAACAGTCATGGGTGAATATTGTTTTTGTTTTAAAAGTTCAGTTAGTTTAGAGCCTCTATTCAAAAGTTGCTGAGTAGATGCATCTAAATCAGATCCAAATTGAGCAAAAGCTGCCATTTCTCTGTATTGTGCTAGCTCTAATTTCATTGAACCAGAAACTTTTTTCATCGCTTTTGTTTGAGCTGATGAACCAACCCTAGACACTGATAAACCTACGTTAATTGCAGGTCTTATACCTTGGTTAAATAGCTCTGTTTCAAGGAAAATTTGTCCGTCTGTGATTGAAATAACGTTAGTTGGAATGAACGCAGATACGTCTCCACCTTGTGTTTCAATAATTGGCAGTGCTGTAAGTGATCCACCACCATGTTCATCACTTAATTTAGCTGCTCTTTCAAGTAATCTACTATGAAGATAAAATACATCTCCAGGATAAGCCTCACGTCCCGGCGGTCTTCTTAATAGCAATGACATTTGTCTATAAGCAACTGCTTGTTTAGACAAATCATCATAAATTATTAACGCATGCATTCCATTATCTCTAAAATACTCACCCATAGTACAACCTGTATATGGTGCTAAGAATTGTAAAGGAGCAGAGTCAGATGCAGTAGCAGCAACGATTGTTGTGTACTCCATAGCTCCAGCTTCTTCTAATGTTTTTTGAATTTGTCTTACTGTTGATCTTTTTTGTCCAACTGCAACGTATATACAATACAGTTTTTGTTTTTCATCACCAGATTCATTAATTTTTTTTTGATTAATAATTGCATCTACTGCAACTGCTGTTTTACCAGTTTGTCTATCACCGATAATTAATTCCCTTTGCCCTCTTCCTATCGGAACTAGACTATCAATTGATTTAAGACCAGTTTGCATTGGTTCACTTACTGATTGTCGTGGAATAATACCAGGAGCTTTTACTTCAACCCTGCTTTTTTTAATTCCTTTATCTAATGGTCCTTTTCCATCAATAGGATTACCTAAACCATCCACTACTCTTCCTAATAATTCTTTTCCAACTGGAGTATCAACAATATTACCGGTTCTTTTTACTACATCCCCTTCTTTAACATTTCTGTCATCACCAAAAATTACGACACCAACATTTTCACTTTCTAAGTTTAGAGCCATACCTTTTGAACCATCTGCAAACTCTACCATTTCACCAGCTTGAACATTATCCAAACCATAAATCCTAGCAATACCGTCTCCAACTGATAAAACTTGACCAACTTCTGTGACTTCTGCTTTATCACCAAAATTTTTAATTTGTTCTTTTAGTATTTTTGTAACTTCTGAAGGATTAATTTCCATTTATGCCTCTATCATTCTATTTTCGATTTGTTGTAATTTATTTTTAATTGAGGTATCGACCATAGTACTTCCTACTTGTACTACCAAACCTCCTATTAAACTTTCGTCATGTTTGTAGTTTAATTTTATTTTTGAGCTAAAATTTTTTGTTAACTCCTCTGTAATTTTTGCAATTTCTTCATTAGATAATTGTTTTGCTGATTTTAATTCTGCCTTAAGTTCACCCCTTTTTCTTGAACAAATTTCAATAAAGCTTTTCAGGATACGCTCAATAAAAAAGAAACGCCTTTTTTGAATTAAGAAACTTAAAAAATTTTTAAATAAAGACTCAAATTTATTATTTTCAGAGATTGTATTGACTACTTTTAGTAAATCTTCTTGGCTTGTAGTTGGATCTTTAATCAAATTAGAAAAATCCTCACTTTGCTCAATTAAATTAAGAATTGATGAAGACTGATCTTCGATCTGACTTAAAAGACTGTTTTCCTCTGAAAGTTCAAAAAGCGCAAGAGAATACCTTTCAGCTGAAGTTATTGAAAATCCGGTGTCTTTACTCAACTTGGTTCCTCTATAATGTTGAAGATTATTTAAAAATCAGGCCCTGAATAGCATATGACCCTTATGTCTTCAAGTAGCGGATTCGTAAAAAAGGCCTCTTTTTTAAGGTTAATTGAAGTTAATTGGATCAACATCAACTGAAAGTTTTATTCCAGAAGAAAATTTATATTTTGGAATAATTTTTGCAAGAGAACTCTGTAGTTTCATAGATTTTAAGCCTCTAATTAAAAATCTAATTCTAAATTTTCTTTTTAATCTAAATAATGGAGCATTCACTGGACCTAATATTTTTCCCTCTATTTTGTTTTCAATAAAATTTTTAAAATTAATAGCTTCTTTTTCTAATTTAATTTCATTATCTCCCGTTAAGATTAAAGAAATAAACCTCTGAAATGGAGGTAATTTATTTTTTTTTCTTATCTGCAGTTCTCTTTCTAAAAAAATATCTGGATTTTTACTTGTAATTTCTGAAATCATCTTAGTATTATTTTCATAGGTTTGGAAATATACGGTTGCTGGTTTTCCAGTTCTTCCTGCACGTCCTGAAAGTTGATGATAAAGCTGCAAGTTTTTTTCTGCACCTCTTAAATCATGTCCTTGAGATGAAAGATCAATATCAACAACTACAATACAATTTAAACTTGGAAAATGAAAACCTTTTGAAATTAATTGGGTTCCAACTAAAATATGCGTTTCATTATTAATAATTTTATCTATTTTTTCTTTAGAATCTTTTTTATTCATTGTGTCACTTGAAAAAATCTCTATTTTTTTTCCAGGAAATTTTCTTTTTACCTCTTCTGAAATTCTTTCCACACCAGGACCACTAAAAATAAATTCACAATTACCTTCTTTTGTACAATTTCTTTTAAGATCAGATTTGTATCCACAATAATGGCATAATAAGTAATTTTTATTTTTATGATAAACTAAATTGATACTACAATTTGGACATTTAAAACTTGTAAAACACTTATTGCATAAAGCATTTGGAGAAAAACCTCTTCTATTTAAAAAAAACAAAACTTGATCTTTTTTTTCCAAATGTAAATTAACTTTTTCAATAATTTTATTTGATAGCCATGATTGTTTTTCAAGTTTTGTATTATTTAAATTAATAATTTCATAATTTGGTAATGCTGCGTTTTGATATCTTTCATTTAATCTCGAAACCTCGTATTTACCTTTTTTAATATTTTCAAAAGTTTCTATAGAAGGAACAGCGGTAATCAAATTGATTGGAATGTTTTCAAAAGATGCTCTAGAAATTGCCATATCACGAGCATTGTAGGTTAAACCTTCATCTTGTTTAAATGATTGATCATGTTCCTCATCAACAATTATCATTCCTAATTTTTTAAATGGTAAGAATAATGAAGACCTTGCACCAATAATTATTTTTATTTTACCGTTAGAAACACCACTCCAAATTAATTCTTTCTTTTTTTTTGAAATACCTGAATGCCAAACTGCAGGTTTGAAACTAAAATATTCTAAAAATTTTTGCTCAAACTGACTGGTTAGACCTATTTCTGGTAATAAAATTAATCCTTGAAAACCTTTCTCAATCAGTGGTTTTAACGCTTCAAAATAAACTAAAGTTTTTCCTGATCCAGTTGTGCCTTGTAAAACATGAACTCTAAATTTTTTATTTGAAACATTCATTTTTTTTAGAGATTTATTTTGATCACTAGATAGCTTGATTAAGTTTTGTTTAATTCTACTATCAAATATTTGATAAAGTGGAGTTTCTTTGTTCTCTACCACGTTACTACTTAAGAGCACTAACTTTAATGCCATACCCTTTGGGATAAGATTATATTCTGCAAACCAATTTAAAAAATTTATTGTATTTTTTTTTAACGGAGTAACGTCTAATTTTTTGATTACATTTTTAGTCTTAAAATTTTTATTATTATTTTTTTCAAATTCGTCCCAAACAACACCGGTAATTTTTGATTTTCCAAAAGGTACCATTACATAATCACCAACTTTTAGATTTAAACTACTTTCATAAGTAAATGGATGATTAAAAATATTTGGTACAAGAATCGGATATTTCATATTTTTATAATATGAAAAAAAATTAAGAGTGTATTGCTCTTTTATCTACTGATAAAGCAGCTTCTTTAACTGCTTCAGAAAAAGTTGGATGAGCATGACAAGTTCGGGCTATATCTTCTGAACTTGCACCAAATTCCATTGCAACGCCAATCTCTGCAATTAATTCTCCTGCATGAGGCCCTATTATATGTGCACCTAATACTTTATCGGTTTGCTCATCAGCTAAAATTTTAACAAAACCCTCCGCATCATCTATAGCCTTAGCTCTTGAATTGGCCATAAAAGAAAATTTCCCTACTTTATATTTTTTATTTAATTCTTTTAATTGTTCCTCAGTTTTACCGATTGATGCTACTTCTGGTGTCGTATAAATAACTCCTGGGATTGTATCGTAATTTACATGTCCAGATTGACCAACTATATTTTCTGCAACTGCTATACCTTCATCCTCTGCTTTATGTGCAAGCATTGGACCGACAATTACATCACCTATTGCATAAATATTTTCAACGTTTGTCTTAAAACTTTTGTCAGTTTTAATTCTATTTTTTTCATCAAGATCTATTCCTAAGGACTCCAAATTTAAACCATCTGTATTGGGTTTTCTACCAACAGAAATTAAAACAACATCACATTCTAAATTATTTTTATTACCATCTTTATCTACTGTAGAAACCACTGCTCCCGCTGCTTTTTTTTTAATTGTTTCTACTTTATTTTGCATATTAAATTTCATTCCCTGTTTTTTTAAAATTTTCATAAATTCTGAAGAGATTTCTTTATCCATTCCGGGAGTAATATGATCTAAAAATTCAACAACTTGAACCTCAGCTCCAAGTCTTGACCATACTGATCCCATCTCCAATCCTATATAGCCTCCTCCTACAACCACCATTTTTTGGGGTACTTTCTCTAATTTTAAAGCACCTGTTGACGAAACAATTATTTTCTCATCTATTTCTATTCCTGGTAACGAAACTGGAACTGATCCTGTTGCAATAACTGTTTTTTCTGTTTGGATGATAGTTTCTTTATTTTTATCATCCTTTATTAAAATTTCATTTTTAGATTTAAAACTTCCATGTCCTTTGAAATAACTAACTTTATTTTTTTTCAAAAGAAATTCGACACCTTTTGTAAGAACTGTTACAGCTTTATCTTTGCTCTTCATCATTTTGTTTAAATTTAATTTTACTTCACCAACCTCAATACCTTTATTTGCTAAGCTTTTAACTTTATGAAATTCTTCAGATAGATTTAGTAAGCTTTTGGAAGGGATACAACCGATATTTAAACAAGTACCTCCCAAAGAACCTCTAGACTCTATACAGGCTGTTTTTAATCCTAGTTGAGCAAGTCTTATCGCGCACACATAACCACCAGGTCCACCTCCAATAACTGCAGCTTGAAATTTTTCTGACATTTAAATATCTAAAAACAACCTTCTAGGGTCTTCTAAGTTTTCTTTAATCATTTTAAGGAAAGATACAGATTCTTTCCCATCAATAATTCTGTGATCATATGATAATGCTAAATACATAATTGGTCTTATTTTAATTTCACCTTCGATAACAACAGGTCTTTCTACTATATTATGCATTCCTAAAACACCAGATTGAGGTAAATTTAGTATTGGAGTTGAAAGCATAGACCCATACACACCTCCATTACTTATTGTAAATGTTCCTCCCTGAAGATCTTCAATGGTTAGCTTTCCATCTCGCGCTTTTTCTGAAATTTCTTTAATATTTTTTTCTATATCAGCAAAAGATAATTCATCTGCATTTTTTAAAACTGGAACAACTAAACCTTTGTCTGTTCCAACAGCAAAACTAATATTATAATAGTTTTTGTAGATAATTTCGTCACCATCTATTTCAGCATTCACTGCAGGGAAATTTTTTAGAGCGACTACACATGCTTTTACGAAGAAAGACATAAATCCTAATTTTATTCCATAACGAGATTGAAAATCCTCTTGATTTTCTTTCCTCATTTCCATTACACTGCTCATATCAACTTCGTTAAATGTTGTTAAAAGAGCTGCATTCTCTTGAGCTTGCTTTAATCTTTTCGCAATGGTTTGTCTTAGCCTAGTCATTTTAATTCGTTCTTCTTCTCCATATTGAATTTTTCTTTCAGATGGTTTTGGATTTGCTCCCATCAAACTTATTAAATCTCCTTTTAAAACTCTTCCATCTTTTCCTGAGCCTTGAATTGAATTAATATCAATATTGTTTTCAACAACGATTTTTCTCACTGCTGGAGACATAGTTGGATTTATATCTCTTTTTGGAGCAACTTCTGATTTAACTTCCTCTGTTAAAACCAAAGGTTTTACTTTAGATTTATTGGTTTCTTTTTCTTCAAATATTTTTGGTTCTTTTTTATTAGCATCTAACTTTATTACATTGCTCTCTGAAGGGACAGTTTCCTCTTTCTTTATTTGTTCTCTTTTTATTGGTACAGATTTAACTGCTCTACCATTTGCTGATACAGAACCCAATAATGCTCCTACTTCAACAACAGATCCATCTTGCGAATTTATCTCAGTTAACACTCCAGAAATTGGAGATGGCACTTCTAAATTTACTTTATCTGTCTCTAGTTCTACAATTGGTTCATCTGCTTCAACTGCGTCACCTGGGTTTTTTAGCCATTTTGCAACAGTGGCTTCTGTTATACTTTCACCAAGAACTGGAACTACAATTTTTTCACTCATTATAATTAATCAAACACCTCTTTAATTATTTCTTGTTGTTGAGAATTATGCCTTTTGGCATATCCTGTTGCAGGAGTTGCGTCTGGGCTTCTTCCTATATAAGAAATACTATTATTATTAGCCTTTAAAGTATCTAATGTCCATTGGATATAATCTCTTACTGAAAACCAAGCACCCATATTTTTTGGTTCTTCTTGGCACCAGAAGAAATCAGCATTTTTAACATATGGTTTTAATTCATTAACTAAAGCCTTTGCTGGAAATGGATACAATTGTTCAATTCTATACATAACTACATCATCTCTTTTGAGCTTTTCTCTGGCATCCAATAAATCAAAATATACTTTTCCAGAACAAAGAATTACTTTTTTAATCTTTGAACTTTCTTTGAGTTTAATAAATCCTTTAGACTTAGGATCAATAGCATGATCCCACAATACTCTATGAAAAGAATTTTTTTTGTTAAAATCCTCTAAATTTGAAACACAATATTTATTCCGTAATAGTGATTTAGGTGTCATTATGACTAGTGGCTTTCTGAAACTCCTATGCATTTGTCGTCTTAAAGCGTGAAAATAATTTGCTGGAGTTGTACAATTCATTACTTGCATATTATCATTTGAGCATAATTGTAAAAATCTTTCCAGTCTTGCCGATGAATGCTCTGGTCCTTGACCTTCATATCCATGAGGCAATAACATTACTATACCAGATGCTCTATTCCATTTTCTCTCACCAGATGCAATAAATTGATCAATTACTACTTGAGCACCGTTTGCAAAATCACCAAATTGTGCCTCCCAAATAGTAAGAGTATTTGGTTCTACAAGACTGTAACCATATTCAAATCCTAGAACAGCAAGCTCAGATAAAAAACTATCAACAATTTCAAATTGTTTTTGATTATTTGAAATATTATTTAATGGTACATACCTAGAATTATCTATCTGATTTCTCAACACAGAATGTCGTTGACTGAATGTCCCTCTTCCAGAATCTTGTCCTACAAGTCTTACTGGATATCCCTCTTCCAGAAGAGATCCAAACGCTAAAGCCTCTGCTGAAGACCAATCGATTCTAGCACCTTTTTCAATACTTTCTTTTCTGGCATTAAATATTTTAGAGATAGTCTTGTGAATATTTTTTTCTTCAGGAATAACATTTATTTTATCTGAAATTATTTTTAATTTATTTTCCTCGTAACCTGTTATACCCCTTTTATCTTTACCTCTTTCGGGTTTATATCTTGACCATGTTCCCTCGAACCATTCTATTTTAGGTTTATAATCTTTTGCGCTTTTATATTGTTCATCAAGCAAATCTTTAAATGATTTTACGTTTTTATTTAATAATTCTTGCGTTATAGAGTTTTCATTTACAAGTTTACTTCCATAAATTTTATAAACACTAGGGTGTGATCTAATTTTTTTATACATTAGGGGTTGGGTAAATGAAGGCTCATCTCCTTCATTATGTCCAAATCTTCTATAACAAATTAAATCTACCACTACATCTCTGTTAAATTTTAATCGAAATTCTGATGCTATTCTGGTCGCATAAACAACTGCTTCTGGATCATCTCCATTAACATGAAGGATCGGCGCCTCTACCATTTTTGCAACATCAGATGGATAAGGTGAGGACCTAGCAAATCTCGGGCTAGTAGTAAATCCAATTTGATTATTTACGATAATGTGAATTGTTCCACCAGTATTATGGCCTGGCAATCCTGACATTGCAAAACATTCTGCTACAACTCCTTGACCAGCAAAAGCTGCATCTCCATGAATTAGAATAGGTATAACTTTATTTCTCTCTCTATCTTTGTGGAAAAATTGTTTAGCTCTTGTCTGTCCTAAAACTACTGGATTTACAGCCTCTAAGTGAGAGGGGTTATCTGTTAAACTTACATGAACTGAATTTCCATCAAACTCTCTATCTGATGATGCTCCGAGATGATATTTTACATCACCGGCACCATCCTCAGCATCTGAACTAAACTCACCAGCAAATTCATTGAAAATTCTTTTATAAGATTTTTGCAAAACATTTGCTAAAACATTTAGTCTACCTCTATGAGACATACCTATTTTAACTTCTTTAATATTATTTTGACCACCAATTTTTATTATTTGTTCAAGAGCGGGAATTAAACTTTCACCACCATCTAAACCAAACCTTTTAGTTCCCACATACTTAGTGGCTAAAAATTTCTCAAATCCTTCTGCCTGTACTAATTTATTTAAAATTGCCTCTTTACCATTTTTTGTAAATTGAAGTGCATTTTTATCTTGCTCTATTCTGTCTCTAAACCACTTTCTTTCAACTGGATTTGAAATATGCATAAACTCATAACCTATTTTTCCACAATAAGTCTTCTTCATAAACTTAAGTATTTCTTTTATGTTTGCATGCTTACGATTAATTACCCCATTGAGAAAAATTTTCTTATCGTAGTTTTCTTTTTTAAAACCATAAAAATCTGGATGGAGTTCATCTAGATACTCTGACTTTCTCATTTCTAAAGGATCAAGATCTGCTAATAAATGTCCTCTTAGTCTATATGCTCTAATTAATGCTACAGCACTGATAGAATCTTTATTTGAGTCAGCAAGTAATTGAAAATTAAATTTTTCTGAAGTGTCTAATTTGACATTATTAAAATCATTTTTATCTTGTTCTTCTATTTTTTTTTGTAATTCATCAATATCGATTTTTTTTTTAGTAGGTCCCCATGATGGACCATTAATTTCTTTTGCTATTACATTTAATTCTTCTCCAATGCCCTCAAAATAATTTGCCCAACTTTCTGGAAGATCAGCATCTTTATTCACAAACTTTAAATACATTTCTTCTATAAATCCACTATTAGATTTATTTAAAAATGAAGTTTTTTCGAAATCAAGATTTTTTGATGAAGACATCTTTATATTTAATATATCCCTCTAATATTTTTTTTCAATTAGACAGTTTATTAAATAAAGTTTTTCCAATAATTGATGGTGATTTAGCAACTGTAATACCACATTCTTCCATTTTTTTTATTTTATCTTCAGCTCCACCCTTGCCACCTGATATAATGGCACCAGCATGCCCCATTCTCCTTCCTGGAGGAGCAGTAATTCCAGCTATAAATCCAACAATTGGTTTTTTGATCTTATGATTTTTTATAAATTCAGCCGCTTCTTCTTCGGCTGTTCCTCCAATTTCACCTATCATTAAAATAGATTCTGTTTCAGAATCATTTAAAAATAAATCTAAACAATCTATAAAATTTGTTCCATTAATAGGATCACCACCAATACCAATACAAGTTGATTGACCAAGTCCATTTTCAGTTGTTTGGGCTACAGCTTCATATGTCAATGTTCCTGACCTTGATACAATTCCAACACTTCCTCTTTTGTGAATACTTCCCGGCATAATCCCAATTTTACATTCATCTGGTGTGATTATTCCTGGACAATTAGGTCCAATTAATCTGCTACTAGATCCACTTAATTTTTGTCTGACCTTAAGCATATCCTGAATTGGAATTCCCTCTGTTATACAAACAATAAGTTCAACTGATGCATCAATAGCTTCAATGATTGCTCCTGCTGCAAATTTAGCAGGTACATAAATCATAGTTGCATCTGCCCCTACTTCATTTTTTGCCTCTAAAACGCTATTAAAAACTGGTCTGTCTAAATGTTTTTGTCCACCTTTCTTTGGCGTAACTCCACCAACAAGATTGGTTCCATATTTTATAGCCTGCTCTGAATGAAATGTCCCGTGTGAGCCAGTAAATCCCTGACAAATTACTTTAGTATTTTTATTTACCAAAACCGACATTTTATTTTATCGCCTCAACAATTTTCTTAGCAGCATCATCTAAATTTTCTGCAGAAATTAATTTTAATCCAGAATTATCAAGAATTTCTTTTCCTTCTTTGAAATTTGTACCTGCTAATCTTACGACCAAAGGTACACTAATATTAATTTCTTTAGCTGCATCAACTACTCCTTGGGCAAGGACATCACATCTCATTATTCCTCCAAAAATATTAATTAAAATACCTTTAACATTTTTATCTGAGAGAATTATCTTTAATGCAGCAGATACTTTTTCTTTGGATGCACCACCGCCTACATCTAAAAAATTTGCTGGCTCTTTACCATACAATTTAATTATATCCATTGTTGCCATCGCTAATCCTGCTCCATTTACCATACAGCCAATACTTCCATCTAGCTTGATATATGCAAGATCATGCTTGCTAGCTTCTATCTCTGTAGGATCTTCCTCATTTAAATCTCTTAATTCAACAATTTCTGGATGCCTGAATAAAGCGTTAGAGTCGAAATTGACTTTTGCATCTAAACAAACAATTTTTTCCTCTTTTGTCAAAATTAATGGATTTACTTCAACCATGTTTGCATCAGTATTCACAAACATTTTATATATTGATTTAATTAATTTTATTGCTTGTTTTTTTGCGTCTTCATTTAAATTAAAAATATTAATTATTCTTTCACAATCTGACTCAGAAATTTCATCACTCATATCAACTTTTGTAGTTATAATTTTTTCAGGTGAACTGCTTGCAACCTCTTCAATGTCCATCCCTCCTTGGTCACTTGATATAAATGCAATTTTAGAACTTGCCCTATCAACCAGGCACGATAAGTAAAATTCTTTATCTATATTTGATGCTTCTTCTACGTATAATCTTTTTACCTCTCTACCTTCAGGGCCAGTTTGATGAGTAACTAGTGTTTTTCCTAGTAATTTTTTAGCTGCTACTGTTAGTTCCTCGATAGAGTTTAAAATTTTTACACCACCAGCTTTTCCTCTACCTCCAGCATGGATTTGTGCTTTAAGCACGTATTTCTCAGTTTTGAGTGCTTTTGCTTTTTGAATAAGTTCATCAACATTAAGCGCAAACACTCCTTCGGGAACTACAGCTCCATATTTTTTTAATATTTGTTTAGCTTGATGCTCGTGAATATTCATTATTATTTAGATAAATCAGGATCTATTTTAGATGCAGCTTCCCATAAAGCTTTTACAGCATCTATTGAATGCATAAATTCTTTTTTTTCTTTTTCATCTAAATCAATCTCTTCAATTTTTTCTACACCATCTTTTCCAATGACAACGGGAACACCTGCATAAACATTTTTCACACCATATTCTCCATTTAATAGTACAGCGCAAGGTAATAATTTTTTCTGATCATTCAAATATGCTTCTGCCATTTGAACACCTGAAGCTGCTGGTGCATAAAAGGCTGATCCTTTTTCTAAATATTTAACTATTTCCGCTCCACCATCTCGCGTTCTTTGATTAATTTCCTCAACTCTTTCTAAAGAAATCTTTCCATCCTTTACAAGATCCAACAATGGTTTACCTGAAATTTTTGTAAATCTTGGCATAGGAACCATTGTGTCACCATGACCACCCATAACCATTGCCTCAATTTCTCTTACTGGCACATTTAGTTCTAATGATAAAAATAATTTAAATCTCGAACTATCTAAAATACCTGCCATACCAACAACTTTATTTGATGGCAAACCTGAAAATTTTTGAAATGCCATAACCATAACATCTAAAGGATTGGTGATACAGATCACAAAAGCATTAGGAGCATTTTTCTTTACCCCCTCAGCAACTTGTTTAATAATTTTTAAATTTATTCCAAGAAGATCGTCTCGGCTCATTCCAGGTTTTCTTGGAACGCCTGCTGTAATTATTATTACATCTGAATCTTTTATGTCCTCATAGTTATCAGTTCCTGAAAACCTAACATTGAAACCATCTACAGATGAAGATTGTGCAATATCTAATGCTTTTCCTTTTGCAATACCACTAGCTACATCAAATAAAACTACTTCATCAACTAGTTCTTTCGTTCCTGTTAAATGTGCAAGTGTTCCGCCTATTTGGCCTGCACCAATTAAAGATATTTTTGTCATTTATTTCCCTTATTTCATTGTAGGCATAACAAATTCCGCATTTGATCGGACACCTGAAGGCCATCTAGATGTTATAGTTTTAAGTTTAGTATAAAATTTTATTCCTTCCATACCATGCATTCCGCTATCTCCAAATAATGATCTTTTCCAACCACCAAAACTATGAAATGCCATTGGAACTGGGATCGGCACGTTAATACCAACCATACCTACTTGAATTTTACTTGCAAAAGTTCTGCCTGCATCACCGTCTCTTGTATAAATACTAACTCCATTTCCGTACTCATGGTCGTTAATTAATTTTGCAGCTTCTTCAAAAGTTTTTACTCGAACAACTGATAAGACTGGACCAAATATTTCTTCTTTGTAAATTCTCATATCTTTATTTACATGATCAAATAAGCATCCACCTATATAGAAACCATTTTCATAGCCTTGGAGTTTTAAACCTCTACCATCAACCACTAGTTTTGCGCCTTCCTCGACACCTAAATCAACGTAGCTTGTAACTTTTTCTAAATGTTCTTTTGTAACTAAAGGTCCCATTTCTGATGTTTTATCCATTCCAGGACCAACTTTTAAAGCTTCAGCTTTTTTTGATAATCTTGATACAAGTTCATCACCAATATCTCCGACCGCAACAGCAACTGATTGAGCCATACATCTTTCCCCAGCTGAACCATAAGCGGCACCCATTAAACCATTTACTGCACCATCTAAGTCACAATCTGGCATAACAACTAAATGGTTTTTTGCTCCACCCAAAGCTTGAACTCTTTTTTCATTTTTAGCTGAATTTTCATAAATATATTTTGCAATAGGAGTAGATCCTACGAAACTAACAGCTTTGATATCTTTGTTTTCTAAAATTGCATCAACAGCTTCTTTATCCCCATTTATGACGTTAAATACTCCATCTGGAAGACCAGCCTCAGAAAGTAATTCAGCCAATCTTATTGCACAAGAAGGATCTTTTTCTGATGGTTTAAGAATAAAAGTGTTTCCACAAGCTATTGCTATTGGAAACATCCACATTGGAACCATTGCTGGAAAG
Organism: uncultured Pelagibacteraceae bacterium; assembly: GCA_902564785.1. Classification (GTDB taxonomy): domain Bacteria; phylum Pseudomonadota; class Alphaproteobacteria; order Pelagibacterales; family Pelagibacteraceae; genus Pelagibacter. The sequence continues at coordinate 6,275 of CACFCI010000009.1, read as the reverse complement.
TTAAAAGGTGTGATACCTGCTACAACTCCTAAAGGTTGTCTCATTGACCAACTATCAACATTTGTACCAACGTTTTCAGAAAACTCACCTTTTAATAAATGTGGAATTCCACAAGCAAATTCCACTACTTCAAGTCCTCTAGTTAAAGAGCCTCTTGCATCCTCAAACACTTTGCCATGCTCTGAAACAATTAATTTTGTTAATTCATCAGAATTTTTTTCAATCAATTCTTTAAATTTAAATATAATTCTAGCTCTTTGAAGTGGCGGTTTCAAAGACCAGGTTTCAAATGCTTTTTTTGCCACCTGAACTGCACTGTCTAAATCAGATTTTGAAGCAAGTCTTACTTCAGATTCTTGTTCTCCAGTTGCTGGGTTGAAAACTTTGCCCTTTTTATCTGAGGATCCTGGAATTATTTTACCATTTACGAAGTGTTCTATTAATTTCATGAATACGGAGTTTTAGATCAAAATTACTGAATAGTCTATTTAAACATTAGCTGTTGCTAACATTTTTTTTATTTCAGCTATAGCTTTTGCTGGATTCAGGCCTTTAGGACATGCGTTTGTACAATTTAAAATAGTGTGACATCTATATAATTTTAATTCATCAGCAACTTTTTTTAATCTTGCTTTTCGCTCCTCATCTCTACTATCAATAATCCATCTATAAGCTTGTAACAAAACTGCTGGACCTAAATATTTGTCGCCGTTCCACCAATAACTTGGGCAAGAAGTAGAGCAACAAGCACACATAATACATTCATAAGCACCGTCTAATTTTGCTCTGTCCTCTTTGGATTGATAAATTTCTGTAGTTTCTTTTGTAGAATTATTTTTTAACCATGGTTCAATTGATTGATACTGTTTATACAATCCATCCAAATCACCAATTAAATCTTTTTTAACTTTTAAATGAGGTAGTGGATAAATATCAATATCTCCCTCAATTTCAGCATGTGGAGTGGTGCAAGCAAGGCCATTTTTACCACCCATATTCATTGCACATGAACCACATACGCCATGAGCACAAGATCTTCTGTATGTTATAGTTGAATCTATTTCATTTTTGATTTTATTTAAAATATCTAAGACTTTTGAAGGACAATTATCCATGTCAACTTCATAAGTGTCTATCCTAGGACCTTCATCTGTGGATGGATCCCATCTATAAATATTTACTTTTCTTAAATTTTTTGATCCAGTTTTATCTTTGAAATATTTACCTTTTTTAATTTCAGAATTCTTAGGTAAACTCAATTGAACCATTAATATACCCGTTCTTGAGGTGGAAAATATTGCACTTCATTAGTTAAAGTTGATTGGTGGACAGGTCTATAACTAATCTTTGTATTTTTGCCATCACACCATGCAAGAGTATGTTGCATAAATTTTTCATCATCTCTTTTTGGGTAATCTTCTCTTGCGTGAGCTCCTCTACTTTCTTTTCTGTGATATGCTGAGTCTACAGTTGCTACCGCTTGTCTGATTAAATTATCAAATTCTAAGGTTTCTACTAAATCAGTGTTAAATATTAAAGATTTATCCTTAACAGAAATAGACTCCATTCCATCATAAGTTTTGCTTATATCATCAACCCCTTGTTTAAGATTTTTTTCTGTTCTAAACACTGCACATTTAGATTGCATTGTTTTTTGCATCGAAAGTCTTAACTCTGCAGTACTATTATCCCCTTGAGCATTTCTAAGTTTATCAAATCTATCCAAGCACTTATGAGTTTCGGTTTCTGGTATTTCTTCATGTGGTGTGCTAGGTTTTACTAGTTCAGCTGCTCTTTTTGCGGCTGCTCTTCCAAATACTACTAAATCAATTAGTGAATTAGAGCCAAGTCTATTTGCTCCATGAACAGAAACACATGCTGCTTCACCTATAGCCATCAAACCAGGAACTGTTTTTTCCGAACCATTCATTGTTAGCACCTCTGCTTTATAATTTGTTGGGATGCCTCCCATGTTATAGTGAACTGTTGGAACTACAGGTATAGGATCTTTGGTAACATCAACATTTGCAAACAATCTTGCAGCTTCAGTGATACCTGGTAATCGATTTTCAATTACACTTTTATCTAAATGACTTAAATGTAAATGAACATGATCTTGATCTTTACCTACACCTCTTCCTTCATTAATTTCTATAGACATTGATCGACTGACAACATCTCTTGACGCTAAATCTTTTGCGTTGGGTGCGTATCTTTCCATAAATCTCTCACCTTTTGAATTTACTAAATAGCCACCTTCGCCTCTTACTCCCTCTGATATAAGTGTTCCATGTCCATAAATACCAGTTGGATGAAATTGTACAAATTCCATATCTTGCAAAGGTAGTCCTGCTCTTAAGACCATGGCATTACCATCACCTGTACAAGTATGAGCTGATGTAGCAGAGTAGTATACCTTTCCATATCCTCCAGTTGCAATAATTACTGTGTGCGCTCTAAATCTATGAATTGTACCATCATTAAGATTCCATGCTATTAATCCTTTGCACTCTCCATCTTTCATTAATAAATCCAAAGCAAAATATTCTATAAAAAATTCTGTATTATGTTTTAAAGCTTGTCCGTATAATGTGTGCAATATTGCATGCCCTGTTCTATCTGCAGCTGCACAAGTTCTTTGAACAATTCCATTTCCATAATTTTTAGTCATCCCACCAAATGGTCTTTGATAAATTTTCCCTTCTTCTGTACGACTAAAAGGAACCCCATACTTCTCTAATTCTAAGACTGCTTTAGGTGCTTCTTTACAAAGATATTCGATACTATCTTGATCACCTAACCAATCTGCACCTTTGACAGTGTCATACATATGCCATCTCCAATCATCTTCCCCCATATTTCCTAGAGCTGCTGATATTCCACCCTGTGCAGCTGACGTATGACTCCTTGTAGGAAATACTTTTGAGATACACGCTGTTTTTAAACCAGCTTCACTTAATCCCACGGCTGCTCTTAATCCTGAGCCACCTGCTCCAAGTACAACAACATCGTACTCATGATCTATAATATTATAAGCTTTCATGTATTTAAGTTAAAAATAACAATTATTGTAATTATTGGAATTGTTATAGCAAAAAAATTTAAGATTTTGTTTGCGGCATTTTTGATTTTCATGTCCTTTATATAATCCTCAAAAACCTCACTAATACTTAATGCTGAAAAAAAATAAATAGATACCAAAAACAGTCCCATTAAAAATTTAGATGGTTGAGATGTCAAAAAATCAACAATTTCTTGATAACTTTTATCATAGAAATTTACTAAATTTAAAATAAACCAAAGCATTAGAGGTAACAAAATTAAAGAACTAACTTTTAAAAACAACCATTTTTTTGTTACCGGTAACATTAAATTATTCCTCTTCCCAATATATAAATTAATATAGTTAAAAAAACTGAGCCAAAAATAACAAGCAAACCTGTAATTTTAGTTGTTTGTAATTCAAAGCCATATCCTAAATCCATAATCAAGTGTCTAATCTCACTTAACATTTGAAAACTAAAAGACCAAGTTATTCCAATTAATATAAATTTCCCTAAAAAAGATTCTAAAAAAATTTTTATTGTTTGGTAGTCTTTCTCTCCTAGAAGCATTAGAGCAAACCAAATACAAATTAAGGTTATTGCAAAAAAATTAATTATTCCTGTAATTCTATGTGAAATCGATAGTAACGAAGAAATATGCCATTTATATATTTGTATATGTGGTGATAAAGGTCTATTTTCCATTTTCTTATTTTGAATTAATTATTGTTTCTGCAATTTCAACTGAATTAAGTGCAGCACCTCTCAATAGGTTGTCTGATACAATCCACAAATTTAATGAATTTTTTTTTGTTTTGTCTTCCCTAATTCTAGATATAAATGTCTCATCACTTCCTGCTGCTTCAAATGGTGTGCTATAACCTCCATTTTCTCTTCTATCGATAACCTCACAACCATCTGCTTTACTTAAAACATCTCTCACTTTTTCTAAAGTATATGGTTTTTCAAATTCTATATTTACAGACTCCGAATGAGATACTAAAACAGGAATTCTTACACATGTAGCTGTAAGTTCAATTGACTCATCTAAGATTTTTTTTGTTTCATTTGTCATTTTTAATTCTTCTTTTGTATATCCATCATCAGCAAAAACATCGATATGTGGAATAACATTAAAAGCGATTTGTTTAGTAAAATTTTTTGACTCTATTTTTTTTCCATCTAAATATTGTTTAGTTTGATCAATTAATTCATCCATTGGACTTTTGCCGCCACCTGAAACAGATTGGTAAGTTGAAACTACAACTCTTTTAATTTTAAATAAATTATGTAGTGGTTTAAGTGCTATAACAAGTTGTGCTGTAGAACAATTCGGATTGGCAATAATATTTTTTTTCATATTTTTAATTTCGGATGCATTCACTTGTGGAACGATCAATGGAACATCAGGATCCATCCTAAAAAAACTTGAATTATCTATTACAATTGTGTGCTTGGCAGCCTTTTCTGCAAATTTTTCAGCAATTGTTCCTCCTGCTGCAAAAAAAGTTATATCTGCTTTTGAAAAATCATATGTCTCTAAATTTTCAATAACATACTCTTTATCTCTAAAAGAGATTTTTTTTCCTGCACTTTTTTCTGAGGCAACCAAATATAGATTATCAAACTTGAAGTTTTTTTTATCAAATACTTCAAGAGTTTTCCTCCCAACATTTCCTGTTGCACCTACTATAGCTATGTTCATTTTAAAGTTGTTATACTAAATAAAAGGTAAATCGCAAACTTTACCACTGCAAATATCACCATTTATGCTTGCTTTTACGTTCTGGTCTATATTCCAATGAGACTTTTTCATCATAGCAATACCAATTACTTTTTTAAAATGTGGTGAATAGCAAGCTGATCTCAATTCTCCAATTATATTATTGTCTTGATCACTTAAGTCTAATGATCCTGTAATACTTATTTTATCTATATCAAGCATTACTCCCATTAATTTTTTTTTAATTCCTTCAGATTTAATTTTTTTTAATTTCTCTTTGCCTAAAAAATTAACTTCGCTGTCTATGTTAATATATTTATCAAATCCACATTCATATGGATTGTCTCCATTATCGATATCATTTCCATACGATAATAATCCACTTTCAATACGTTCTATTAAATTTGGACAACCTGGTTTGATATTAAATTCTTTTCCAATTTCAAAAAGATGATCATATAATTTTAATCCAGAAACATTATGCTCAACATAAATTTCGTAACCACCTTGTTTAGACCAACCAGATCTTGCAATTAAATGTTTATCACCACCAAATTCAAAATAATCAAAACCAAAGAATTTTAAATTAACTATCTTATCTCCAAAAACTTTTTCCATTAATTCAAATGACTTTGGACCTTGTATAGCCATTATATTAACATCAGGTTCAAAAATCTTTACTTCAAATTTATTTCCAATAGCTAATCCTTTTGCAAATAATATTACATCTGAGTCAGCAAGAGAAACCCACCATTTATTTTCATTCAATCTAAGTACAACTGGATCATTAATCAGACCTGCGTTATCATCAATTATTGGACAATAGTAACATCTTCCATCTTTAGATTTAGATAAATCTCTACAAGTCATCAACTGAACTAATTTCGCTGAGTCTTTACCAGAAATTTCCACCTGTCTTTCAGCAGCTACATCCCAAATTTGAACATACTGTTTTAAGTGATGGTATGAGTCCTCAATTGAACCAAACGCTGCGGGAAGCAACATATGATTATATATTGTATAAGCCGTAACACCTTGTTTTTCTATTCTAGAGGTATAAGGAGTGCCTCTCAGCCTTCTTGATTTTGCAATTGAAAAACTTTTCATTTTTTTAAAAATTCTAAGACCTTGTCTCTCATTTCGAATGCTTTTTCAATCATAATCATATGACCACAACCCTCAATTATATGTGTTGTTGAATTTTTAATGAAACTAGAAAACTTTTTACCTGACTCTAAATTTACCATTTTGTCTAATGATCCAAATATCAACAAAGAGGGACAGTCTATTGATCTAGCAGCATCAGAACCATTGGTATAATTATTACATGCAATTAAATCGACTGCTAATATTTCTCTAATATCTCTTGGTGACTGTATTATTCTTTCCACTGGATTACCTCCTATAAATTTTTTTGAACCTTCATAACCCCACTTCATCATCAATTTAACAGCATCAGTATCTCCATTTTTTGCTAAATCGATTAGATCTGGATGAACTGGCATTCT
>CACFCI010000008.1 GCA_902564785.1 uncultured Pelagibacteraceae bacterium | reverse complement strand
TTAGTATGTATGAGATGGGTTCTATGATTTGATGAATTATCCAAAAAATTAAAATAGTAATCAGAGTTCTATTAATTGTATCTACCACTTCTCTTCCCTCTATTGAGAAAGTCATGTAGTAACTTGCAATAAAAAATCCTAATACAATTGGTAAAAATCTTGCTGGGCCTACAAGTGATTGAACAAAAGTATCATCTAATTTATTCGTTGTTCTTTTCGAGATAATTTCTAATTTTTTAATAACTAATTTGCTTATTAGGCCTCTAAAAATTAAGAATAGTAAAAATATTCCAATACCAATTATTATCTGAAAAATATCAACACCAAGAATTCCTTTATTCCATACTGATAAAAATATCTCAGAAAAATTATTAATTAATTCCATTTTTAAATTTTATATAACAAAAACTCCTCTTCTCCAGGATTAAAAAGAAAAATCTTTTTCCATTTGATTTCGTTCAATATTGACGAGGCTTTTTCGCCTATACACATCAAATTAGTATTCATCCATAAATTTTCGGTTTGGTAAATCTTTATGAAATTTAAAAAACTTAATGCACTATTTTGAGAGTAAACATAGACCATATCAGGCATATTTAATTTTAATTCATTGACAAAATTCTCATCAAATTTTTGGTTATGATCTACTCTATAATTAATAATTCTTTTTACCCTAAAACCTTCACTTAATAACTGTTGATCTAAATCAACCGATATTATTTCACCACTAACGTAAAGTAATTCTTTATTTTTAGACTCATAACTTTGTATTATTAACTCCTTTAAGTTTGTGACATTTCCTTCAGCTGCAATTGTATTTTGAAAACCAACACTTCTTGCTTTATTTTCTGTAACGTTACCAACACAAAAACATTTAATGTTTTTATCTAATCTTTCTGTGTTTAAGAATTTTACTGCATTTGCACTAGTGAAAACAATTCCACCATATTCAGAAAAGTTAATTTCTTCATAATTAACTTTTTCAATTCTTATTAATGGAAGGTGAGAGACTTGATGTCCTAATGATTGAAATTTCAATATCATTTCAGAACAATCTTCCAATGGTCTAGTTAATAAAATATGCATACTATCTTCTATATGAATTGTTTGATTTTGTTTTTAAAAGTATTCCAATCTCTTTACCAATTTCTTTAAATTCATTCAAATTACCAATTTTTTTTTCATAAAACCTTTGTTTACCATCTAAAGAAAAAAGTTCAGCCTCCACTATAATCTTATCTCCATCAACTACAGAATGAGCACCAATTGCTGTTTCACAATCTCCATCTAAAACTTTTAAAATATTTCTCTCAAGGTTTGCTCTTTTAAATGTTTCCTCATGGTTAATTTTATTTAAAATAGAAATTATCTCGTCATCATTATCCCTGCATTGTAGAGCAATTATACCTTGTCCTGCGCTAGGAATTATTTCTTTAACTGAAAAAATTTCTGAAATTTCATTTTCAAATTTTAAAAATTTGATACCTGCGTAAGATAATATAATTGCATCATACATTCCATCATTTAATTTTCTAATTCTAGTATCTACATTTCCTCTAATTAATTTACAGTTTAAATCTTGTCTAATTTTTTTTATTTGAAATTCTCGTCTGTATGATGAGGTTCCAACAATCGCCTCGTAATCTAAGTCTTTAAGTTTCTTTTTATCCTTTGTAATTAAAATCTCCCTAGGATCATTTCTTTCAAGAAAAGAATCTGTCCTTAATCCTTCTGTCTCATTAGCTGGCATATCTTTCAGTGCATGAACCGCAAAATCAATTTTTTTTAACTGAAGTTCTTTTTCAATGTTGCTAGAAAATAAACCTTTGCCACCAATTTCTGATAATCTTGTATCCTGAACTTGGTCACCTTTAGTTGTAATTGATTTAATTAAAATATCATCATTACTAAGGTTAGTATTTTCAATAATTTTATCTTTTGCTTGCTGAGCATAAAGTAAAGCAAGATTGCTACCTCTAGATCCAATTATTATTTTTTTACTCATAAAAAATTTATTTCTTACTTGTATTAAGATTGTACAATTATTAAAAACTATTTGAATGAGCAAAAAACCCTTAATTCTTGGAATAGAATCTAGTTGTGATGAAACTGCAGCTTCTTTAATAACTGAAAATGAAGAAGGATTCCCGGTAGTTTTGTCTAATATTGTTTCTAGCCAAGTGGAGGTTCATAGGGAGTTTGGTGGTGTAGTTCCTGAACTAGCAGCACGTTCACACATTCAAAAAATTGATTGGATTGTCAAAAAAGCTGTTAATGAAAGTGGAAGAAAAATTGAAGAAATAGATGCGGTTGCTTCTACCGCTGGTCCTGGATTAATTGTTTGTCTATCAGTCGGGTTAAGTTTTGGTAAAGCCTTCGCAACAGCAATGAATAAACCTTTTATTGCTGTTAATCATTTAGAGGGACATGCTTTAAGTCCAAAACTAAATACAAATTTAAATTATCCATATTTACTTCTTTTAATTTCAGGTGGGCATTCACAATATTTAAGTGTTCAGAATCTTGGTAAATATAAAAGATTAGGAACAACTATTGATGATGCATTAGGTGAGGCGTTTGACAAAACGGCAAAACTTTTAGGAATAGAATTTCCAGGAGGACCTCAAATAGAAATTTTAGCTAAAAAAGGTGATCCAGAAAAATATGATTTACCAAAACCAATTTTCAGCAAAGGAGGATGCAATCTTTCTTTTGCAGGTCTAAAAACTGCTGTGTTGAAGATAAGCAAAACAATTAAATCAGAACAAGATAAATATGATCTTGCAGCATCTTTTCAAAAAACAATTGAGGAAATTTTATATAAAAAAACAAAGATTGCATTTACTGAATTTGAAAAAATAAATAAATTAAATGAAAAAATTTTCGTTATTGCTGGAGGGGTTGCGGCAAATAAAAAAATTAGGTCTACGTTAATAAATTTATGTGAAGAAAATAATTATAAAAATATTTTTCCTCCTATAGAGTTTTGTGGAGATAATGCAGCAATGATTGCAATGGTGGGTTTGGAAAAATTTAAAATAAATCAATTTAATAATTTAGATTATCCAGCAAAACCTAGATGGCCTTTAGATGAAGATGCAGCTTTTCTTAAAGGTGCTGGAGTTCAATTATAATGCAATATTGGTTGATGAAATCTGAACCAGATGTTTGGTCAATTGATCAGCAAAAAAAAGCTGGAATTAAAGGTGCACCTTGGGATGGTGTCAGAAATTATCAGGCTGCAAAGAATTTAAAAAGTATGAGGAAAGGAGATCTATGTTTTTTTTATCATTCAAATATTGGAAAAGAGATAGTTGGAATAGTAAAAGTTATTAAAGAATCTTATATAGATAAAACAGACAAAACAGGTAGGTTTGTTGCCGTTAGTGTTCAATTTAAGTCTAAATTTTCAAAGCCTATAACACTCGAAAGTATTAAAAAAAATAAGGATTTAAGCCATTTAGCTCTTATAAAACAAAGTAGGCTTTCTGTAATGCCTGTTGATTATAAAAGCTGGAAAATTATAAATAACATGAGTAGAATTTAAAAAAAAAATTATCCTATGCCAAAAAAAAAGAAGAAGAAAAGCAAGGTAAGAAAAAAAAAGTCTAAAGTAAGAAAAAAAACCTCAAAAAAGGTGAAGAGAAGATCTAAAGTTAGTAAAAGATTTTCTAAAAAGGTAAAAAAAAGAATTAAAGCAAAAAAAGAAAACGGAAATACACCTCCTGAGGTTGTTATTAAAACAAGACCAGAATGGATCAAAAGTAGCTTAGCAAATAAAAGTAAGTATCTACAAAAATATACTCAATCTATAAAAAGTAATGATGAATTTTGGAGAAAAGAAGGAAAAAGAATTACTTGGATAAAACCATATAAAAAAATTAAGGACGTAAAATACAGTACAAATGAAGTAAAAATTAAATGGTTTGAAGATGGAACTTTAAATGCTTCAACAAATTGTATAGATAGACATTTAAAAGATAAAAAGGATAAAACCGCTATTATTTGGGTAGGTGATGATCCCAAAGATAGTCAAAAAATTTCCTATAAACAACTTCATCAAAAAGTTTCTAAAGCAGCGAATGGTTTAAAAAAATTAGGAATTAAAAAAGGTGATCGTGTAACGATTTATTTAACAATGATACCTGAGTTAGCTATTTTAATGCTTGCTTGTGTAAGAATTGGAGCAGTTCACTCTATTATTTTTGGAGGTTTTTCAGCAGATTCTATTTCAGGTAGAGTTAATGATTGCGAATCTGAATATATTATAACTGCAGACGAAGGTGTTAGAGGTGGAAAAATTATTCCTCTTAAAGATACTGTTGATGAAGCTTTAATAAATTGTCCAAATGTAAAAAAATGTATTGTTGTAAAACGAACAGGCAATTCTGTTAGTTGGGATTATTATAGAGATATTTGGTATCATGATTTAATAAAAGATGTTCCCAATCACTGTGAACCAGAAGAAATGAATGCTGAGGATCCTTTGTTTATTTTATATACCTCTGGGTCGACAGGTAAACCTAAAGGAGTTCTTCATACCACTGGTGGTTATATGGTTTATGCATCTATGACACATCAATATATTTTCAATTATAAACCAAAAGATATTTATTGGTGTACGGCTGACATTGGTTGGGTAACTGGTCATAGTTATATTATTTATGGACCACTATCAAACGGTGCAACTACTATTATGTTTGAGGGAATTCCAAATTATCCTGATAGTTCTAGGTGGTGGCAAATAGTTGATAAATTTAAAGTTAATACTTTTTATACTGCTCCTACTGCAATTAGGGCTTTAATGCGTGAAGGAGATAGACCAGTTAAAAAAACATCAAGAAAATCACTTAAACTTTTAGGAACTGTAGGAGAACCAATAAATCCTGAGGCATGGATGTGGTATTATAAAACTGTAGGTAATTCTAAATGCCCAATTGTAGATACATGGTGGCAAACGGAAACTGGGGGGATTATGATTGCTCCACAAACTGGAGCTATTCCTTTAAAACCTGGTTCTGCAACTAAACCATTCTATGGAATTAAGCCTGTGCTTGTTGATAAAAACGGTAAAGAAATAAAAGGGGCTGGAGAAGGAAGATTATGTATAGCTCAATCGTGGCCAGGCCAAATGAGAACTGTATATGGAGATCATCAAAGGTTCATTGATACTTATTTTTCACAGTTTGATGGTAAATACTTTACAGGAGACGGATGTCGGAGAGATAAAGATGGGTATTATTGGATAACAGGTCGTGTAGATGACGTAATTATTGTTTCAGGTCATAATTTAGGTACTGCTGAAATAGAGAGCGCATTTGTTGCTCACCCAAAGGTAGCAGAAGCTGCCGTGGTAGGTTATCCTCATGATATTAAAGGTAACGGATTATATTGTTATGTAACTTTGAACTCTGGAGAAATAGAAACTGGTGAACTCGAAAGAGATCTTAAACTTTGGGTACGAAAACAAATAGGGCCTTTAGCAACACCAGATCTAATTCACTTTACACCTGGTCTTCCTAAAACAAGATCTGGAAAGATAATGAGGAGAATTTTAAGGAAAATTGCAGCAAACGAGCATGGACAATTAGGTGACACAACTACTTTAGCTGATCCAAGTGTTGTTGACAGTTTAGTTGAAAATAGAAAAAATATTTAAAACTGAATTCTATTTTGAAATTCTTTTTTAATTACATCCCATTTTAAAATAACGGAATTTAGAATAATTTGTCTATCGAGATTTTTAAGTTCATCTGCTATGGGAGCCCATTTGAATAAAGATAAAGCACTTGGATTGAAAGGACGTTCCTTATAATATTTTTCCCAATCAATTTTAATGAATCTTTCCTCAAAATTTTTTTTTGCTTCATCAATAATGTTCAATGGCATATTATTTGTTGTTTCGTCATCCAAAATTTTAAAAAATATTTCTTTGGCTTTATCCATTTTATTAAAACTAAAATAAACTTTCATAAAGGAAAAACTAAACAAAGTTAAATCTTGAAGCGCAACAGAATAAATATTCCATTTGGCTTCATTTACAGATTTCATAAATTCATCATTATCAAAATGAAGAACATATCTTGTTCCCATTCTAGTTTTTAGATAACTATAAAGGGTAACTTGTGATACCCATGCAGATTTTGTCTGAATAAAATTCTCTAGCTCATCCAAAGTTTTAATTTTTGATTTTGGAATGATGGCTTTAAATAGGGAAAATAAATAAATTTTAAAATCGCTTAAAGATAAGTCTTTCCAAGTAAAATTTTTTTTTGTCATTAATTGTTGATTTTATTGGAAAATTTCAAAAAAATTAACCTAATACGACTAATTTTCTACTTTTATTCTCTTTCATAATGGTTATGGTTTTAGCAGTTATAACTAAAAAAGAGAGGTATACATGTCGAAAAACGCTCAACACTGGGAAAAGACCAGAGGCTTGTTATTTATAACATTAGCCATCTGGGCTGTATTCTCAATGGGTATATTCCTTTTTGGAGCTCAAATGAACGAAGTTACTGGACCTTTTGGATATCCATTAACTTACTGGTTCACTTGTCAGGGTTCTCTTGCAATATTTGTAATCCTTATTTTCTGGTTTTCAAATAGACAAGAAAAAATTGATGAGGAATTTGGCTTTAGTGAAAAAGGAGATGACTAATGATTAAAGGTAATTTTATAGATAATTTGCCTAAGATATATGGAATTTATACTGGAGGATTTATAGCTTTCATAATCATTATGGCAATCGGAGAGAATTTGGGAATGACCAAAGATGCAATTGGTATTTGCTTTGTTGGTTTTACCATTTTCATCTACGCAGCAATTGGTTGGCTATCTAGAACAGCCCAAGCTAGTAACTACTACGTAGCTGGAAGACAAGTTCCAACTGTATTCAATGGAATGGCAACAGCAGCTGACTGGATGTCGGGTGCTTCATTCGTTGCAATGGCAGGGGGAATTTACTTCAAAGGTTACGGTTATATGGCTCTGCTTGTAGGTTGGACAGGTGGTTATGTATTGGTCGCAACTTTACTAGCACCATACTTAAGAAAATTTGGCTGTTATACAGTTCCAGATTTTATAGGTACTAGATACGGTGGTAATGGCGCGCGATTAATGGCTGTAATTGTCCTTACAGTTGCATCATTTACTTACGTAACAGCGCAGATTACAGCAACAGGTAGAATTGCCTCTGTTGCTTTAAATCTAGAATTTGAATTGGCTGTTTATGTGGGTCTAGCAAGTATCTTATTATGTTCGATGCTAGGTGGTATGAGAGGAGTTACTTGGACTCAGGTTGCACAATACATCGTACTTATTATTGCTTACCTACTTCCGGTATTTTGGATTAGTAATAATATAGGTGCAGGTTTCTTTCCACACTTCATGTTAGCTGATGAGGTAGCTAGAATTGGTGAACTAGAACAAATGGCTGGTTTAGGAACAGATGCATATAAAAACTCTGCAGCAGATATGGCAGCACTGCCTGAGTGGAAAAAACTGGCTGGTATAACTAAAGCTCACTCGGAAGTAAATGCATCACCTTGGCAGTTTATTTCATTAGCACTAGCGATGATGATGGGAACAGCATCATTACCACATGTAATGATGAGATACTTTACTACTCCAAGTGTGAAAGCAGCTAGAAAATCAGTAGGTTGGTCTGTATTCTTTATCTTCCTACTTTATTCTTCTGCACCAATGTTAGCGACACTATCTAAGCTTGCTTTGATTGATCCAGAGTTATCGACAGGTATCATTGGTAAATCTATAGCAGAAGTTCAAGCATTAGATTGGTATCAAAACTGGAACCAAGCAAAATTAATGGTTGTACAGGACATGGGTCAAAAAGATGGGATACTTCAGTTGAATGAGCTATTCATGAATGGTGATGCAGTTGTATTAGCAACGCCAGAAATAGCTGGATTACCATATGTAATTTCAGGTCTAGTTGCTGCTGGAGGGTTAGCAGCTGCAATGTCTACAGCTGATGGCTTGATTCTAGCAATTGCAAACGCAATCTCTCATGATGTTTACTACAAAATGATAGACCCAAAAGCTGAGACAGCAAAAAGACTAATTGTTGCTAGAGTATTGCTTGTTGTGTTTGGAGTAGCTGGTGCAACTATTGCAGCATTGCAATTAACTGGAATATTAGGTGCTGTAATTTGGGCATTTGATTTTGCAATGTCTGGCTTGTTCTGGCCACTTGTGCTCGGTGTATGGTGGAAGCGAGCCAACAAAGAGGGTGCTATTGCTGGTATGCTTTTAGGATTACTTTCAGGTACAGCATATTTAGTATATATGGAATCTGGAGGAACAGCGATCCTTGGTTTAACTTCAGCTACCTTTGGTATATTAGGATCTACTGTAAGTTTGATTGCTATGGTTGTTGTAAGTTTAGCGACTTCAGCTCCTAATTCAGCGACTCAAAAAATGGTAGATGATTGTAGAGTACCTTCTGGTGCATCTGTAATCAGCGGCCAAAAATAAAAAATCTTTTAAGGGGCGATTTATTTCGCCCCTTTTATTTCTTTTAATTATAAAATATAAATTCTTCTATGTCTGCTAACTTTCATCCAATTGTTTATATAATTGATTATATTTTTGGAGTTATCATGTGGACATTGATTGGAAGAGTTGCAATGAACATTTTTCAAAGAGAAGACTCTCAATTTTTTTTCATGCAAGTATTTGTTAAGATTACAAATCCTTTAATTAAATTATTTAAACCAATCACACCTTCATTTATTATTGGGCCATTAGTGCCTTTATATGTTGCTTGGTTCTTTTACATGATCAGATTCTATTTAATGCCTTGGATCTTAGGCTATTCGGTGATGGGAATGTTATCATTTCCTCTGGAGAGTGAAATTTCAAGACAAATTTATCAATTTTTTAATTCATTTTAATTTTCAAAATTGATACTAGTTAATTTATCAATCAATGAAAAATATACAAATTTCACCATCTATTTTATCTGCTGATTTTAGTCAGTTAGGTGAAGAAATAAAAAGACTTGAAGAAGGCGGTGCTGACATGATTCATGTAGATGTGATGGATGGTCATTTTGTTCCTAATTTAACAATAGGACCACCCGTAATAAAAGCTCTACGAAAACATTGTTCATTAAAATTTGATGTTCATTTAATGATATCACCAGTCCATAAATATATAGATGCTTATGCTAATGCCGGAGCAGATATAATTACTATACACCCTGAGGCTACTGATAATTTAGAAAATTCAATTAAAAAAATAAAAGAAAAAAATAAAAAAGTTGGAGTTTCACTTAATCCTGAAACTAAAATTGATTTAATAATAGATTTATTAGATCAAATAGATTTAGTCCTAATTATGAGTGTAAATCCTGGATTTGGAGGGCAAAAATTTATGCCAGAAGTTTTAGATAAAATTAAAGAATTAAAAAAAATAAGAGAGCAAAAAAAGTTAGATTTTGACATAGAAATTGATGGTGGAATCAATTTTGATAACTGCAAAAGTGCAATTGATGCTGGTGCAAACATTCTTGTTTCCGGTACTACGGTGTTCAAAAGTAATGATGGAGATATAAAGAAAAATATTAATTTATTAAAATTAAAATAAGTTAATGATTAATACAAATTCCTTAGGCATTTTAGGTCAATTTTATTTTAATATAAGAGATAGTTTAAAATCAATATATCAAAATTCAAATTTTTACGAAAAAAAAATATCAAAAACTTTTGATAGTGGTTTTCAATATAAACCAAGTCCTCATTTGCTTTCTTCTATAATTAAATACCAAAAAAAAAAATATAAAATTGAAGACTTTGCTATTGAGTCCATTTGGCAAAATAATTTAAGCTCAAAAGATTATGAAAAACTAAATAATTTTTTTTGGTTTTTTAGCTTAGATTTAAAGTCTTCTAAAAAAACTACACAGACAATTATAAAAAATTGGATTTCAAATAATGCTAAATATCAAAAAAAGAGTTGGGAATTTGATTTAACAGCAAAAAGAATTATTTCATGGCTATCAAATCACCAGCTCACTTATGAAGATAGTGATCAAGAATACAGATCTGCTTTTGATCACATGATCCAAAAACAAACCAACCATTTATTATATGAAATAAAAAACCCAACTGAGGTAGAAAATAAAATGATAGGTTGTGCTGCAATCATTTTAACTGGATTAGCTTACAAAAATGAAAAACAATATCTTAATAATGGTCTAAATTTATTAAAAAATATTATTAAATCCTCAATTGACAATCAAGGCTTTCCAAAATCAAGAAATATCAGACAACTAATATTTTATTTAAAATATTTTATTATTATTAGAGAGTGGTTTAAAGAATCTCAGAATTTAATTCCTGAATATATTGAAGAAACTATTTATTATTTAGGCTCAAGTTACGCTTTCATATGGCAAAATATTAAACAAGATATTTTTTTTAATGGTAATTATTCCTCTGAAAATAAAGAGTTTGATCAATACTTAAAAAGGTTTGGTTACACTTTTAAAAATCAAATTAATGAACTAGGGGGTTATGCAATACTTAAGAATAAAAAAATAATTCTTGCTGCTGATATTGGTTCTAGTCCTAACAAAAGCTTTTCCAACGACTATCAGGCAGGTGCATTATCATTTGAAATATTTTCAAATGATCAAAAATTAATTTCAAATGCTGGTTATTACTCAGATAAAAATAATAAATTTAATAAATTATCAAAAAGTACATCTCTACATTGCGCTTTAACTATTGAGGATTATTCTTCTTGTAATTTTACTAAGCATCAAAAAAATTTGATTATAGATAGGGGGCTGAAAGTTTCAAAAAAAAATGTAGTTTTTGAAAATAATTTTTGGAAAATATCAGGTATGCACGATGGATATTTAATTAAATTTGGAGCAATTTATGAGAGAGAAATTGAGTTCTATCCAGAACAAATGAAATTTATTGGCCATGATAAGTTATTTAGAAAAAATTCAAGTAAAGAAATTAAATTTGATATCAGATTTCATCTTGATCCAAACTCAAAAGTAATGAAAACACAAGATAACAAATCAATACTAATTGAATTAGATGAAGAAGGTTGGAAATTTAGTTGTGATAACTTTGATATTAATATTGATAATGGTTTATATTTCGGTAATAAAAATTCATTTAATGAGAACCAAAATATTTTTATCTCAGGTATGAATAATGAAAAAGAGCAGATAATAAAGTGGGAGATAAGTAAATTATAATGAAGAAAAAAATCAAAACAGCTCTCATCTCTGTATCTGACAAAAATAACTTAAAACCATTGTTGAATATTTTAAAAAAGAACAAAATTAAAATAATTAGCTCAGGAGGTACTTATAAAAAAATTAAAAGATTAAAATTTAACTGTTTAGAAGTATCTGATTTTACTAATTCCCCTGAAATTTTGGAGGGTAGAGTAAAAACACTTCATCCAAAAATCCATGCGGGGATCTTAAATAAAAGAGAAAAAAAATCTCACTTAAAAGATCTTGAAGATAATAATTTTGAGAATATCGATTTAGTTATAGTTAATTTTTATCCATTTGAGAACACTCTTAAAAAAACAAACAATCATCAAAAAATTATAGAAAATATAGATGTAGGTGGTCCGACAATGGTTAGGTCTGCAGCTAAAAACTATAATGATGTGACTGTAATTACTTCTTCAGACCAGTATGGGGAATTAATTGAAGAATTAAAAAAATTCAAAGGATCTACTTCCTTAAGTTTTAGGGAAAAGCTATCAAGGATAGCTTTTACCGAAACAGCTTATTATGACTCTGTTATTTCAGACTATTTTAATAAAAAAACAAATACTATTTTCCCTAAGAAAAAAATTTTGCATGGAAATCTTACTGAACAACCTAGATACGGAGAAAATCCTCAT
This sequence comes from uncultured Pelagibacteraceae bacterium, assembly GCA_902564785.1. Classification (GTDB taxonomy): domain Bacteria; phylum Pseudomonadota; class Alphaproteobacteria; order Pelagibacterales; family Pelagibacteraceae; genus Pelagibacter. The sequence continues at coordinate 28,708 of CACFCI010000008.1, read as the reverse complement.
CAACAAAGTGCAATCTATTCAAGTAGTTCGAATACAAATTTAAAACAAATTCATGGAAAACAATTAAGTTATAACAATTATAATGACATATTTAGTGCTCTAACTATTTCAAGATCTTTACCAAAAGGTAAAGGAACAGTCATAGTTAAACATGCAAATCCATGTGGAGTTTCTACTAAAAATGATCATTTAGAGAGTTATAAATCTGCTCTTTCTTGTGATCCCGTTAGTGCTTTTGGTGGAATAGTTTCTTGTAATTTTAAAATTAGTAAAAATTTAGCTTTAGAATTAAATAAATTATTTTTAGAAGTAATTATCGCAAATGGATTTGAAATCAGTGCTATCAAAATATTAAAAGCTAAAAAAAACTTAAGATTAATTGACGGAACAAATTATACATCAAAAGAACTTCTTAAATTTGTATCACACAACCAAAATATAATGATACAATCAGAGGATTTAAATTTATTTTCAACAAAAAATTTTAAAATCGTTTCAAAACGAAAACCAACATCTAAGCAACTTAAAGATCTTATTTTTGCATTTAATGTATGTAGATATGTCAAATCAAATGCAATAGTATTAGCGTCTAACGAAACCACTGTTGGCATTGGTTCCGGTCAGCCAAGTAGATTAGATAGTTGTCAAATAGCAATAAATAAAATGAAAAAATTTAATCTTCAGAATGACAATTTAGTTGCTGCCTCGGATGCATTTTTTCCTTTTGTAGACGGTATTGAAAAATTAGTTCAATCTGGTGTTAGAGCAGTAGTTCAACCTTTTGGTTCAATAAGAGATAAAGAAATAATTAATTTTGCAAATGAAACAGGAACTGTGCTTCTTTTTTCGAAAACAAGACACTTTAGGCATTAAGATATTTTATCTATTTTTGCAGCAAGAATAAAATCACTCTCGGCTAGACCTTTAATTGCATGAGTGAATATTTTAATTCTTGCATAGCCCCATCCAAACCATAGATCAGGGTGATGACCTTCAGACTCAGCTATTTCTCCAACTTTATTAACAAATTCCTGACTTTGTAAAAAATTATCAAATTTAAAATTTTTAATTAAATGAAAGCCATCAATTTTATCTTCTAACACTTCCCAACCATCAACTTTTTTTAAATATTTGTGTATTTCGTCAACATTAAAAGGAGCAATATTTCCCTCGCATGGTACACATTTTTTATTTGCTAAATCATCCATAAACTTTTTTTTGGAGCGGGCAAAGGGGGTCGAACCCTCGACCTTCTCGTTGGCAACGAGACGCTCTACCACTGAGCTATGCCCGCTTATTATATCTTAGTTGAAATTAGTGGCTTTTTAAAAATATAGCAAGTAGCTATTTTAGTAAAATTGGATGGATAATAAGTTTATAAATGTATTCAAAAATAAAATTTAAATGTAAAAAAAATTTTAAAACCTTTAAAATAAATATTATGGAACAAATTGTTGAAAAATACTTGCAAAAAGGTGAATTTAGAAAAGCCCTAAATTTGTTAGAAATTCAAAAAAAAAAAGCGTCAAACAACTTAGCTTTAAATTATTATTTAGGAAAAATTTATTTTCAACTAAATGACCATAAGAAAAGTCTATTTTATTTTAAAAAATGCAATCAAATTAATCCAGGAAATTCTAGAATTCTTTATAATATAGCTCAGGTTCAACAGGGTGTGGGGAAGGTTGAAGAAGCAAAAAAAATTTATGAAAAATTAGTAAAAAAAAATCCACTAGATGTTAAATCATATTATGGATTATTTAATCTAGGAATAAAAAATATAAATAGGAATTATATAGATAAATTACACGCTCTATCAAAAGATAAAAAAATCAATTTATTTGATCAAAGTTTAATTAATTTTATTTTGTCAAAATTAAAAAAAAAAGAAAATAAATTAAACGAAGAGCTTAAATTATTAAAACTCTCACATGAGCAATGTTTTAATGCAAATTTAAATTTCAATAATCAATCTGAATTTTACTATAATCAAATAATAACAAAACATTATGACAAAATAAATTTTAAGTGTGAGTTGAATAATAAAAAAATATTTGAACAATCAAAACCAATATTTATTATAGGATTGCCAAGATCTGGTTCTACTTTAGTGGAATCTTTAATTACACAAAGTTCAAATAATGTTAGTTCATTTGGAGAATTACATGCAATTAATATGTCAATTTTTGATTGTATTGCTGCAGAGATTTATTCTAAAAAATTTGAATTGAAAAATTTTAATTTAGTTATCGACAGAGCTCTATTTAAAAAATCTCTAGAAGAAAGATATGGAGACTTAGAAAATAAAAATTTTATAGATAAATCATTAGAGAATTTTTTAAATATAGATATTATTTTAGAATTCTTTCCTAATGCAAAATTCCTTCATACTTATCGTAATTTCAATGATGCTATTATTTCAATTTATCAAAAAATGATGCCTGATTTATCTTGGTCTCATTCTGTTCAAGGAATAATTAATTATGCAAATAATTATAAAAATATTATCAATTACTTTAAAAAAAAATATCCTAACCAAATTTTAGATGTAAATTTAGAAAAACTTTCAACAAATAAAGAAATTGAATCAAAAAAAATATTTAATTTTTGTAAATTAAACTGGCATAAAGAAATTTTTAATTTTAATAAGAAAAATAACTTATTTACTAAAACTAACAGTTTTTTACAAATAAGAGATAAAATTGAAAAATACAATTATGACAAATATGAACCATATTATCATTTATTATCTTAGCTAATTTAAAAGTTAGTATTTTTTTTATTTCTAATTTTTGATATAATTTATATTATGAAAAATACTGAATTACCCAAAATTATACCTGTTTTTCCATTAAGTAATTTCATTATTTTTCCTAATACTTCCGTACCACTTAATATTTTTGAACCACGGTATATTGAGATGATTAACGATAGTATGAAATCTAATAAACTAATAGGTATGGTACAACCTAAAAATTCTAATAATGAAATAACACCTCCAGAATTACATTCTGTTGGTTGTCTTGGAAAAATAACCAGTTTTCGAGAAACAGACGATGGTCGTTATTTAATTGAGGTTAAAGGATTGATTAGATTTAAAACAATTATAGAAGTTAAGTCAGAAAAAAAATATAGGCAATACGAGGTGGATTTCAAAGATTTTAATCACGATTTAGAGGTTAAAAAAGAGCAAATTAGATTTAGTGATCTTGAGCTAATTTTTAAAGATTTAAAATCTTTATTCGATAAAAGAGGTTTTATAATTAATTGGAAAGCATTAGAAAAACAAAGCCTCAGTGAAACAATTAATGCATTAGCAATGGCATCTCCTTTTTCATTAGAGGAAAAACAAATACTATTAGAGGCAAAAAATCTTAATGATAGAAAAAATAGAATAGCTGAAATTGTAAGCACTTATGCAAATGATGTTTTTAATAATACAACCTTACAATAAAACTATAAGGTAATACCTTTGTCGGCTACTTTTGTAAAAATATTATTTATATTTTGATTTTTTCCTAAATATTGAATTGTCTTACTTAAAAAAGTATTTTTTGTTTTTCTTTCAAAATTAAAAAATTCATGAATCACATCAATTCCATTAGAAAAAATTAGATTTTTATGTTTTAACATTTTTTCAAACTCTTTATTTACAGAACTATCTAAAGATAGTCCTAATGAATTTTTTTTTTTTATTATATCCAATAAAATTTTAATATCTCTTATTGTCATATTAAAACCTTGACCAGCTAATGGATGTATACGATGTAACAAATCCCCAAAAGCTAAAAATTTACCTTGGTAATAGGATCTTAAGCTTATTGACTGTAATTCAAATGAATTAACTGAGGGAAATTTATTAATTTTATATTTAAAGTTGTAATTTTTAATTAAATTCTCAACATTTTCTTTTTGAACATTTTGGTTATCACCAAATGAATAAACAATTGAAGTTTCATTTTGCGAAATTGGTAAAAAAGCTAAAGGTCCATTTTTTGTAAAAATTTGTGTAGCTGTAATATTCGGTATTTTTTTATGCTTTACTATTGTAGTATATGCAAGACCTTTATATTTTTTAATTATTTTTTTACTAAAAAACTTTTTTGTAAATATGTGAGAATAGTCAGTAATAATTACAATTTCATAATTTTTAATTAAAGATGAATTGAAATTTAAATATTTTTTTTTAAAAAATTTATTTTTTGATAAATCTTTTTTTAACATTTCATATAGTTGGTAATTCCTTAAAATTGAAAAAAGTTGATTATCATTAGATCTAAAATTTAATATTTTTTCATTTTTTAAATTTTCAGAAAAAATTTCAATATTCTTAATCTTCCATGTAATTTTATCTATATTTAATATATTGGAGTTAAAATATTCTATATTACTTTTAGATATTCCAATTGTTCTAGACTTATTTAATAAATTATTTTTTTTTGTAGTAAAAATATCTACATAAATATTTTCATTAATTAAAGCTTTTGCCAAAGTTAAGCTTGATATTCCATCGCCTATTATACAAACTCTCATATTATTTTTAATTTTAACAACAAAAATTAGATGATACAAAGTGGTAAAATTGATTCATATATATGGATATAAAAAAAACAGCTAATTTATTAATAAATTTTACCCTAAATAGATTGGCAGAGATCTTTGGAATAATTATTGTTTTGGCGGGTATATTTCTGTTTATCTCACTTTTAAGCTATTCTCCTGACGATCCAAATTTTATTTTTCCACAAAATACTGAAATTAAAAATTTATTAGGATTTCATGGAAGCTTCATTTCGGATTTATTTTTTCAATCCGTTGGATCAATTGCATACTTAATACCTTTTACTTTTATGGTAACAGGCTTCAATATTTTAAAAACTAAAGAATTTTTTTTAATTATAGAAAATATATTTTATACAACACTTTACATAATTTTTGGTTCACTTTTTTTTAGCTATTATTATTCAGACGCATTTACTCTTTATATAAATGGTAATGGCGGTTTTGTAGGAAATTATTTTAATCAATCTTTTTTAAAATCATTAATCAATTTAAATGAAAATTTTGTTTATTATTCGCTTATTGTTTTTGTCCTAGTTTTATTTTTATTGAGTATTAATTTTAGCTCTAATTATTTTTTTAAATTTTTCAAAAAAATAATTACAAAAAAGGAAAGAAATTATACAGATAAGAGTGAAATAATTGAAGAATATATACCACAAGATGAAATTAAAAATCTTATTCAAGAAGATTTGCCATTTATTAAAGCAGAAAAGAATGATGAAAACAAAGTCAAATTTAAATTACCGAACGTAGATCTATTAAAAACAGCATCAAAAAATGATAGAAACAATAAAAATAATAATGAGTCACACAGTGCAGAATTTCTAGAAAAAATACTTTTAGATTTTGGTGTCAATGGTAATATAAAAAAAATAAGTCATGGACCAGTAGTTACTCTTAATGAATTTGAACCCGCAGCAGGAGTTAAGGTTTCAAAAATAATAAACTTATCTGACGATATAGCAAGAAATACTAGTTCAGAGTCGGCCAGAATAGCAACGATACCGGGTAGCAATACAGTTGGTATTGAGCTACCGAACAACATTAGGGAGAATGTTTATTTAAAAGAAATTTTAACTTTCTCTGATTTTAAAAAAAAAGATATAAAACTACCTATAGCTTTAGGAAAAAGTATTTCTGGCAATCCAATTGTTGGTGATTTGTCATCTATGCCTCACCTATTGATTGCAGGAACAACTGGTTCTGGTAAATCAGTTTGTATCAATACAATTATATTATCTCTTCTTTACAGGCATACACCTGATAAATGTAAATTTATATTAATTGACCCTAAAATGCTTGAGCTATCTACATACGAGGGAATTCCACATCTAATATGCCCTGTAATTACTGAAGCCAAGAAGGCTGCTTCTGTTCTTGGTTGGGTAGTTAAAGAGATGGAAAGTAGATATCGACTTATGACCAAAGAAGGAGTTAGAAACATCGATGGTTATAATGCTAAGCATAAACTTCCTATGCCATACATTGTTGTCGTCGTTGATGAAATGTCTGATCTAATGCTTGTGGCAGGAAAAGAAATTGAAAATTACATTCAAAAATTATCTCAAATGGCTAGGGCAGCTGGGATACATATTATAATGGCCACTCAAAGACCAAGTGTTGATGTTATTACTGGAACAATTAAAGCTAATTTTCCAACTAGAGTATCTTTTCAAGTTACTTCAAAAATCGATAGTAGAACAATTCTTGGTGAACAAGGTGCTGAGCAACTATTAGGTAAAGGAGATATGCTTTACATGTCCTCTGCAAATAGAATAGTTAGGATTCATGCTCCTTTTGTATCGGATATAGAGATTGAAAAAGTGAACAATTCATTAAGATCTCAAGCTGAACCTGATTATGTTGATGAAATTTTAAATTTTGCGGATGAAAAAGAAATTGGAGACAATCAAAATCAAGGAGATAAAGATGAACTTTACAATCAAGCAGTAGAAATTATTAGATCTGAGGGAAAGGCATCAACTTCTTTTTTGCAAAGAAAGCTTCAAATTGGATACAATAGAGCTGCTCGAATAATTGATATGATGGAGGTAGAAGGTATTGTAAGTAAAGCAAATCATGTTGGGAAAAGAGATGTTTTATAATGTTTCTATTTTTATAACCTTTTTTATAATTCTTATACTGAATGCTAGTGCGAGTGAAAAAGATAAAATTATAGAAAACTTAAAAAATACAAAAAACTTTGATTTTAAATTCGAACAAAATATAAATGGAAAAATTGAGAATGGACAATGTACTATTGAATATCCAAAAAAAATTTTTTGTGAATATGCAAGAAGTAATAATAAAATTTTAGTTTCTGATGGTAGATATCTAGTTGTAAAAACAAGAAGTAGTTTTTACCAATACCCTGTAAAAAAAACTCCTTTAAATTTAATTCTAGATAAAAATTTTTTAATTGAAAAAATTTATAAACTTAACGAAAGAGTAATAAATGGAAATTTAATTAACTATACTATAAAGGAAAAAGATTATGAAATTAGTATTTTCTTTGACAAACAAAATTATAATTTAGTAGGTTGGCAAAATGTAGATATGTATCAAAATTTTAATATAACATTTATTTCAGGGATAAGAAAAAACAGAATAATCTCAAAAAATTTATTTAAAATTCCAACAAGAAATTAAATATTTATAATTTCAGTTTTAAAAATTTTCATTCCTCTAGCCAAATAATTATTTAAAGCATTTTTATGATCAAGAGAACATGTATGAAGCCACACACGTTCAACACTCTTTTTATGTAAAGATTCTCTAATAGCCTCAGATAATAAAAACGAGCCTAATTTTTTATTTTGATACTCTTCCAATATTCCAAAATATGCAATTTCAATCTCTTTATTCTCTTGGTGTAAAATTAATTCAAAAAATCCAACTAAATCATCTTTATATTTTAAAACATAAGTATTTACATTTTTGGATGACACATAGTTAATCCATTTTTCTTCTGACCAAGCAAGTCTGTCTATCCACTTATGTTTTTTTCCAATATTTTTGTAAAAAAATTTATTTAATTGAAAATCTACTGGATCAATTAAATTTAATGAATAATTTTCACTTGGTTTATTACTTTCTTTAAGATCATTTAGAGAAGTTATCTCTAGATAATTTCTTTTTACTTCCTGTGTCACTCAACCATTTTTCCAACTCTTTCACCTCCAAATAAATGAAAGTGTAAGTGAGGAACCTCTTGACCACCGTGATCGCTGATATTAGCTAAAGCCCTGTAGCCCTTGCCTACTTCTGTTGAAATACCTAGTTTTTTTGCAACAATATTAATACCCTTAATTAATCCAACCATTTCTTCAGATGAAGCATTCGCACTAAAATCATCAAGGTCGACATATTTGCCTTTTGGGATTACTAGAGCATGAACTTTTTTTTGAGGATTAATATCATGAAATGATAAAACAAAATCATCCTCATAAATTTTATTACAAGGTATCTCGCCACGTAAAATTTTTGCAAAAATATTATTGTCGTCGTAACTCATTTTTTTCTTTTTTCTAACTCTGACATCACTTCTTCAATTTTTATGTCATTTGCCTCAAGATATATTAGCAAATGATAAAGTACATCAGCAGCCTCATGAATTTTATTAGAATTTTCCTCTACAGCTTCAATTAATTCATCAACTTCTTCTAAAACTTTTGCTTTGCTTAATGATTTATCTGAAAGCAATTTATTAGTGTATGATCCTTCAACTGGAGAAGATTTTCTTTCTCTTGCAAGTTTAATCAGGTTTTCTAATGTATTAAGCATGTTAAATTCTAACAGGAATTCCTTTTGAATCCAAATACTCCTTAGCTTCTTTTACTGAATGTTTGCCGTAGTGAAATATTGATGCAGCTAAAACTGCACTAGCATTTCCTAATTTAATTCCATCCACTAAATGATCTAGATTACCAACTCCACCAGATGCAATTACTGGAATATTTACTTTTGATGAAATTTTTGACATTAAATCAATATCATAACCAACTTGAGTACCATCCCTATCCATAGAAGTAACTAGAAGCTCGCCTGCGCCACTATCTTCCATTTTTTTTGCAAATTCTATTGCTTCAATGCCAGTATTATTTCTTCCACCATGAGTAAAAATTTCCCATTTATCTCCGTTTTTTTTAGCATCTATTGCAACAACAATGCATTGTGAGCCAAATTTTTTTGAACTTTCTGACACTACTTCTGGATTTTGAACCGCAGCAGTATTGATTGATACTTTATCGGCCCCACAATTAAGAAGTTTATTTATATCCTCAATACTTCTAACACCACCCCCAACAGTCAAAGGTACAAAACATTTCTTAGAAGTTTTCTCTACAACATCATATATAGTGTCTCTATTTTCATTTGATGCAGTAATATCTAAAAAACAAATTTCATCAGCACCACCATCTGAATAAATTTTAGCCTGCTCAACTGGATCTCCAGCATCTTTTAGATCAACAAAGTTGATCCCTTTAACTACTCTTCCATTTTTGACGTCTAAACATGGTATTATTCTATTTTTAAGCATCCAATTCCTTAGCTAATTCATCCAATTTAATATCCCCATCATAGATAGCTTTTCCAACTATAATACCTTCAATGTTATTATTATTTAATTCTTTAGCTCTTTTAATGTCATCTATTGAAGAAACTCCACCCGAGATAATTACTGGACAATTTGATGTATCTGCAACCTTTGTTGTCTCATCGAAATTGGGACTTTGCTTCATTCCATCTCTATTAATATCTGTATAAATTAATCTACTTGCACCATAATCGTTAACTTCTTTCAAATAATCTAAAGTCAATTGATTGGAATTTTCCTTCCAACCTGAAACCGATAAATATCCATCTTTAGCATCTAAACCTAGGGCAATTTTATTTGGAAATTTGTCACAAGCCTGTTTTAAAAAGTTTTTATCTTTTATAGCAGCACTTCCTAAAATAACTTTTTCGACACCAGCATCAGTATATTTCTGAATGCTTTCAAAGTTTCTTAATCCTCCACCAACTTCAATTTTAAGATCAAATTTAGTAACAATTTCTTGAATAATATCCAAATTAACTGTTTCACCAGTTAAAGCACCATCTAAATCAACTATGTGTAAGTTTTTAAAACCATGTTCTTTATATTTTCCAGCTTGTTCAACTGGAGACAGTTCATATTCAGTTTTGTTATCAAAGTCTCCTTTGACTAACCTCACACACTTTTTATCTTTAATATCTATTGCTGGAAATATTTTCATTATTTCTATAAATTTTTGTGTTCTTCACAAAAATATTTTTTGTCCTTTATATACAATCTAAATTTATCTTCATCTTTAGTATAAATTGTTCCTTGTTCATCAGTAACAATTTCCTCACCAAGCTCGTTAAGTTCAATATTTGCTATCAGCAATATCCCTGCAATTCTATCTAACTCTAGTTTATACCTTCTTTTTTTTTGTGATTTTGTCTCAAAATCAATACTAATGATGATTTCATTTTTGTTAAATTTTATAAATTTTGCTTTATTCCAAAGTTCAAATTTTTCATCGCCTTCAATCAAATTGTCATAATAAAATCTATATGTGTTGTTATCCTCCCATGAATATTTAATATCTCCTGAGCCCTCATAGAATGATTTTATTTGAATAAATTTTTTTTTTTTATCATCAATTAAAAAATACCTTATTTCATCCGAATTTATTAAATCAGTTGGGATTGTAGTTTTAATTAATTCGTTACCCTTGTTAGCCTTAAAACAATAAATTATTTTAGCATACGTATTTTGCGTAACAAATAAAATGCATATAAGTATTAGAATAAACTTTTTCATATTTATAAATTCATAAAATTTTCTATAATTTGTAATCCAATTTTATCACTCTTCTCAGGGTGAAATTGTGTTCCAAATATATTTTCTTTTTCAACAGAGCAAACAATATTTGATGAATAATCAGTTGTTGATGAAATTACATTTTTATCTTCTGGTACAAATTCATAGCTGTGAACAAAATACATATGTGAATTACTTTCTATATCTTTAAAAATTTTACTATCTTTAACAATATTAATTTCATTCCAACCAATGTGAGGAAGTTTATATTTTCCATTTTGATTATCTATTTTTGATACCTTGCCAGATATCCATCCAAGGCCTTTCGTTTCAGTTTCTTCATAGCCAATATCTGCGAACATTTGCAATCCAACACAAATTCCTAAAAGTGGCTTTTTATTATTAATGGCAAATTCACTTAAAGTATCAACTAAACCACTGATGCTGTTAAGTGCATCAACACAACTCTTAAACGAACCCTGCCCTGGTAATACAATTTTATCTGAAGACTTGATCTTATTTAAATCCGAGGTTACTTCGATATTTACTTTATCTTTGGCAACCTCCTTAAAAGAGTTTATCACCGAGCTTATATTGCCCGAATTATAATCAACAATTGTGACGTTCATTAAACTTATAGTGAGCCTTTAGTGGATGGAATGCTCTTCTTGTTTCTTGGATCCATCTCTAATGCAGCTCTTAATGATCTTGCTAATGCTTTGTAGCAAGACTCAATAATGTGATGGCTATTGTCGCCATAAATATTTTCAACGTGCATTGTAATACCAGCAGATTGAGAGAACGCTTGGAACCATTCTTTAAATAATTCGGTATCCATCTCGCCAAGTTTCTCAACTTTTAATTTTACCTTCCAAATCAAATAAGGTCTGTTTGAAACATCTATAGCAACCCTTGTTAATGTTTCATCCATCGGAATTACTGTGTGCGCATATCTTTTAATTCCTACAAATTTTTTAGCAGCTTTTTTTAAAGCTTCACCGATCGCAATTCCTGTGTCCTCTGTTGTGTGGTGAAGATCGATATGAGTATCTCCTTTTGCTTTAACTTTTAAATCAATTAAAGAATGCTTTGATAGTTGCTCAAGCATATGATCTAGAAAGCCTATGCCAGTATCTATTTGGTATTTACCTTTACCATCAATATTTACTTCAACATTAATGCTGGTTTCTTTTGTTTTCCGAGATACTTTTCCTTTTCTAGCCATATATTTTAAAGGTATACATACATAATCTCACTATATCAATATCAGTCTGGACACTTGAAGTATCAAAAATAGTTACCATTTATTAGATATGACAACAATTGTGCTAGTAAGAAAAAATAATGAAGTAGTAGTTGCTGGTGATGGACAAGTCAGTATGGGGAATACTGTTGTTAAAAGCACAGCTTCAAAAGTCAGAAAAATCGAAAAAAGAGATGTAGTTGCTGGTTTTGCAGGATCAACTGCTGATGCACTAACTTTATTTGAAAGATTAGAAGGAAAATTAGAAAAACATGCAGGAAATTTATCTAGAGCTGCTGTTGAATTAGCAAAGGACTGGCGAACTGATAAATATTTAAGAAGATTAGAGGCGTTAATGGCGGTTGGAGATAAAAGTAATAGTTATATTATTTCTGGAACTGGTGATGTTTTAGAGCCAGAGGGGGATGTAATTGGAATAGGCTCTGGTGGTAATTATGCATTAGCAGCTGGAAAAGTTTTAATGGAGGGCAACATGTCAGCTGAAGAAGTTGCTAAAAAAGCAATAAAAGTTGCTGCAGATATATGTGTTTTCACAAACGATAATGTTAAAATTGAAAAAATATAATGGATAATTCAAACGTAACTCAACTTCATCCAAAAGATAAAAATCAAAAAGAAGAAACTTCTTTAGTTAGTTCATTGTCTCCAAGAGAAATTGTTTCAGAACTAGATAGGTTTGTCGTTGGACAGAACAAAGCCAAAAGAGCTGTCGCTGTTGCATTAAGAAATAGATGGAGACGTCAAGCACTAAAAGGTGAAATGAAAAATGAGGTTTTGCCAAAAAATATTCTAATGATTGGACCAACTGGTGTTGGAAAAACTGAAATTTCTAGGAGATTATCAAAATTAGCTGAAGCACCTTTCGTAAAAGTTGAGGCTACAAGATTCACTGAAGTTGGATATGTAGGAAGAGATGTTGAACAAATAGTGAGAGATTTAATTGAAATAGCCATCTCAATGGAAAAAGTAAAAAAAAGAAAAGAAGTATTTGCACAAGCTCAAAAAGCAGCTGAAGAAAAAGTTTTGGATGCTTTAGTTGGAAAAAAAGCAAGTTTAGCAACAAGGGAAAGTTTTAGAAAAAGGTTAAGAAATGGTGATTTGGACGACAATGAAATTGAAATTGCTGTAAGTGATACTGGTTCTGGTGGCGCTTCTTTTGAAATACCTGGAATGCCTGGGGCAAATGTTGGAATGATCAACATTGGAGAGATGATCGGTAAATCAATGGGGAATAAGGAAAAAAAGAAAAAAATGACAGTAAAAGAATCTCATGAAATTTTAATAAATGATGAATCGGATAAATTAATTGAACAAGATAAAATTATTAAAGCAGCAAAACTTTCAACTGAAAATAATGGAATAGTTTTCCTAGATGAGATTGACAAGATTTCAGCAAGAACTGATAGAGTTGGTGGAGATGTTTCAAGAGAAGGTGTTCAAAGAGATTTGTTGCCTTTGATCGAGGGAACAACGGTCAATACTAAACATGGTCCAATAAAAACAGATCACATTTTATTTATTGCATCTGGAGCTTTCCAACTTGCAAAACCATCTGACTTATTACCTGAGTTACAAGGAAGATTACCTATTAGAGTTGAGCTTGAAGCTTTAACTAGTGAGGATTTTAAAAGAATTTTAAGAGAACCAGACTTTAGTTTAATCAAACAATACGTAGCTCTTTTGAAAACTGAAAATGTAGATCTTGAATTTTCTGATGATGGGATAGATGCAATAGCCAATATTGCTTCTGAGGTAAATGCTACTGTTGAAAATATTGGAGCAAGAAGATTGCATACTATTATCGAAAAAATCTTAGACGAAATTAGCTTTACAGCTACTGATCGTTCAGGTGAAAAAATTGTTATTGATAAAGAATATATTAATAAAAATTTAGACACATTGGTAAAAGATACAGATTTATCAAAATTTATTTTGTAATTTTATTTTTTTTTAAAAAAATATAAAACGCTCCACCACCACCATCTTCCAATTTAGCATCTGTTATTTCATTAATCATACTCATTAAATCACTATCATTTGAAATAAATTCTGGAACCGAATATTTTAAAATACCAAGATCCTTTGATACGTAAGGATCTTTTTCATTCTCAGAATGAAGGCCTTTCCCAGTAACAACAATTAGTTTGTTAACATTTTCAAAAAAAGCGTTTCTTATAAAGTTGTCAATGGCTTTATTGGCTTCATCTAAAGTGTAACCGTGTAAATCTATCGACCTTGTTTTTATTGTTTTCTTAGTTTGAAATTTTAAATCTTTATCTGGTAATTTTTCTTTGCTATTAACAAAATTCTCCCAGTCTTTTTTATTTTTATTTGATATATTTTTATTCAATTAAGTTAAAATATTGACAAGCTGCCAATTTGGATTTGAAGATGTGGTATCTCTTGAAAAAACCCATGTGTCATAAATCTTTTTAATTTTTTCTGGATCACCAGACACAATTTTTTTGTCCTTATCCCTAATACAAGTAATAACTTCTGCTATAAAATCTACAGTTACATTTAAAATCTTACCAATTTTCTTATGCTCTTTTATTATCGCAGAATTAACACCAATAAACGTAATTTCAGCAAAGTGTCCTCTTGAACTTCTTTCTTTTAGTGCTTGATTAAACTGATTATAAATTTCATTGTTTAAAAGCTGTCTGCTGGTAGTTATCTTATTATCATTGTCACTAAAATCGGTAATAACTGTTTCGTATGCAATCTTAGCTCCTTTTAAAAACTCCTGTTGAGCTTCGTCATCAAATTTTTCGTTAATCTTTTTTGATTTATCTTGATTTACTGTTTTCAGCACTTCTTTTAGCTGAGATGTTGGCTTACCTTCAAAACCAGTTCTTTTTCCAAGTATTGCTCTTAATCTTAAAAAGATAAATCCAGCAATCATCGCTAATAATATTATATCTATATACTCAAAACTGTAACTCATGAGAATATAGTAATTACTATGTTGATTAATTTCAACCAGCAATTTAGATTAAAGACAAATGAACCCAATTTTTTTAGTAATTATTCTAGTACCTATTATAGAAATTTATCTTTTAATAAAAATTGGTTCACAAATTGGTGCCATTACAACTATTTTACTCATTTTTTCTACAGCTATAGTTGGTGTTTACTATGCTAAATATGAAGGTCTAAATACACTTAGATCAGGTTTTGAACAATTAAATAAAAATGAATTACCAACTTCTGAAGTAATTTCAGGGGCTGCAATTGCTTTTGCGGCACTTTTGCTGATAATTCCCGGTTTTGCCACAGATTTAATTGGTTTCTTATTGATTTTTCCTCTAAGCAGGAAATTTATTTTAAATAAAATCTTAATTAAATTTTCTAAAAAAGATAAAGAAAAAAATAATTTCATTGAAGGTGAATTTGAAGATATAGAAGATGACAATGACAGAAAATTATAAAATTTTATTAAAATTCATCAAAGATATTTCTAGCGAAACACCAGATATAGAAACATACCTTCATGTAAAAGATAAAATTACAAAATATAAATTAAAAGTGGATATAAATTCTAAACCTCTAAAAAATAAAATGGTCGAAGTAAATACTTGCCTTAAATTTGAAGATAATAGTGATGATAAAAAAAAATCTTATTTTGAAATTTTATATTCAAGTGTAATTAAAATTAACGAAAATATTCAAGACAAAAAAGAATTAGAAAAAATTATTCTTTGTGATGTACAAACAGAAATATATCCTGATCTAGAAAAATCTTTTTTAAATTTACTTCACAACTCTGGTTATCCTGGGATTAAATTTGAAAAAAAAATAGATTTTGAGAGTTTATACAATCAAAGATTTAATTAGAAGAAGTTTTTTTTAAGAGAATTTTTTAAATATTTTTTGTGATTATTTAATTCTACTTCTGTTGGTTTGACTATTCCTTTAAAATATAACTTTTTGTTTATTTGTTCTTCATAATTTTGTTTTTCATTAATTTGAAAATTTAATGTTGGTTCTTTTTGATCAATTAAGTTTATATAAACTTTTGCTAATAGTTCACAATCAATAATAGCTGTATGGTATACCCTTCTAGAATTATCAATTCTATATCTTTTACATAGCGCATCTAAATTTGTAAGTGACCCTGGAAATTTATCTCTTGCGAGAGATAATGTGTCTATGATCTTGTTTTTAATTTTTTTTTTTCCCAATAAAGAAAGTTCGTTGTTAATATGAGCTAAATCAAACTCGGCGTTGTGAATAACCAATCTTTTATCTTGAATGAATTCAAGAAACTCATCACTAATTTCATTAAATTTTTTTTTGTCTGATAAAAATTCATCAGTATAACCATGGATCTTTAGGGCTTTTTCTGAAACTTTTCTTTCTGGATTTAGGTAACAATGAAACTTGTTTTTAGTTGGTATTAAATTGTCAAGTTCTATACATCCTATTTCAACAATTCTGTGTCCTTCTTTAACTGATATTCCCGTAGTCTCCGTATCTAAAACTATTTCTTTCATTAATTTATCTTTTGAAGAATGTCTTTTATACTAGTATTAATTGTTTTTTTGGTAAAATCATTTTTGATTATAAAATGAGATTTTTTCTTTTTATATTGTGATGAAAATTGAATTTTTCTAAATTTATTAAGTAATTTCTTATTCAAATTTTTTCTTCTTGTTAATTTTTTTAAAATATCCGATTTCTTAGACTCTACAAATATTAAAATATCTTCTTTTTTATTAAGATTGCTCTCTAGTAGTAAAGGAATATCCAGTACTACATATTTTTTATTTTTATTTTTTTTCATAAAAAATTTCATTTTTTTTCTTATTTCAGCGTGAACTATCTTAATTATTTTTTTTAAATTACCTTTTTTTTGTAATATGGCCTCTGTAATTTCCTGTTTTTCTATAGGAAAAGATTTTATATTTTTGGGTAATAGCTTTTTTAATTTTAAAAATATTTTTTTATTTTTTTTATAAAGCATTGCAACTTCGTAATCCGCATCAAAAACTGGATAACCCAAATTTTTCGCAACATAACTCTTACCCGAACCGATATTTCCTAAAATCCCAATTCTAATCATTTTTTAAAAGTTTTAATGTTTCGAAATTGACCACTGGTTCAATTCCATGCCATAATTTAAATGCTTCAGAGGCTTGATAAATAAACATTTTTCCTCCGTTTTCGGTTATATTGCCCAGTTCTTTTCCTTTTTTTAAAAAATTTGTTTCGGAAGGATTATAAATAACATCATAAAATAATTTATTTTTTCCAAATTTCGAAAAGTCCAAATTTATTTCTTCATTATTCAAACCAAGACTTGTAGCATTAATAACTACGTCAAAGTCTGTCAGATTTCCCCACTCTAAAATGTTTAAATTTTCAAATAAAATTTTTAAATTTTCAGCTTTTTGTTTGGTTCTGTTGCTAATAGAAATTTTTAGAACATTCATTTTTTTAAGAGCAAAAACTATTGACGAAACAACGCCACCAGCGCCTAAAATTAAAACTTTTTTGCCTTTCATATTAAAATTTAAATTTTTAATTGCTTTATCAAAACCAAAAATGTCGGTATTGTGCCCAATCAAATTACCTTTTTCAAAAATAATTGTATTTACTGACTGAGTTTGTTCTGCTTCAGGGCTTAATGTGTCTAGGAATGGAATTACTTTTTTTTTAAATGGAACAGTAACATTACAACCAGCTATTTTTTGTTTTTTTATATCATGAATAATTTCTTTAATTTCATTTTCCACCAATTTTATTTTATCATAAACAGCATTAATATTATTTTGTTTTAACCAATAATTCTGAAGTTTTGGTGACAGTGAATGACCAATGGGATTTCCGATAACTAAATATTTTTTCATTATAATAATTCTATGTATTCCTTTATTTTGTTAACTGGAAGTCCCATAATTGTGTTTTCATCACCTTCTATGCTTGAAAAAAGATTTCTTCCTTCTCCTTCTATTTGATAAACATTATAAGCATAAAGAGTTTCGTCCGGTATTTTAGACAAATAATCTATTAATTCTTCATTAGAAAAATTTTTCATAGTTAATTTGGCTTTATCGGTATAATTCCAAATCATTGATCCATTTTTTGATAAACAAACAGAGCTAATTAAAAAATGTGATTTACCGTTAAGCTTATTTAATATTGTCATAGCTTCTTCTCTGGTTTCTGGCTTTGATATTAATTCACCGTTTAAATCTATTACACTATCTGCTCCCAATACTATCTCGTCTATTTTATTTGAGCTTACTTTGTTTGCTTTTAATTCTGCTAAATTTTTTGATATAATTTCCGGGCTCACTTTTTCTTTTAACAAACTTATTTTAACAATATCCTCGTCAACATTTGAAGGCACAACAAGACTTTTAATATTATTTTTATCTAGAATTTCTTTTCTAACCTTGCTTTTTGAGGCAAGAATAATTTTATTTAGCATTACTTAAATATATTTCGTGGATTTTAATTATAGAAGCAGCTGTTTCTTCTACGGATTTTCTTGTTACATCTATAAGGGGCCATCTATATTTTTGAAATGTTTTTTTAGCTTCTAAGACTTCTTTTTTGATATTTTCTAAATCCGTGTATTGAATATTTTCTGTTTCTTTTAAAGAATTCATTCTGTTTTTTCTTAAGTCAGCCAATCTCTCTGGCTCGGTACTTAGTCCTACTACACAGGCAATTTTTGGATTTTTTTTAAGAGTTTCGGGCAATGAATTTTCATTTACTAAAGGAATATTTGAGGTCTTAAATCCTTTGTTGGCCAAATAAATAGATGTGGGCGTTTTGCTAGTTCTGCTTACACCTACAAGAATGATATCGGACTTATGCACTTCATTTATCAAATTTCCATCATCATGATTCATTGTAAATTGAATTGCCTCTATTCTATCATAATATTCTTCGTTTAATATGTGTTGACCGCTTGGTTCATGAGTTGCTTTTTGATTAAGAATTTTTGAGAAATTTAAGATTAAATTTCCAAGAATACCAAAACAAGGGATTTTTTTATCCTCACTTACATTTGCTAAATATTTGGCCAAATTATTATCCACAATAGTATATAAAATTATTGCATTTGAATTTTTTTCGGCATCTTCTAAAATTTTAAAAATTTGATTTTCTGTTCTTGTAAAAGAATAAGAATGAACCTTATATTCTATATTTAAAAATTGAGCCTTAAGAGCTAAAAATATTCTCTCTAAAGTTTCACCAGTTGAATCAGAAATTAAATATATTTGATATGTATTACTCATGAATAAATTGTTAATTAATTTGTATTATTTTAATTAAATTACACAATTCTAAATTTTTTAAATTAACCTTGTAAAAACTGCTATTTATTAACATTAATAATAAATAGGGTAAAACAATCCACAAAAATTAATATGGTAAAAAAGCTTCATTTTAAACAATTCTAGTAGCATAGGATGGTGGTAAAGTGTGAATATAATGTTTATAAAAAATAATCACCTTTATTCACAGGATATATTACAACTACAATAATTAATAATGCTTATTTATGAAACCTTTAAATAAAGTAATAGTTAACAAAGATACTTCATTTAATCCTATATGGATTATGAGACAAGCAGGGAGATATCTACCAGAATTTAGAGAAATTAGAAAAGACAATCCTAATTTTATTAACTTATGTTTAAATGATGATTTATCTTCAGAGATAACTCTACAACCTTTAAAAAGATTTGATTTGGACGCTGCAATAATATTTTCAGATATCTTGATGCTTCCTTACGGGCTAGGTCAAAAAGTGGAATTTGAAAAAAACTTTGGCCCAAAATTAGGTGAACTAAATTTAAATGAAATTGCTAAGATTGATGAAGTTGACTTTGTAGAAAAAATACATCGTGTATATAAAGCAATAAAAAAAGTTAATTCCGACATCAGTTTAACTAATAAAAATACTATCGGCTTTATTGGTGCTCCATGGACATTGTTAATCTATATGATTAATCAACAATCCCCTAAGAAAAATTTGAAAAAAGATTTTTTTAAAGATGAGTTCTTAATTAATAGAATTTTATTAATTATTGAAAAATTTTTGAAGATTCATATAAAAAATCAAATTGATAGTGGTTCAAATATAATTCAAATTTTTGATAGTTGGGCAGGTTTGTTAGAGGAGAAGGATTTACCTAATTATGTTTACTCTCCAACTTTAAATTTAGTAAATTATGTAAAATCTTTAAATGTTCCGGTAATATGTTTTCCAAGAGAAATAAAAAACTATAAAGAGTTTTGTGATATTGTTAAACCTGATGCTGTGAGTATAGATTATAATGTTGACCCAAAAAAAATACTTAGGAATATAAATATACCCATACAAGGAGGATTAGACCCAAAAATATTGCTAACGGATAAAGAGACATTAAAAAAAGAAGCATCTAGATATTTAGAAATTTTTCGAGATCACCCATATATATTTAATCTTGGCCATGGTATTTTGCCCGAAACAAATCCAGAAATGGTTGAAAATTTAATTAAAATTGTAAAAAATTTTAAATGATTGAAAAAAATCACCCTCCTATAAAATATGGCAACACAGGTGTACTTATAATTAACTTAGGAACGCCTGATTCAACTAATTGGCTTGATATAAGAAAATATTTAAAAGAGTTTCTGTCTGATAGAAGAGTTATTGAAGTAAATCCAATAATTTGGCAAATAATTTTGAATTTGTTTATTTTAAACTTTAGGCCCTCTAAGACCGCCAAAGCATATAAAGAAATCTGGATGAAAGATGAAAATATGTCGCCACTTTTATATTTTACGAAAAAGCAAAGTGAGAAAATTTCAAACTCACTATCAAAAGAAAACATTATCATAGATTTTGCGATGAGATATGGAAATCCCAGCATCAATAGCAAAATTCAGAAATTGCACAAATTGGGTTGTGAAAATTTAGTAATACTTCCTCTTTATCCCCAATACGCAGCAGCTACGACAGCAACAGTTTGCGATGAGGTGTACAGAACTTTAATGAAAATGAGGTGGCAACCTTCTTTAAAAATAATTCCTCATTACGAATCTGACCCACTTTACATAGATGCACTAGTTAATTCGATTGATAAAAAAATAAATGAAATTAGTTGGAAACCAGATTTAATTATAGCCTCTTATCACGGAATACCAAAAAAATATTTTGATAAAGGTGATCCTTATCATTGCTATTGCCATAAAACGACAAGACTTATTTCAGAAAAACTTAGTTCAATCAAAATTAAAACTACATTTCAATCAAGATTTGGTCCACAAGAATGGCTTCAACCATACACTGACAAGACTTTAGAAAGTTTGCCCAAAGAGGGTGTCAAAAATGTTCTCACAATTTGTCCTGGTTTCGCATCTGATTGTGTAGAGACTTTAGAAGAAATACAAATTCAAGCCAAAGAAAGTTTTATAAATTCGGGAGGAGAAAATTTTGATATGATCCCCTGTTTAAATGATAATGATGATCATATAATGTTACTTAAGTCCTTAATTGAAAGAAGTATCTGATATATGAATTCGTATTTATTATTTAAATCTTTACATCTAATTGCAGTTGTTTCTTGGATGGCCGGTCTTTTGTATCTTCCTAGAATTTTTGTTTATCATGTTGAAAATAAAGAGAAAAAAGAAGCAACCGATATATTTGAGGTGATGGAAAAAAGATTATTTTTTTACATTATGAGGCCAGCAATGATTTTTACTTGGATTTTCGGATTAGTTTTAATTTATCTCAATGGAATAGACATTTTCTCTCAATTATGGTTTCAAATAAAGATTGTCTTGGTGTTATTGTTATCAGCATACAATGATTATTTAGGAAAATGTCTTGCTGCTCTAAAAAATTCTACAAGCACAAGATCTGCAAAATTCTTTAGAATTATTAATGAAATACCGACGATTATCTTAATTATTGTTGTATTTTTAGCTATTTTTAAGCCAATCTAGGGTTGAAATAATAGCAGCAGTATATATATTAACTCTATCTGATAAGTCCTTATCAATTATATAATCATGAATATTCAAGAACTAAAATTAAAATCATCTGAACAGCTTATTACACAAGCTGAAGAGCTCGGTATAGAAAACGCAAGTACACTTAGAAAACAAGAAATACTTTTTGCTATTCTTAAAAAGGTTGCTGAAAAAGAGGAAATAACCGGTGTTGGAGTTTTGCAGTTATTGCAAGACGGTTTTGGTTTCCTAAGAGCAATGGAGTCAAATTACCTTCCGGGACCAGATGACATATATGTAAGTCCAAGTCAGATTAGAAAATTTGGATTAAGGACAGGAGATACAGTCGAGGGACCAGTTCGAGCCCCTAAGGAAGGTGAAAGATATTTTGCTCTTCTACAAGTAAGTAAGATAAATTTTGAAGAACCGGAAAAGGCACGACACAAAATTGCATTTGATAACTTAACGCCTTTATATCCAGATAAACAGCTGGTAATGGAAGTCGAAACTACAAAAGTTGAAAAAAAACAAGACTTAACTCCAAGACTCATCGATCTAGTTAGTCCGATTGGTAAAGGACAAAGATCCATAATTATTTCTCCACCTAAAGCCGGAAAAACAATGATTTTGCAAAGTATCGCAAACTCAATAGCTAAAAATTATCCAGAATGTTACCTTATGGTGTTGCTAATTGATGAGCGTCCAGAAGAAGTAACAGACATGCAAAGAACTGTAAAAGGTGAAGTTATAAGCTCTACATTTGATGAACCAGCTCAAAGACACGTAGCAGTTGCTGAAATGGTAATTGAAAAAGCCAAAAGATTAACCGAACATAAAAAAGATGTTATTATATTATTAGACTCTATAACAAGATTAGGAAGAGCATATAACGCAGTTATACCTAGCTCAGGTAAGGTTCTAACAGGAGGTGTTGATGCAAACGCACTTCAGAGACCTAAAAGATTCTTTGGTGCAGCAAGAAATATTGAAGAAGGTGGTTCGTTAACAATTATTTCTACAGCTTTAATTGATACGGGAAGTAGGATGGATGAAGTAATTTTTGAAGAATTTAAAGGAACAGGTAATAGCGAAACAATACTAGATAGAAAAATTGCAGACAAAAGAATTTACCCCGCAATAGATATAACTAAATCAGGAACTAGAAGAGAAGAATTATTATTTGATAAAAATGATCTTCAGAAAATGAATGTATTAAGAAGAATTATTGCTCCTATGGGGACAATGGATGCTATAGAATTTATCAATTCAAAATTAAAAGATACTAAAAACAATGCTGAGTTTTTTAATTCAATGAATAAACCTGCTTAATTATAACTTGATTTAACATAGATATTTCTTGGATTTTTACCTTCCATGTAATTATTAAATACTTGCTCTAGCCCATCTTCAAGCTCTTTTGTATAAGAACTAGTATTGAAGAGTGGCTTATTATATAAATTTTCTATCAATTTTTCCTTAATAACATTTAACTGTTTCGAGTCAGTTGATAGCTTTATAGCCAAGGCTTCATAATCTTTTTTAGAACTTGTAATTAATTCTTTTAAGCCCACAGAATGTAACAAACTAGTAGCCATTCTTGCAGAATAACTTCTGCCAGCCATAGTTAATAAGGGTACCCCCATCCACAATGCATTGCTTGCAGTAGCACCCGCACCATAAATGAATGTATCAAGGTAAAGATCTGCGTATTTAAATTGTGCAAGGTATTTTGCATGTGATGTTCTTTTTGCAAATACCAATCTTTCTCTGTTAATACCTCTTATCTTTGCTTCCTTAATTAAATTATTTTTTGAACTCTCGTTATTTTCTAAAAGCCATATGACACTTTTTTCAACTTTCTTTAATAATTTCATCCAAATATCAAAAATTTCAGGTGTTATTTTGTAAGTATTATTTATCGCACAAAAAATAAAAAAATTTTCTGGTAAACCCAGTTCTTTTTTTGACGGAATTTCTGTTGAAACTTTAATTTCATCATTTTGAGGTTGATAACTATGTGGTAAGTAAATTATTTTTTCTCCATAAAATTTACTTTTATCTTCAGGTATTAAATTTTTATCACCAATTATGTAATCAATAAAATCAGCTCCCATTGAGCCAGGATATCCTAAATAATTTATTTGAATTGGGGCTGCTCTGTTGGCAAAAATATTTACACGATTTTTATCTGTGTAACCCTGCAAATCAATAGCAATATCTATACCATCTTTTCTTGCTAACAAAACCGCATCGTGGTCACTTATTTCCCTAATATCCCTATAAACATCAACAGTTTTTTCTATTGCTAAATGTAAATTATCTTTATTTTTGAAACCAAAAGAATAACAGTAAATTTTAAATTTTTTTTTATTATGTTTGCTTAACATTTTAAAAATTAAATTTGATACAGCGTGTTCATTAAAATCAGCACAAAAATACCCTACTTTAATTACATCATTTAGCTGTTTAGTTTTTTTAGTAATTTTTTCTAAAACTGGCGTAAATTTTTTTGAAAATTTCTTGGAGTTAATTAAATGAATTTCTGGATCATCAACTAAAGATAATAAAGGAAAAGGTTCTATAGTTTTTTTATTATTTTTTGTATTTTCTAAAACCAGGCTCAAGTTTTTTTCAAATTCTTCCCAATTATTTATCATCATTTTTGAATGAAGAATTTTTCCCATAACATAATTTAAATTTTTATTTAAGTTTATTGCTTTCTCGTAATCCTTAATTGAAAGTTCAAATTGATTATTATCTTTATTAATTTTTGATAATTCCTGTAAAATATCCCCTCTACCTTCATATGGTTCAGCATAATCATTTTTTAAATTTATTGCTTTTTCATAAGCGTCTTTAGCTCCGTCTAAATTTTTCATTTCTTTTAGTAAATTGCCCAGATTTAGATAAACTTTGGGATTCGAAGAATCTATTTTAATACAATTTTTAAAACATTCCTTTGCCTCATTAAATTTTTTAATATTTTTTAATGAAATTGCTTTATTAAGATGAGCTTCTAAAAATTTTGGATTAAGAGATATTACTTTATCATAATCAATTATTGCTTTTTCAAATTTTTTTAATTCTGAAAAAACTATCCCTCTGTTATTATAACTATTTGGTAAATTTGGATTTATTTCTATTGAACGATTAAGATACTCAATTGCTCGATCAAATTGTTTTAGTTGTAAATATGACGTACCTAATAAAAAATATAGTTTATCATTTTCTTGTTCTTTTACTAAATCTAAGTATATTTCTTGAGCCTCAGTTATTTTACCTGATTGATGAAGTTCTTTTGCTAGGTTAAATCTTTTTTCTTTATTTTCCATTATTTTTTGTTCAAAAAAATATATCAATAATAATTATAATAGATATATTTCTAAAAATAATGACCATATACGCTTTATCATCAGGACCAGGTATCTCAGGGATAGCAATAATCAGGATATCGGGCGAAGAAACTTCTAAGGTTTTAAAATCACTTACAGGAAAAGAACCCCCAAAGCCAAGAGTAGCAACATTAAGAAAAATCAATAAAATCAACACTTCTGAGCTGATTGACGAGGGATTAATTATTTGGTTTCCTGGTCCTGAGAGCTACACAGGCGAAGATATGGCCGAAATACATGTCCATGGGAGCAAAGCTGTTGTGGATGCTCTGCACTCATCCCTTTCAGATATAGAAAATTGTAGATTAGCTGAACCAGGTGAGTTCACAAAACTCGCATTTCAAAAAGGAAAAATAAATTTACTTAAAGCAGAAAGTATTGCTGATTTGATTTCTTCAGAAACAGAAATTCAAAGACAACAAGCAATAAAAATCATGAATGGTAAGTCTGCTGATCAATTTAATTTTCTTAGAGAAAAACTTTTAAAAATTTTATCACATGTTGAGGCAAAAATTGATTTTCCAGAGGAAGATCTTCCTAATAATATTTTAGATGAAATCAAAAACAGTTCAGATGAAGTAATAAATAAAATTAAAAAAATATTAAACGATCAAAAAGTTGGAGAAAGAATTAGAGAAGGTTTTAAAATTGCCATTCTAGGACCAACTAATGCTGGCAAATCTAGCTTGATGAATCACTTATCTAATCGTGATGTTGCAATCGTTTCTGAAATTGCAGGTACAACTAGAGACGTGATTGAAACCCATTTAAATATAGACGGTTATCCAGTTATAATCTCCGATACAGCTGGAATAAGGGATTCTCAAGATGAGATAGAAAAAAAAGGGATTAAATTATCTCTAAATAGAGCTGAAGAAGCAGATTTAAAGCTTGTTGTGGTTGATGCAAAAAGCCTTGATTTTACTGATGTTCTGAGGGGTTTATTAGATGATAATGCAATTTTAGTTATTAATAAATCTGATCTTTTAGAAAAAGATATTGATCCAGAAATTAAAAAAACAAATCATGTTTTAATTTCGATTAAAGAAAATAAAAACATTGAAGAATTAATATTAAAAATAAAAAATAATTTAAAAAATAAATTTTTTACAAGTGATGATATTTTAATTACAAGAGAGAGGCACAGGCAACATTTGCAACAGTGTTTGGATCATCTAAATAACTTTAATCAAAAAAAAGAAATCGAAGATTTTGATAAAGCTGCAGAAGATTTAAGATTAGCTACTAGACATTTAGGTATGATAGTTGGAAAAGTTGATGTAGAGGAGATATTAGGTAGCATTTTCAACGATTTTTGTATCGGCAAATAATCACACATTTTGCTGGTTTTTTTGTAATTTTTTGACTAAAAACGTTGATACTATTAGCTTATTTACATAAAAATAGGCCTGTCTTGTAAATTATATAATCAGATATAAATTTGGTTTATGAAAAATGATTTGTCATTTGATGTAGTTGTAATTGGAGGAGGCCATGCTGGATGTGAAGCTGCAGCAGCATCAGCACGTCTTGGAGTGAACACTGCCCTATTTACTCATAAAATAGAAACTATCGGTGAGATGTCATGTAACCCGGCAATAGGCGGTTTGGGTAAAGGACATTTAGTTAGAGAAATAGATGCTCTAGATGGTGTTATGGGAGAAATAGCAGACAAATCAGGAATACAATTCAGATTGTTAAATAGAAGCAGAGGCCCAGCAGTTAGAGGGCCTAGAACTCAATCAGATAGGTCGCTTTATCGTAAATATATGCAAAAAAAATTGCTAAACTATTGTAATTTAAGCGTTTTTTCAGACCCAGTAGTAAAGTTTATTTTTGATAATAATTCGATAAGTGGATTTGAAACTAAAGAGGGTAAGAAAGTTCTTTCTGAAAAGATAATACTCACAACAGGCACTTTTTTAAATGGTTTGATACATATAGGAGATGAAAGAACTCCTGCGGGTAGATACGATGAAAAACCTTCCACAGGTTTGAGTGAACAATTAGCTAAACATGATTTTAAAATTGGAAGATTAAAAACTGGTACACCACCAAGGTTGGATGCAAGAACAATTAATTTCGAAAACTTAGAAGAACAATTTGCAGATGACGATCCTTATTTTTTTTCATTCTTAACAAAAAAAAATTTGAACAAACAAGTGTCATGTCGAATGACATATACAAATGACAAGGTTCATAAAATTATAGAAAAGAATTTATCTAAGAGTGCTATGTACTCAGGCAGTATAAAAGGAGTAGGTCCAAGATATTGTCCATCTATAGAAGATAAGATAGTAAAATTTTCAGATAAAGCTCG
Source organism: uncultured Pelagibacteraceae bacterium (assembly GCA_902564785.1). Lineage (GTDB taxonomy): Bacteria > Pseudomonadota > Alphaproteobacteria > Pelagibacterales > Pelagibacteraceae > Pelagibacter. The sequence continues at coordinate 1,379 of CACFCI010000008.1, read as the reverse complement.
CCACCAGATATTTTTAGAACCAGAAGGTCTAAATGATCACACAATTTACCCCAATGGTATCTCCACATCACTTCCAACTGATGTTCAAGAGGAAATATGTAATAATATCAATGGTTTAGAGAATGTAACTATATTAAGACCAGGATATGCCATAGAATATGACTATATAGATCCACGTGAATTATTTTTAACTCTCGAAACCAAGAAGATAAACAATCTTTATCTTGCCGGTCAGATTAATGGAACAACAGGATATGAGGAAGCTGCTGCACAAGGCCTTATAGCTGGAATAAATGCTGCCTTGTCTGTTAAAAAATTAGAACCATTCATACTTGATAGATCCGACGCCTATATAGGAGTAATGATCGATGATTTGGTGACTAAAGGAGTAGCGGAGCCATACCGAATGTTTACATCAAGAGCAGAATATCGATTGAGCTTGAGATCTGATAATGCTGATCAAAGGTTAACTGCTAAGGGCATAGAAATTGGTTTAATTGGTGATGAGAGAAAAGAGCTGTATTTGAATAAATTTGAACAAATCAATCAAATAAACATCAAAATGCGTGAATCCAAGATTTCACCATCTAAAGCTGAGCAATTTGGAATAAAAATAGCAAAAGACGGTATATTTAGATCATCAAATGAAGTATTAACTCAAAAAGGTGTAAATATGAGTAAAATCAGGGAAATATGGTCAGATATACCTTTTTTTAGTAAAGAAATTGATGAACAGGTAGAAATAAATGCTCATTATATGGGGTATTTAAAAAAGCAAAAAGCTGATATTTTAGCATTTAAAAGGGATGAAAACCTTATTATCCCTGATAAAATTAATTATGATAAACTTTCAGGTTTGTCCAATGAGGTAAAAGCAAAATTTAAGCAAATAAAGCCAAAAACAATGGGTCAAGCTTTAAGAATAGATGGAATTACTCCAGCAGCTGTATATATTTTGTTGTCACATGTCAAAAGAAAGTCTATTAAGCATATAGCTTAATGGATCATGAAATTTTAAATTTTTATTCTAGAATCAAGCACTTAAATGTTTCACGTGAAACATTTTTGGACTTTGAAAACTATATATCAATGATTCTTGAAAAAAGTAAAAAAATCAATATAATCAGCCAAAATACAGCATCAAAAAAAGCTATAATTGACCGTCATATTGTAGATTCTGCACAAATTATTGATTTTGTTGACTTAAATAGCAATACAACCACAGATATAGGTTCAGGAGCAGGTATGCCTGGGATAATCGTAGCGATTATACTAAAAAATATGAAAAATAATATGAATGTGCACCTTTATGAAAAAAGCTACCATAAAAGCCATTTTTTAAAAGAAGTTTCTGAAAAATTAAATTTAAACACAAAAGT
>CACFCI010000007.1 GCA_902564785.1 uncultured Pelagibacteraceae bacterium | reverse complement strand
ACTGACGATTTTCCATTTGTACCTGTAACTGCTATTAAATTTTTTGGTTTTTTATTATAAATTTTAAAAGCAGTTTCAGCTAATAATTTTCTTATATTATTTGTATGAATATATAAAATTCCATTTTGGAATTGATTTACTTTTTTTTCAGTTACAATAATTTTAGATCCTTTTTTAATTGCTTTGGGAATAAATTTATTACCATCAATAATATTTCCTTTGATTGCAAAAAAAATATTATTTTTTTTAATACTCTCCGTGTCAAATGAAATTCCTGAAAAAGAAAAATTTCTATAATTTTTATTTATGTTACGAAAGTAGTTTCCTAGAAGCATAATTAATTAACCTCTATATATTTTGTGGCTAAAATAGGCCCAATTTTATCTATGACTTTTCCAGCTACCTCTACTGAGGTCCAGCCAGCAGTATTATAAAGTGTTCCCTTCCACCCTCCTTTTCGATGTCTATACTTATAATAATAATCTTTAGATTTTTTTGGGGTATCTAGCATTACAACAAAAACAAATTGTGGATTTGATGTGGGAAAAATGGAAGCAAAAGTATTTATTTTTGCCTCAGAATATGCTCCTCCCTCAGGTTGATCAGCGGTTCCTGTTTTTCCACCAATTTCATAATTTTTAACATCTGCAAATTTAGCTGTCCCTTCCTCAGTATTTACAATTTTTCTTAAAGCGTTAACAACTTGTTCTGAAATACCTTTGTTTAATACTCTTTCATTTTTTTTCTTAAAATTATTTTCTTTATAAATCAATGTTGGTTTAATTTCATAACCACCATTTGATAAAATAGAATAACCTTTTGCTAATTGAAGAATTGTAGTTGCTATTCCATGTCCAAAAGAAGCTGTAGCCAATCTACATTTTCCAAAATCATAATTTTTTTGAGGAGCAACTTCTTCAATATCAAAATCAATATCACTTAACACGCCAACTTTTTCTAAAAATAATTTAAATTTTTCTGGACCAACTTTTTGGGCAATTTTTACTGATCCTATATTTCCAGATCTAACTAAAATTTGCTCTGCAGTTAAATCTGATGGTATTTCATTGTCGTATTCACCTATTCTGTATTTGTCACATTTAATTGATTTGGGTAAATCTAAAAATTCAGTCTCTGGTTTAATTACCTTTTCATTTAAGGCGCTAGCAAAAGTAAATGCTTTAAATACAGACCCAAGTTCATATGTTCCTTTAGTTACCCTGTTAATATAATTTATATCTGTAATATTTTGTCTCTCATTTGGATTAAAATCTGGCAAAGAAACTAATGATAAAATATTTCCATTATTAACATCCATTAAAATGGCTGCACTACCTTTGCTTTTAAAAATTTCCTGATATTTAATTAATTCTTTTCTAATTAAAAATTGAATATCTTTATCTAATGTAAGTTTAATTGACTGATTTGATTTTTTAAGTTCATCATTTAACGATTTTTCTAATCCAGAAATACCATTATTATCATCATCTATCTGACCTAAAACATGACTAAAAAGATTTTTTTGTGGATACATTCTTAAAACTCTTTCTTCTGGAACTAAAGATTTGTCCCCTAATTTCATTATTTTTTCATAATTTTCCTCCGAAATTTTCTTCTCTAAATAAAAAAATTTCTTAGTTTTTATTTTTTTTTTAATTTCATCAAAATTTTTATCAGGAAAAATAATATTTAAACTTAGAAGTAATTTTTTTTCATTGATTATATCTGAAGTTTTTAAACCAATATCAATCGATTTAACTGTTTTAGCTAAATAATTTCCATTAATATCTATGATGTCTGCTCGATAAAGCTGATTTTTAGATGCAGGAAAATTATTAATTTTTTCAAATTTACCCTTCCGTGAACCTAAGTGGACTAGGTGTATTGAGTAAATTAAATATATAATAAAAAAAACAAAGAAAATAAAAGCTACACGATTAAATTGAATATTTAATCCGTTCTCTTTTTTCTTAAATATAAAATCACTTTTGTAGTCTTCTATGGTTAATTTCGATTTATTATCAGTCATTACTCTTTAATAATTTTATAATTTTGGATTTTATTTACATCATCTGAGATACTGTAGATTTTAATGTCATTTATATTTTTTTGAATTAACTCATCGTCAAAATACTGTGATTGATATTCAAGTAATCTTTCTGCGGAACTTAAATAATCATATTCCAAGGATACATTTTCAAATTCAGACTTTAAAACTCTAATATTCTCTTTTGCTGTAAATATTTCATCCTCAATTTGTTTGGTCGTATTTTTTATTATTGCAGTTGATAGGACTAAAAAAAAAATCACTAATGCTAAAGCAAACTTTTTCACAGTTTGTCTCCATAATTTTCAATTTCAATATAATTTCTGAATTGCTCCTCTATATCAGTATCAAAATTATAAAAATCAGTTTTTTTAATTACATATCTAAATTTAGCAGATCTAGACGGTGGGTTTTTGATTATTTCATCATCTGATGGTATTATTGGTTTTTTTTGTATTAAATTAAATAAAGTTTCTGCTTGTTCTATGACAGGGCTGTATCTTGAAATACTTTTATTTTCAGAAAGACTTTTAAAAAAATATTTAACAATTTTATCTTCTAAAGAATGAAAAGTAACTACTCCTAGAATTCCACCTTTTTTTAAAACTTTCGCAGCATTAATGAGTCCAAATATTAATTCGCTTATTTCTTTATTTACAAATATTCTAAGAGCTTGAAAAACCTTGGTTGCATTATGAACTTTAAAATTTTTTCTTTTTTTTGATTTATCAATAATTTTGACTAAAGATTTGGTATCAATTTTATTTTTAGATCTTTCTTTTATAATACTACGCGCAATATATTTTGCTTCTTTTTCATCACCAAAAAATTTTAAAATTTTTTCTAATTCTTTTTCATTTAGTTTATTAATTGCATCTTCTGCTGAAAAAGTATTTAATCCCAGCTGCATATTTAATTTACCACAGGCATCGAATGATAATCCTTTTTGTGGGTCTTTTATTTGAGTGTAAGAGTAACCAAGATCAAAAATTACACCTCTTATATTCTCATTTTTTAGCTTTAAATTACTTAATTGACTAAATTTTATATTTTTAAAAATAAATCTATCTTCAAAGTTCTCTTTTAATTCATTAGCAGTTTTTTCACTCCCTATGTCTCTATCAATAGCTATTACTTTTGTGTTTTTAAAATCTAAAATTTTTTTGGAATAACCGCCTTGACCGAAAGTACAATCGATAAATGTGCCACCATGTTGAGGGGAAATAACGCTAATAATTTCTTTTAGCAGTACCGGATAATGCTTTTGCATTTTCGGTACTATGGTGGCGTCCATTTATCTCTTGGAAGACCATTAATTTTTTTGTCTTCTTAAGAATGCTGGTATCTCAAGGTCATCTTCCTCTTGGTCAGAAGATAAAAGTTCCTCAGGACTTGAATTTTCAGACTCTGAACTGAATAAATCTGGTGCATCAGAATCGACTCCAAACTCTTTCAGATCATTAGAGGCTTCTTCCTCAACATTAGAGTTCATAGTTTCTTCAGGATTGGTTTCCATAGCCTCCTGTGCAAAAGATTTTTCCATTTCATTCACTGAATTATCCTCAACTATACTTTCACTTTCCATTCTAGTATTATGAACTATTTCCTCATTCATCATTTCATTGTGAGAACTTTCAGTTTGTTGTTCTTGGATTATCTCATTTTCAAGTTTTAAAGCATTTGCACCATCTGTAATTGGGTTTGATCCTGCTGTATTTGAAAAATTAAAAGATTTTGACGTACCCATATTTGAAAAATCAGAGTAACCTGGATTACGGTTTTGAATTCGATGAACCATATTTACAACAGATTTGGACTCGGGCTGTTGACCATCTAATGAAGTTGCAACAATTGAAACTCTCATTTTTCCATCAAGCTCTGTGTCTGTGATTGCACCAATAATTAACTCTGCTTCAGGGTCTACCTCTGCTCTAACTTTATTTACAGCTTCATCAACTTCAAAAAGTTTAAGATCTTTTCCTCCAGTAATATTTACTAATAAACCTTTTGCACCTTTTAAAGTATAATCATCAATTAAGGGATTACTAATTGCCATTTCTGCAGCTTTTAGAGCTCTACCTTCTCCTTCAGCCTCTCCTGTACCCATCATAGCTTTACCCATTGCTGCCATAACAGTTTCAACATCAGCAAAATCTAAATTGATTAAACCAGGTCTAACCATCAAATCAGTAATACTTTGGACGCCATGCATCAAAACATTATTTGAAAGATTAAATGACTCCTCAAAAGTTGTCTGCTCGTTAGCTATTTTAAATAGGTTTTGATTAGGAATAACAATTATTGTATCAACATGTTTTCTTAATTCCTCCAAACCTTGTTGTGCTCTTCTCATTCTAGAGGGGCCTTCATATAAAAATGGAAGAGTCACAACACCTACAGTCAATATATTTAATTCTTTAGCAGCTCTTGCGATGACATGGGCAGCACCTGTGCCTGTTCCACCTCCCATACCAGCTGCAATAAAAACCATATTTGCACCTTGAAGTGTATTTATAATTTCATTTAAAGACTCATCAGCAGCTGCTTGACCTATATCAAGTTTGGCTCCTGCTCCTAAACCTTTTGTTAAATTTAAACCAATTTGAATTCTTGTTTTTGCCTTGCTAAGCTTCAAATCTTGAGCATCAGTATTTACTGCAATAAACTCTACTCCTTGCAGATTGTTTTCTATCATTTCATTAATTGCATTTCCTCCAGCTCCACCAACTCCTAAAACTAGTAATCTTGGTTGCAGCTCTTTTATCTCTGGTGCTTTAAAGTTAATTGTCATCTTTTATCCCCTATTGTTTGTTTTGTTGAAGCTCCCATTTAAGATTACCTCGATTAATATTTGCTTTTTTTCTCGCAGTTATCTTAAATTTTTCAAATGCTGTTGGTTCCCATATTTGAAATGTTTGACCTTGACCAACAAATAACATGCTATTTTTGATTTTTGCATGTTTTAATAATTTTGATGTTAGTGAAATTCTTCCTTCACTATCAAATTGTAAATTTATACTTTCAGCTAAAATTGATGTTGCAAAATAATCTCTTTTTTCCTCAAAGGGATTTAAAGAATCTATCGCTGAGGAAATTTTCTCAATCCTATCTTGGGAACATGCTTCTATAGATGAGTTATTAAACGATGGATAACAAATAACGCCATTGTAACCTAAGTTGGATAGATGTGACCTAAAACTAGCAGGCACAGACACTCTCCCTTTTTTGTCTATTTTGTTTTCGTAAGTTGATAAAAACATAAAACATAAATCCCTTTATTCCCATATAAATGGGAATTTATGGGATATTATGGGTTTTACAACTAGACGTCAATACCTATTATTTTAGTACTAATATATGTTTTAGTAGTAAAGAAAATAGATACTGTTACTTAAAAAAAGAGAACAAACAAAGAAACCTATAGTGATATTTTGATTTGAAGTGCCAGATAAACTATAAGCCGGGTTCTGTCATTTAAACCTATCATTTGTCTAGGCTTAAGATCACTCTTAAGCTCAAGCAACTAACCCTGATGACGAGCCAAGGACGGCTTTTAGTTTTTCAACAATGTCATCTCTACTTAGTTTTGCTCCCAGTGGGGTTTTCCAGCGTTCATTGTTACCAATAGAACCGGTGTGCTCTTACCACACCTTTTCACCCTTGCCATGTTATGGCGGTTTATTTTCTGTGGCACTGTCCCTAGGGTTTCCCCTGCCAGGTATTACCTGGCACTGTGTCCTTGTAGAGCCCGGACTTTCCTCTTTGAATATTTTCAAAGCGATAAGTCGTTTATCTGGCTAGCTTAATTTATTAATTTAATATTAATTATCAAGATAATTTATCAATTTTTTTTATAAGGTTTTTGCTAATTAATAGGCATTCTTGATCAATTATACCATTTATTAAATCTTGTCTAAATCTTCTTTGAAAAGCAATAGTAAGTTTTTTTAAATCACTCAAATTAAAAATATTATATTTTTTTTTATAACCAATTTTATATAAATTTTTAATAAATTTTTTTTTTTCAGAATTATTTATTTTTAATTTTCTTCCTTTTTTTAAATTTTTAAGATTAAGATCATGCCAAAAACCAACATTCTTTTGGGCCAAATATTTCCATGGGAATTTTTCACCTGGATCTTTTTTTCTATTTGGAGCAATATCTGAATGACCCAAGATTCTTGTGGGCTTAATTTTATATTTTTTAATTAAATATTTTGATAGTTTAACAATTGATCTTATTTGTTTACTTGAGAATTTTTTATAATTAAATGAATGACCTGGATTACTAATTTCAATTCCAATTGAATATTTATTAATAGATTTATAATTTCCCCAAAAAGATGCTCCAGAATGCCAGGCAATGTAAGTTTCTGGAACCATTAAAACTATTTCGCCATTATTTTTTATTAAATAATGACTACTAACCTCAGATTGTATATCTGTAAGTTTTTTTATAGCTTCAATTTCTGATTTCATACCTGTATAATGGTAAATTAGAAATTTAATTTGTTTTAAACTTCTTTTTTTTAAATTAAAATTTGGTGAAAAATTAAGTGTTTTCCTTAAAGTCATTTTTAGTAATATTAACTTTATTTATCGCCATAATTAAGTCATTTTTAGCTCTAAATCATGATTTACTTTAAGGGTATATACACTATATAATTCTGTTAATAATGAAAAATTTATTTAAAGCGTTTTTTATTTTAATATTTATATTCTCATCTAATCCTGCATTTGCGGGATCTGATGGTAATATCGAATTAACAAAGAAAAATAAAAAAAACCAAACTACAGAAGATTGTTTTGAAAGTATAAATAGAGCAAGTTTTGCTTTTAATCAAGGTTTGGATAAAGTCATTTTTAAACCTATTGCTAAAGGCTACAGAAAGTTACCTTCTCCAGTTAGAAATGGAACAAGTAATGTTTTAGATAATTTATCTAATCTTATAACTATACCTAACAACGTTCTTCAAGGAGACCTTAAGGAGGCTGGAACAAATTCTGCTAGATTAGTTATTAACACTACCCTAGGAATTTTTGGTATCTTTGATATTGCCGATGTTTTAGGTTTTCCAGAATACCAAAAAGAAGATTATGGGCAAACACTTGGCTCATGGGGATTGGGACATGGTTGTTATTTAGTTTTGCCTGTTTTAGGACCATCGACTGTTAGAGATACCGCTGGCATGTTTGTGAATGTTATGGGAGGAGACCCATACTATCGTATTTCGGTAAATGGAAATAATGAATACTTAGATGGTGAATTGTACGCAGCTACTAAAATGTTATCTGGTATTGATTTTAGAGCTAAAAATTTAGAATCTTTAGATAATTTAGAGGAAAATTCTATGGATTTTTATGCATCAGTGAAAAGTTTATATCTTCAAGATAGAGAAAGAAAAATTGCCAACTCTAAAATAAATTTAGAAGATATGGATGAAAGCGATTGGGAAGAAATAGAAACTAAATAATTTAAAAAAATGAAAAATTTAGTTAGTTTTATTTTAACTCTTCTAATTTACATTAATATAACTGAAAGTTCTTTAGCTATTTCACCAGATGTATTTATTCAATCTACTGTTAATAGAGCCTCTCAAGTTCTTTCAAAAGATATAACTAAAGATGAAAAAATAAATCAATTGAAAATTATAGCTAAAGAAACTGTTGATATTAAAGGTGTCGGATTTTACTCTCTAGGACCTATTAGAAAAACTTTAGATAAAAAAGAGTTAAATTATTATTCTAATTTATTTGAAAAGTATTTTTTAAAAAGCTTTTCAAGTAGATTAGCAGAATATACAAATCCAGAAATTGAAGTAAAAACTAAAGAAATTTTAAATAAAAATTACACAATTGTTAATAGTATCTTGGTGAGTACAGAAAATAGACCAGAGATAAAAATTGACTGGAGAGTTTATACAAAAAATCCTGATAACCCTTTAATTCGAGATTTAATTATCGAAGGACTAAGCTTAGCAAGAACTCAGAAAGAAGAATTTGCTTCCATTTTAAATTCTAACGATGATAACATCGAAGCCTTATTTAAAACACTAAAAGAATTCTCTCAAAATTAGTATTTTAGAATGGTGAGCTAGTTTTAAAATAGCGTACAAATTCAAAAATATTTTTTTTAAAATTCATAAATAAAACAAGTTTGAAGCAAACTTTGAACAAAAGCTATTGATTTACTTTTGTAATGCATTGGATTTCAATCCTTTTCTATCGTATTCCGCTTTTTTTATTATCTCCCTTGTTGCGTAATTCGATTCAAAAGAGAGGGATTGAGACCATAACCAATTACAAACTGTTAACCCTTAAAAAATCAATAAATAATAGGAGATCCAATATATGGAAATAGGACATGTCTGTAAGTATTGTCACGTCAGTGCTTACGTAGCGTATGATAACTGCGACCCAGTATATAAAAAAACATTCAAATTCGAAATATTGCCAGGTGAACATAACAGTTTAGTCTGGAATAAAATCATAAAAATATTTAAGAAAAATGGATACAAAGTGGAGCTTAAATCATGAAAAGAGTTTTGCTTATTATTTTATTACATCTATCTCTTTTTTTTATTGTATTCGCCTACCAAGCCCAAGCAGAGGAAGAAGGTTGGAGTGTTGAAGAATTTAATGATTTTGTAGTTACTGCTAAACATGGTGAAGTAATACATGGCGATAAATTAAGATTTTTTATTAAAAAAAATGATTGTTCAAAAATGGGTATTTTATTTTCTTTCTCAACTTCAATAGAAAATCAAAACTTAAAGAACCTTCAGGATGCAAGAATTCCAATAGAAATAAACGGACTTAGAGTTGACGGTGCAGCCGAAGTTATATTAATCCAACCTCTCTTTAAATCTATGAACCTTGTTATGATGCAAGCACCTGGACTAAAGCATATTGGTAGCATGATTAGCTCAATGATGGCTTGGTACGAGAGCGAGAACTACTTTGGAATTAAATTGGTAAGTGGGCCAGATTTTAATCCTAATGATTATTTTGATATTTTAAGAAATAATTGGAAACTTGATGGATTACCACAAAAAATCGCAGAGGCACAATCATTATGCAAAGAACCAGATGAGATTAAAAGAACTTAAATCAGTTTTGCGGTAGTTTATTTATTTTGATTTTAGGAAAAGGATTTGGTGGGCCCGCCAGGACTCGAACCTGGGACCAATACATTATGAGTGTACTGCTCTAACCAACTGAGCTACAGGCCCAAATATAAAGTTAGTTATATCATTTTTTCAAAGTTATCAATTAAAGATAATACAATATTGGTGGGCCGTGTTGGTTACGCTCCAACTACCCCTGCAATGTCAATGCAGTACTCTACTATTGAGCTAACGGCCCAGTACTAACTTTCAAGAAAACTTTTTAATTGTTTTGATCTACTAGGATGTTTTAATTTTCTTAGTGCTTTAGCCTCAATCTGTCTTATTCTTTCTCTTGTTACTGAAAATTGTAATCCAACTTCTTCAAGAGTATGGTCTGTATTCATACCTACTCCAAATCTCATTCTCAAAACCCTTTCTTCTCTTGGTGTAAGTGTAGATAAAATTTTAGTTGTTGCTTCACCAAGATTAGACTTAATAGCTTGTTCAAGTGGAGCTAAAGCTTTAGTGTCCTCAATAAAGTCGCCTAAACTACTGTCCTCTTCATCTCCTACTGGTTTTTCTAATGAAACAGGTTCTTTAGAAATTTTTAAAACTTTTCTTACCTTATCTAGAGGCATTCTCAATTTTTTAGCAAGCTCTTCTGGTGTCGCCTCCCTTCCAAATTCGCTCAAGATTAATCTTTGGGTTCTTACTATTTTATTTATTGTTTCAATCATATGGACTGGAATCCGAATAGTTCTAGCTTGATCAGCAATTGATCTTGTTATCGCTTGTCTAATCCACCAAGTTGCATATGTTGAAAATTTATAGCCTCTTCTATATTCAAATTTATCGACCGCTTTCATCAGCCCAATATTTCCTTCTTGTATTAAGTCTAAAAATTGTAAGCCTCTATTAGTATATTTTTTTGCAATAGAAATCACCAATCTAAGATTAGCTTCTACCATCTCTTTCTTAGCTATTCTTGACTCTTTTTCACCTTTCTGGATTCTACTAACTAATTTTTTAAAATCAGTAACAGATATTCCAAGCTTATGACTCATTTCAATCAATCTCTCTCTAATATTTTTGAATTCTTCTTTATTTTTTATAAAAAATTGTTTCCAAACAACATTAGTATCTAAAAATTTTTTAAGATTAGGATTAATTTCATTTCCTACATAAAATTTAACAAACTCATTTCTTGGTATTTTTTGATCCATGGCTAACCTTAAAAGATTTCCCTCTAGAGAAATTATTTTTTTATTTTCAACGTAATGCTTTTGAACTAATTCTTCTAAAACAGAAGGAGAAAGTTGTAATGATTTTATATTTTCTAAAATATCATTGACAATTTTTTCATATCCTTTTTCTTTAGCTGTTGAAAAATTTTGAGAGTTAAGCACACAATTTAATTTTTCATTTTGGTATTTAATTAATTTTGTATATTCTTTAGTTAATGTATTTACAGTCTTTAAAACTTTTGGTTTAATTTCAGTTTCCATTGCAGCAAGTGTGGGATTAAAGTCTTCATCTTCTTCTGAGGGATTTTCATCTTTTTCACTTTCACCTGAATTTTTTTGTTTAGCACTTGGCCCTGTAGTTTCATCTTCCATATAGTTGGTATCAATATCGATAATTTCTCTAACTAAAATTTCATCTTTCTGTAATTGCTCATTCCATTCAAAAAATTGTTGAGCAGTTATTGGGCTTTGTGAGAGTGCAATTAGCATAATATCTTTTCCAGCCTCAATTCTTTTTGCTATTGCAATTTCACCTTCTCTTGAAAGCAACTCTACCCCACCCATTTCACGTAAGTACATTCTTATAGGGTCGTCACTTTTTTCAATAGTTTTACCTTCCTCTTTATTTAAATTTTCTTTTTTTCTTAAAACTTTATAATCGGATTTTTTTTCAACAAGAGCTACATTTCCATCTAAAATATGAATAAACGCTTGTGCTAAGTTTTCATCAGATAAATTTCTTTTCCCTAGAGATTTGCTTAATTCTTCATAAGTTATAAAACCTCTATGAGTTCCTCGACCCATAAGTCTAGCAAATGATTTTGTAATAATTCTTTCCACGATAATTTGAGTTTAAGGGTCTTATATAATGTCAATTGTACAAAAATCTATTACTAATTTAGTCAGTTTAATTGAGATTCTGCTTTTTTTTTAGCTCTTTTAGCTCATTAAATGTGTTCTCACTCATATCCACTGAAAACTTCGATTCTAATTCCTGGATTCTGAACTCAAGGTCGTAGTTCATTAAATCTCTAGAGATGTCATCTAATAATTCTATTATTTTTTGATCATCGTCAGATTGATTTTTTAAAATATGCTTTATTGATGCAAATTTGTTTATTTTTTTGGTTAATTGAATATCCAAGTTAAGATCTTTAACTGTAACTTGTTTACTAGATTTTAATTTTTCAGTTATCATTTCAAATATTTTTTTATTTATATCAGTAAATAATTTTATATTTTCAATTAAATGAATATTTGCTTGCAATAAATCCAGGTTATTTATCACCAAATATAATAGAGAAAACTCTTTTAATTCTACTCCAGTAAGAGACTGGCTTTCGTTAAAATATTTTTTTGTAGTATCTAAAGTTTTTGCTTTTTTTGGAAAAAATCTTTTATTTTTTTGGTTTGAATGTGGAGTAAACTCAGCAATTTTTTCTAAAAAGTATTCTAGGACATATTTTTTTATAAATTCATCTTTAATAGTGTTTGCAATACTCCTAAGTTTTTTCTCTAAAGTAGCCATGGATGAAGGGTTGTTATTAGTTTGTTTTTTATAATGACTAAAAATAAATTGATGAATTGATAGTTTGCTTTGCTTTGTAAAATCCATAAAATTAGCCTTACCATTTTTATTTACATAGCTATCAGGATCCTCTTTATCTGGTAAAAATAAAAATGAAATTTGTTTCTCTGGTTTAAGTTCCTTAATTGAATTTTCTGCTGCTCTAACCGCAGCTTTGTATCCGCTTTCATCACCATCAAAACATATAATGATATCATCAAAAAATTGATTTAAAGTTAGAATCTGTTTGTCAGTTAATGATGTACCAAGATTCGCTACCACATTATCAATTCCATTTTTACTTAGACCTACAACATCCATGTATCCTTCAACCAGATAAATGTGATCTATTTTATTAGAAAGTTTTCTTGCTAAATCTAAATTATATAAATTTGATCCTTTTTTAAAAAAATTTGTTTCAGGTGAATTTATATATTTTGCTAGATAATCTAACTTTTCAATTATTCTTCCGCCAAGTGCAATTGGTTGACCTGAAATATTATTAATTGGAAATATTAATCGACCTCTAAATCTTTCGACATAAATTTTTTTTTTTTCATCTAAATAAAATAAACCAGTTTCTACTAAAGTTTGCTCACTATAATCTTTTTTTAATTTTTCGAAAAAATTTGGATTTTTTTCTATGTATCCTATTTTAAATTTTTTTACTTCATCTTTGCCTAATGATCTATTTTTTAAATAATCCCTAGCGATCAAATAATCTTCATTTTTTAAAAGTTCATTGTGATAAAAATCTACATAATTCCTAAAAATAGATTTGTATTCATTCCATTTTTTCTCTCTTTCTTCATCTTGTTTTGAAAACATATATGGCTGCATACCTGCAAATTGTGCTAAATATTTAACCGCTTCGCCAAATTTTAAATTTTGGGTTTTCATCACAAAATCAAATATATTTCCATGCTCTGAAGTTGCAAAACAATGATAAAATTCTTTTTCATCATTCACAGTAAATGAGGGTGTTTTTTCATTTTTGAAAGGTGATAAACCTACAAATTCTTTACCTCTTTTTTTTAAGGAAACAGTTTTTGATACTACCGTTGAAACTTTCAACCTATTTTTAATTTCATCAAGATACTCTTTTGGATATTTCATTATTTATTCAACAAGTCTTTGATCATTGATCCTGCTTTGGAAAAATCAATTTCATCTGCATGAGTTTTTTTGAGTTCACCCATAACTTTTCCCATATCTTTTAATGAATTTGCTCCAATTTTCGAAATAACATTTGCACAAATTTTTTTAGTTTCCTCTTCATTAAGCTGCTTTGGTAAGAAACTTGTTAAAATATCATATTCATTTTGTTCAACCTCTAAAAGATCTGTTCTGTTATTTTTTTTGTAAATATCAATCGATTCGGCCCGCTGCTTGACCATTTTTTTCAAAAGTTTCTTAATATCCTCATCATCAGTCTCCTTTTTATTTGGGCCTGATCTGTTAACAATGTCCAAATCCTTAATAGAAGATAATATTAACCTATAGGTTGATATTTTATTTTTATCTTTAGATTTTAGAGCATTTTTATATTCGTTTTCGATAGTCTGTTTTAATGACATAATTTTTTAATCTACTTTAAAGAAAAAATTCTTCAAAAGAAAAATTGTTTTTTTACATTTTTATATTACATCTCTGTTGCGATAATAAAGCAATTATTGTATTAACCTTTAACTCATGAGTTGTAATTGAAGAAAAAAGCAAAAAAAACTAACTCAAAAACAAAATCACAAATCAATACAGGCATTTTAGTTCTTGAAAATAAAAGGGTATTTAAAGGAATTGGAATTGGATACCAAGGAGAGGCTACAGGCGAAGTTTGCTTCAATACATCATTAACAGGATATCAGGAAATCATTTCTGATCCTTCATATGCGGGTCAAATTATTAACTTTACCTTTCCTCATATAGGAAATGTTGGGACCAATAAAGAAGATCATGAGTCTGATAAAATATGGGCAAAAGGAGTAATAATTAACTCAGAAATATCCTCACCCTCAAACTATAGATCTTTTCTACATTTGGACGCTTGGCTTAAGAAAAATAAAATTGTTGGAATTACTGGCTTAGACACCAGAAGCCTTACAAACTTTATAAGAGATAAAGGGGCACCTAAGGGAACAATATCTTATTTAAAAAATGGAAAGTTTAATATTAGTAAACTAACTAATAATACAATTAAATGGAGTGGATTAAAAAATTTAGATCTTGCACAATTAGTTTCAACTAAGAAAAATTATACTTGGAGAGGTCTTAAAACCTGGAAAAAAGAGACAGGATATAAAAAGAATAATAAAAATTTATTTCATGTAGTTGCGGTTGATTATGGGATAAAAAAAAATATATTAAGATATTTCTCCGACTTCAACTGCAAGGTTACTGTTGTTTCTTGCAAAACAAATGCACAAAAAATACTAGGTTTGAAACCAAATGGAATTTTTTTATCCAACGGACCAGGAGACCCAGCTGCAACTGGAAAATATTCAATCGCTATAATTAATGAACTTATAAAAAATAATTTACCTATATTTGGTATTTGTTTAGGTCATCAGATTTTGGCATTAGCTTTAGGTGGCAAAACAAAAAAAATGAAGTTAGGACATAGAGGTGCAAACCATCCTGTTAAAAATTTAGTTCATGACAAAGTTGAAATTACCAGTCAAAATCATGGGTTTGTAGTAGTTGAAGAAACTTTACCAAAAAAAATTGAAGTAACTCATAAATCTCTTTTTGATAATACTATTGAAGGAATAAAGCTTAAAAATAAACCAATATTTTCAGTTCAATATCATCCAGAATCTAATCCTGGACCCCAAGATAGTGTTTATTTGTTTCAAGAATTTATTAACAACATGAAAAAAAATGCCAAAAAGAAAAGATATTAAAAAAATTTTAGTCGTGGGCGCTGGTCCAATAATTATAGGGCAAGCATGTGAATTTGATTATTCAGGAACGCAAGCATGTAAAGCTCTGAAAGATGAGGGTTATAAAGTAGTTTTAATAAACTCAAATCCTGCAACCATTATGACAGATCCAGATGTTGCGGATAAAACTTACATTGAGCCAATTACACTAAGCGTACTAGAAAAAATACTCAAAAAAGAAAAGCCAGACGCAATTCTACCAACTATGGGCGGTCAAACTGCTCTTAATCTTGCGATGGAAGCTGAGAAAAAAGGAGTTTTAAAAAAATACAAAATAGAATTGATCGGAGCGAATTCAAAAGCAATTTCTAATGCTGAAGACAGAAAGAAATTTAGAAAAAATATGATTGATATTGGTTTAGATTTACCAAAATCTGAAATTGTTAATAACAACAACCAAGCATCAAAAGTATTAAAAAAAATTGGTTTACCTGCAATTATAAGACCTGCATTTACACTTGGTGGACTCGGTGGAGGAATAGCTAAAACTAAAAAAGATTATTTTAAGATTATTAAAAATGGATTACACGAGTCTCCTGTAAGCCAAGTTCTTGTTGAGGAATGTTTGGAAGGTTGGAAAGAATTTGAAATGGAGGTGGTAAGGGATAAGAAAGATAATTGTATCATAATTTGCTCTATTGAAAATATAGATCCAATGGGAATTCATACTGGTGACTCAGTCACAATTGCGCCTGCTCTCACTCTTACTGATAAAGAGTACCAGATAATGAGAAATGCATCTATTGCATGTTTAAGGAAGATTGGAGTTGAGACTGGAGGATCAAATGTTCAGTTTGCTATCAATCCTAAAAATGGACGAATGGTTGTCATTGAAATGAATCCACGTGTATCAAGATCATCAGCACTTGCATCAAAAGCAACTGGATTTCCAATTGCGAAAGTGGCTGCGAAATTAGCAGTCGGTTATACTCTGGATGAATTAAAGAATGAAATAACAAAGGTTACACCTGCATCGTTTGAACCAAGTATAGATTATGTTGTAACTAAAATTCCAAGATTTACTTTTGAAAAATTTTCAACCTCACCTGCAACTTTAGGAACATCTATGAAATCAGTGGGTGAAGCAATGGCTATTGGAAGAAACTTTAAAGAGTCTCTGCAAAAGGCATTAGTATCTCTTGAAACTGGTTTTTCAGGTATAGATAGAATTTTTGATTTAAATAAAAAACAAATTGAAAAGAAGCTTAAAGAAACTATTCCAAATAAGATATTACTAATAGCCGAAGCAATTAGAAAAAAAATTGACTTAAAAAAAATATATAATTTGTCTAAAGTTGATCCTTGGTTTTTAGAACAAATTAAAGAGATAGTTGATTGTGAAATACAGATAAAAACTAAAGGACTTCCTAGGGATTTTGCAGAATTTAATAGAATAAAATCGATAGGATTTTCAGATAAAAAACTTTCGGAATTAACTAAAACGTCTGAAGAAATTGTAAGAAGAAAAAGATCGGCGCTTAAAATACTTCCAGTTTATAAAAAAGTAGATACTTGTGCGGCTGAATTTAAATCTTTTACACCTTATATGTATTCAACATATCAAAGAAATTTTTCGATTAACTCAGAATGTGAAGCTGATCCATCCAATAAGAAAAAAATAATTATTCTTGGAGGAGGACCAAATAGAATTGGTCAAGGAATTGAGTTTGATTATTGCTGTTGCCAGGCAAGTTTTTCATTAAAAGACGCAGGTTTTGAGACTATAATGGTTAATTGTAACCCTGAAACAGTATCAACAGACTATGATACGAGTGATCGATTATACTTTGAACCTTTAAAAGAAGAATATGTTTTTAACATAATTAAAAAAGAACAAGAAAAAGGAAACCTAATAGGAGTGATAGCTCAGTTTGGTGGACAAACTCCAATTAAACTTGCTAAATTTTTACATGACAACAAACTTCCAATTTTAGGAACACAATATACTTCTATCGATTTAGCGGAGGATAGAGACCGATTTAGAAATTTATTAAACAAATTAAAACTTAAACAGGCGGAGAGTGGAATTGCAAAAACATTTAATCAGGCAATAAAAATTGCAGATAAAATAGGATTGCCATTAATGGTAAGACCTTCGTATGTTTTAGGTGGAAGAGCAATGGAAATTGTTCACGAAAAAAATCAACTTAAAAAATTTGTTGAAGAGGCATTTAAAGCTGCAGAAGAAAATCCAATTTTGATTGATAAATTTATCGATCATGCAATGGAAGTAGATGTAGATGCCATATCAGATGGAAAACAGGTTCACGTTGCAGGAATTATGCAACATATTGAAGAAGCTGGAATTCATTCAGGAGATTCGGCGTGTAGCCTACCTCCTGTATCAATTAAACCATATCTTCTTAAAGAAATTGAAAATCAAACAAAAAAATTAGCTATAGCTTTAAATGTAAAAGGTTTCATGAATATACAGTTTGCAATTAAAAAAGATGAAATTTATGTGATCGAAGTTAATCCAAGAGCTAGTCGGACAGTACCTTTTGTTTCAAAAGCAAAAGGACTGCCCCTAGCTAAAATTGCATCAAGAGTAATGGCTGGTGAAAAGTTATCTAAATTTAATTTAAAAGATAAATCTAAAGGTATGTACGCAGTTAAAGAAGCTGTATTTCCATTTAATAAATTTCCAAACAGTGACTTATTGTTAGGGCCTGAAATGAAATCAACTGGCGAAGTAATGGGATTTGATAAAAATTTTGGAATGGCTTTTGCCAAAAGTCAGATTGCAGCAACTAACTCATTACCAAAACATGGATTAGCTTTTATATCTCTCAAAGATAGTCACAAAGATGAAGGAATAGATTTAGCTAAGGAACTTCTTAAACTTAAGTTTAAATTATGTGCAACTAGAGGAACTGCGGAATATATTCGAAAGCATGGGATGAAATGTAAAATTATAAATAAAGTAAGCACTGGTTCACCTCACATAGTAAATGTTTTAGACTCTAAAAAAATTGCATTAGTAATAAATACCGGAGGTGGAAATAGTGAACATCGATTAAGCGATGCAATAGCTTTAAGAAGAGCAACGCTTAAAAATAAAGTTCCTTATTGTACTAATATGTCTACTGCTCAAGCATGTTTAGAGGCAATTAGATCGCTAAAAACAAAAAAATTAGAAGTGACTTCTCTTCAGGACATTTAAGAATTTACTTTCCAATCAGTTTCAAATGTAACATAATTGACTTGAATACATCGTCTTTCTTTAACGATCTTTTTCTTCTCCATACCATGCCAAGTATTTGGTCCACTGGTAAAAAGATAACCATAATTATGTTTGTAAGGAAGTGTTTTAACTTTCTCTAATTTTTCATTGTAAAAATCAGTTCCTAAATCTTCAGATTCATTTGTTTTATTAACAAATATTAAACCTGACATAAGTTTTTCTTTTATATCGCAATGAGGCTTTAACCAAAAACCCTCTCGGTCACATATAACCTCAACCCTAACATATGAATTTGATAAATCTTTATTTATCATTTTAGAAATTGTTTCGTATGTTTCTTTAGATTGAAGTTCGTTTATAAATTTTACTAAATTTGGAAATTGTGATGCATTTTCTTTATTAATAAAACATCTAAACTTTATTGCTTGTCCACCAGAAGCTATACCTTGTCTAAATTCTGCAGCTCCACCATCTATTGCTCTTGTTCCATCATAATTAAGATTATGTTTACTCACATCAGGAATGTCTGCTTTGACTATTTCATCAATAGCATCTTCTGACAAGGCATCGCTATACTCCCAATGATTAAATGGAAAATTATGTTCTTTTGAATTGTTTTTAATTGAATTTAAAAATGACATTAGGCTTGTATTTTTTCTTTAATAATTTTTGCTACTCTATTCGTTTCATCTAATTTTTGATAGTTCCAATTTTCAATTTCTTCACCTAAGTTTCTGGTTATATTTAATTCTCTGAATAAATTTCTAAAATTCTGAAATCTAACGTCTTTTCTTTTCGGTAAAATATTAGCAACATAAATTGGTTTTCCAGTCAAAGCAGCTTCAGATATCATTGAGCTGGAATCACATGTAACAACTATATTTTCCGAAATGGCTAAAGCTGAAAGATAAGCTTTTTTATCAACATTCATAATCACAGTGTGATTTTCTCCAAAAAACTCTTTTGCATAATGTATAGTATTTAATGGTGTTCTCATTGAAGGTATCACCACAAGTTGAAAATCATATTTTTTCAATAGTTTGTAAAAAATTGAAAATATATGCTTCATATTTTTTGTTGAGTAGTCATAATATTTTGTAGGACCACCCATTATTAAACACCAAACTTTTCTATTATCCTGTTTGATATATGAATTTAAATAACTTCTATTTTCTTCAATTTCATTTTCCGTTAAATAATGAATTGCACCTTTTGTTTTAATTACATTTGTACCGCTTATCCCATCATGTTCGGGAGCAACAATAAAATCAAAATGATTGAAATCTACCTTTGGATCTTGAATATGAATATTTGAAACTTTTTTTTTTGAGATACTTTTTAAGTGGATTGAGGGAATCACACTTTTTCTTCCACATGAAATAATTACATCAAAATCATACTCGTTTATTTTTTTATAAATGTTTTGTGATATTGGAGTTAATTTTGGAGGAACGATTTTCCAAAAATTATTTAGTTCAACCTTATGGTGTGTAAAATCCAAATCTAAAGCTTTAGCTAAACCTTCTACCTGGCTTATCATGCCATGCATACCTTGAGTTAATAAAATACCTTTTAATTTAGTCATTAATCACTATATAGCTTTCATATGAGTCAAAATCCAACTAAACACACAAAAGTGTTAATAATTGGATCAGGTCCAGCTGGATACACTGCAGCAGTTTATGCTGCTCGTGCAATGTTAAATCCTATTTTAGTTTATGGATCTGAGCCAGGAGGACAATTAACAACGACAACTGATGTTGAAAATTATCCAGGATTTTCTGAAGTTATTCAGGGACCATGGTTAATGGATCAAATGAAAGAACAAGCAAAAGCAGTTGGAACTGAAATGATTGAAGACCATATTGGATCTGTAAATTTAAAATCTACTCCGTTTGAAGCTGTAGGAGATAGTGGTCAGAAATATACTGCTGATAGCATTATTATTTCTACTGGAGCTCAAGCAAGATGGTTAAATATAAAATCAGAACAGGAATTTAGGGGATTTGGAGTTTCTGCTTGTGCTACTTGTGATGGTTTTTTCTTTAAAGATAAAGAGGTTGCTGTTGTTGGAGGAGGTAATGCAGCTGTTGAAGAAGCGATGTTCCTTACAAAGTTTGCATCTAAAGTAAAATTAATCCACAGAAGAGATAGTTTAAGAGCTGAAAAAATGCTTCAAAAAAAATTAATGGAAAATAAAAAAATAGAAATAATTTGGGACTCTGTAGTTGAAGATGTGTTAGGTGATAAAGATCCTAAAAATGTCAAAGGAATAAAGATTAAAAATGTTAAAACAAATAATATACAAGAATTGAAACTTGACGGCGTATTCATTGCTATTGGTCATGATCCAGCTACTCAACTTTTTAAAGATCAATTAAAAATGGATAATGAGGGATATTTAATTACCAAACCTGACTCAACAGAAACTAATGTTCCTGGTGTTTATGCAGCTGGAGATGTAAAAGACAAAACATTTAGACAAGCTGTAACCGCTGCAGGTATGGGATGTATGGCTGCACTTGAAGCAGAAAAATTTTTATCTCACTAAAAAATGAAATTAAAGTGGATTATTTTTGTAACTGGATGGATGTCATTCAGAGCAGTTGGGTCAGGTTTGTTTTTGTTTTGGATTTTTACCGAAAATGAACGTTCGGCACCATCCGAATGGATAATTCCTTTTGTGGGTGACTTTTTTATCGGGATAACTGCTTTATTTTTAGTTTACGGCATTATAAAAAAACCAAGCACTATATTATGGGGTCTTTTGCTGTCTTGGAATGTGATTGGTTTGTTAGATTTAATTGGGGCAATAAATGTAAGTTTTGCTGCTCCTTATGGACCTATACCTGAAATAGGATTTAATGAATTGGTTGTAAGATTTATTTTAAGTTTGAATACTTTATTTCAGATTTCTTGTATTTACTTATTGTTTCAAAAAGACATAAAAGAATATTTTAAATTTTAAAAATTAATTATTACCAATTTCCACTATTTCATTAGACTCGAATACTTGTTGTCTAAAGTCACCATTAGAAATTTTAATCATTGCTTTTGCAACTTTTTCAGATTGAATTGGTTTCATTTTTTTTAATGGTCCTAAAAATAAAGGTGATAATAATTTAAATACAAAAATACCTAATTTCTCTCCTAATCTTTTTTCTTTTCTATCTCCAATTAAAAAAGAAGGTCTCATTATTCCAAGTCTATTAAAACTCAATCTTTTTAACTCTTCCTCTACTAATCCTTTAAATTTTAAATAATCTCCTGAACTATTAGGATCTGCATAGCCTGAAGAGACAAAAACGAATGAATTTACTGAGTTAGATTTTGATATTTGTGCGATTTGTTTTGGTAAATCAAGTTCAACTCTTCTATATTCATCTTTATCAGGTGAATTTTGCTTTGTAGTACCAATGCAAAAATAACAGTGGTCACCTGTCATCTCCTCTTTATGCTTTTCTATATTATTAAAATCAGTTTTAACAATCTCAACTTTAAGGTCATTAATGATGATTTCTGAACGTACAAAAAGTTTAATTTTATTATAGTTCTCATTTTTTATTAATTGATCAAGAAGATGACCACCAACTAAACCAGTTGAACCAAAGACTAAGGCTGTTTTCATTAACTTAAGGATTTACAAAAACTAGATATTTTATCCATTGCTTTCTTAAGATTATCCATTGATGTTGCATAAGAAATTCTGAAAAAACCTTCTAAACCAAATGCAGAACCCTGGACTACAGCAATTCCACTATTCTCTAATAATGATTGAACAAAATCAGTATCAGATTTAATTTCATTTCCACTTAGATCTTTTTTACCCATTAAACCTTTGCAACTTGGAAAAACATAGAACGCTCCATCTGGATTCAGACATTCAATTCCGTCTATCGCATTTAAAGCATTAACTACAAAATCTCTTCTCTCCTGAAAAGAATTAGCTCGTTCCTTAATAAAGTCTTGTGTTCCACTAAGTGCCTCAACTGCAGCAGCCTGGCTAATAGAAGAAGGATTGGTTGTTGATTGTGATTGAATTTTAGCAATAGCTTTAACGATATCTTTTGGACCAGCTGCATACCCTATTCTCCAGCCTGTCATTGAATAAGCTTTGCTTACACCATTCATTGTAAGTACTCTATCTTTTAAACTTTCAATTTGAGCAATTGTAAAAAATTTAAAACCATCATAAGTCACATGCTCATAAATATCATCGCTTAAAATATACACATGATTATGTTTTTTCAAAATATCTGCAATTGCTTTTATATCTTGCTCTGAATAACATGCTCCGGTTGGATTTGAAGGCGAATTAAGAATAATCCATTTTGTTTTTGGTGTTATATATTTCTCAAGATCATTTGGATTTATTTTAAAACCTTGTTTCTCATTGCATTCCATTATTACTGGTTTTCCTCCTGCTAATAAAACCATATCAGGATAAGAGACCCAATAGGGAGCAGGTACTATTACTTCATCACCATCGTTTAATGTAGCCATCATTGCATTATAAATTACATGCTTTCCACCAGCACCAACTGTAATTTGATCAGTTGTATAATCTAAATTATTTTCTTTTTTAAATTTTTCCACAATTGCTTTTTTTAATGCTTGAGTGCCATCAACAGCAGTGTATTTAGTATCACCATCATTAATAGCTTTTATAGCTGCTTGCTTAATATTATCTGGAGTATCAAAATCTGGTTCTCCTGCACCAAGTCCAATAACATCTTTTCCAGCAGCTTTTAATTCTCTTGCTTTTTGAGTAACAGCAATAGTAGGTGATGGTTTAATCTTCTTTAAACTGTCCGATATTATGCTCATTGAAATATAAATAAATTCTACTACGTTGTTTAATATATGGAAAATACTTATCAAGATTTAATTACAGATATTCAGAGTAAAAATCCTAAAATTGGTGGAAAACTAGAGGGTGGAAAAAAATTCAAAATTAAATCTGATTTTAAACCTGCAGGAGATCAGCCTGAGGCAATAAAAAAATTAGTTAATGGTGCTAACAAAGATCAATTTAATCAAGTTTTACTTGGTGTAACAGGATCTGGAAAAACTTTTACTATGGCTAAAGTTATCGAAGCTACCAATAGACCTGCCTTGATTTTAGCTCCAAATAAAACTCTTGCTGCTCAACTTTATGGTGAAATGAAAACCTTTTTTCCTGACAATGCTGTTGAATATTTCGTTTCATACTATGACTATTACACTCCTGAGGCTTATGTACCAAGATCAGACACATATATTGAGAAAGAGGCCTCTATTAATGAACAAATTGATAGGATGAGACACTCTGCAACAAGATCTCTTTTAGAAAGAGATGATGTATTAATTGTTGCAAGTGTTTCTTGTATTTATGGTCTTGGATCTGTTGAAGCATATAGCAAAATGACTTTAACACTTCAAAAAAATTATGATTATAACAGAGAAGAAATAATAAAGTCTTTAGTAGCTCTTCAATACAAAAGAAATGATCAAAATTTTTATAGAGGCACATTTAGAGCGAGAGGAGAATACTTAGAAATTTTTCCATCACACTTAGAGGATAGAGCATGGAGATTGTGTTTATTTGGAGATAAATTAGAACAGATAGAAGAGTTTGATCCTTTAACTGGTGATAAAGTAAGAGAATTAAGTTTAATAAAAGTTTATGCCAATAGTCACTACATAACTCCGAAACCTACAATTGAGCAAGCGGTAATTAATATTAAAAAAGAACTAGAAGTAACTTTAAAAAAACACCGTGCTGAAAATAAATTATTAGAGGCACAAAGATTAGAGGAAAGAACTAAATTTGATCTTGAAATGATTGAAGCAACTGGCTCTTGCGCTGGCATTGAAAACTATTCAAGATTTTTATCAGGAAGAAAGCCAGGAGAGCCCCCACCTACTCTTTTTGAATATTTCCCAGATAATACTTTAATATTTGTAGATGAGTGTCATGTGACAGTTCCTCAGCTTAACGGAATGTATAAAGGTGATAGATCGAGAAAAAGTACTTTAGCAGAATATGGATTTAGACTTCCTTCGTGTATGGATAATAGGCCATTAAAATTTGAAGAATGGGATTTAATGAGAACTCAAACTGTATTTGTTTCCGCAACTCCTGGACCATGGGAACTAGAACAAACAAAAGGTAAATTTATAGATCAGGTAATTAGACCAACAGGATTAATTGATCCACCTGTTGAAATAAGACCTGCAAAAAATCAAGTGGATGATTTAATGCATGAATGTAAACGGGTTATAGAAAATAATCATAGAGTATTAGTAACAACGCTAACTAAAAAAATGGCTGAAGATTTAACTGAATACCTTCATGAAAACGGTATCAAGGTAAGATACCTACACTCAGATATTGATACATTAGAAAGAATTGAAATTATGCGAGATTTAAGAATGGGTGTATTTGATGTCTTGGTTGGTATTAACTTATTAAGAGAAGGATTAGATATTCCTGAATGTGCATTAGTTGGAATTTTAGATGCTGATAAAGAAGGTTTTTTAAGATCAGAAACATCTTTAATTCAAACCATAGGAAGAGCTGCGAGAAACGTTGATGGAAAAGTAATTTTATATGCTGACAAAGAGACAAAAAGTATAAAAAAAGCAATTGCAGAAACTGATAGAAGAAGAAAAATTCAATTAGCTTACAACAAAAAACACAAAATAGACGCGAAGTCGGTAAAAAAAGAAATCAGCGATATTCTAGAAAGTGTTTATGAAAAAGACTACGTCAAAATAAGCGAAGGCTCAAATGTTGGGGGGAATCTTAAAAAACATCTAAAAGCGCTAGATAAAAAAATGAAAGAAGCAGCATCTAATTTAGAGTTTGAAGAAGCTGCTAAAATTAGAGATGAAATAAGAAAGTTAGAGAGTACTGAATTAGAAATTACATTAAATCCAAAAATAAGGCAGTATGATGTAAAAAATAAGCTTTATCCAAAGGGTAGATCAACTATGGGTATGCCGGGTACTAAAGTTACAAAAAAAAAAGATAAAAAATGGAAGCACGGAAAATAATTATTACTGGTGGAGCAACTCGAATGGGTGCCGCAATTGCAAGAAAATTATCTGGACCAAATATAGAAATTTTGATTCATTATAACAAATCAAAATTAAAAGCAGAAAAATTAAAAAAAGAATTATCTAATAAAGGTACAAAAGTTTACTTAGCCAGAGGCGACCTAAGTAAAGAAAATGATGTGAATAAAATTATAAAATTTGCAAAATCTAAACTTAAATATTTTGATTGTTTAATTAATAATGCTTCTTTATTTGAAAATGACAAATTAGAAAATTTTACAACAGATAGCTGGGGACAACATCTTAGAACTAATTTAAGAACACCGGCATTATTATCAAAAGAATTTTCAAAAAAATGTTAGGAGAGGAAATAATAATATAATTAATATTATTGATCAAAGAGTTTTTAAATTAACTCCATATTTTTTTTCTTATACAATTAGTAAAACGGGATTGTATACTTTAACTAAAACAAGTGCTATGAGCTTAGCTCCAAGTGTAAGAGTAAACGCTATTGCACCTGGACCCACTATAAAAAATCAAAGACAATCTGAAAAACATTTCAAAAAACAATATTTAGCAACACCGCTCAAAAGACAGGTTGATGTGGAGCAAATATGTAATGCTGTTGACTTTTTTATTAAAAATATATCTATTACTGGTCAAGTTTTGGCTATTGATAGTGGTCAAAATCTTAACTGGCAAACACCAGATGTAATGAGCAAAGAATGAAAAAAAATAATTTGAAAATTGTCAAAATAGACAAAAATAAAAGCCTATTTAATTATGAGAAAAAAATATTAATTAATGAATTGATCTTAGATTTAAAACTTGGTTATTACGATTTTGAAAAAGAAAAATCTCAGAAAGTTAAATTTAGTCTTGAGATAGACTATGAGGACAAAAAACCTTCGAGCGATAAAGATATAAAATCCATTGTTAATTATGGAACTATAGTAAAATTAATTACGAAACTTGTGAAAAAGAAACATTATAATTTTCTAGAAACTTTAGCAGAAGCTGTTTTTGACGAATTATTTAAAGACAAAAGAATTGCTAAAATAATGTTGAAAATTGAAAAATTAGAAATTCTAAAACAATGCTCATCTGTTGGTATTCAAATTAGCAAAAAGAGAAGTCATGATAAGCTCTGAAATAGGAAAAGAAGTAATTAAAAAAGAGCTTCCTCTAGTACCAAAACTTCCAGGTGTATACAGGATGCTCAATGAAAAAAATGAAATTCTTTATGTGGGTAAAGCCAAAAATTTACCGAATAGATTAAAGAGTTATGTTGCAGAAAAAAATCACATAATTAGAACTGAACGAATGTTGTCTCAAACAAGAAAATTAGAGATAACAACAACGTCCAATGAGAGTGAAGCTTTACTACTAGAAGCAAATTTAATTAAAAAACATAAACCAAAATTTAATATCCTTTTACGTGATGATAAGTCATTTCCATTTATATTTATTGGTAATAAAGATAAGTGGCCTCAAATAAAAAGACATAGAGGAAAAAAAACAAAAGAAGGTTTTTACTTTGGACCTTTTGCTTCTGCTGGTTCGGCTAATTGGACAATCAAAATGATCCAAAAAATTTTTCATTTAAGAGTTTGTGATGACACAGTTTTCAAAAACAGAGAAAGACCGTGTATTTTATATCAAATAAAAAGGTGTTCTGGACCTTGTGTAGGGTACGTTAAAAAAGAGGAATATAATCAAACAGTAGAGGATGCTATTGAATTTGTTTCAGGCAAATCTAGGAAAATTCAAAAAAATCTTTCTAATCAGATGGAAAAGGCAAGTGAGGATCTTGATTTTGAAAAAGCAGTAATTTTAAGAGATAGAATTAAAGCATTGAATATAATTCAATCTTCACAGAGAATTAATGAAGCAAACTTAGTTGAGGCAGATGTTATTGCTGGATACAAAGAATCTGGAAAAACTTGCATTCAAGTATTTTTTTATAGATCAAAACAAAATTGGGGTAATCAAGCTTTTTTCCCTAAACACGACCCAGATGAAAACTTTAGTGAAATCCTAAATTCATTTGTTTCTCAATTTTATGAAAATAAAAGTGTTCCTTCATCAGTTATTCTGTCAGATGAAATAAAGGAAAAAGCACTAATTGAAAAAACGCTGACACAAAAAGAAGGTAAACAAATAAATATTTCAGTTGCTAAAAAAGGATCAAAACTAAAGGTTATTAATCAAGCAATAAAAAATGCAAAAGATAGTCTTAATAGAAAACTTTACGAAAGTCAGAATAATAAAGAATTATTTGATGCAGTAGCTAAAAAATTTAATTTAGAAACAAATATAAGTTTAATTGAGGTTTACGATAACAGTCATATTCAAGGTACAAATAGTGTTGGCGCTTTAATAACCTACGGTGATGAAGGGTTTATTAAAAAAAGATATAGAAAATTTAACATTAAACACAAGAAAAATGAGCAAGACGACTATGGGATGATGAGAGAGGTATTAAACAGAAGGTTCAAAAGAGCAGTTCAAGAAAAAGACAGCTACCTTACTTTTCCTGATTTGGTTCTGGTAGATGGAGGAAAAGGTCAATATTCAGTTGCTCGAGAAACCCTTAATGAATTAGGCCTTCACGATATTCCAATTATTGCAATAGCTAAAGGTAAATTTAGAAATAGTGGAAATGAAACATTTTTTCATAATAGTAAAGAATATAAATTTTCAAGAAACGACCCTACCCTTTTTTTTCTCCAAAGGATAAGAGATGAATCACATAGGTTTGCCATAAGCGCCCACAGAGCAAAGAGGAAAAGAGGTATTAGCAAATCTTTATTAGACCAAATAGAGGGCATTGGGGTTATAAGGAAAAGGGCTTTATTAAACCATTTTGGTTCTGCAAGATCAGTAGAGTCCGCTAGCTTGGATGAAATTAAATCTGTTGAAGGTGTTGAGGAAAAAGTAGCAAAAAAGATATATAATTTTTTCCACGAATAATTATGCTAAAAAAAATTCCAAACATATTAACTATTGGTCGAATAATAATTGTTCCCTTTTTTGTTTTAGCTTTTTATCTTCCAGGGTTTTATGGTGATCTTACAGCTTTAATATTGTTTATTGTTGCATCATTTACAGACTTCTTAGATGGTATGTTGGCTAGAATGTTTGGAGTAGAGTCAAAACTGGGTGAATTATTAGATCCAATAGCTGATAAAATCATTGTTGCTACAGCATTAATACTTCTAGTTATGGATGGAACAATTAGAAATTATGAGGTAATTGCAGCAATAATAATTCTAACAAGAGAAATTTTAATTTCGGGTTTAAGAGAATTTTTAGCAAAAGGAAAAATAAAACTTACTGTTTCAAACCTTGCTAAGCTTAAAACAGTATTACAAATGGTATCAATTGCTCTTTTATTGTCCGGAGACACAGGAAATAAAATAATTAATTTCCAAGATTATAACGCTCAAACAATAGGTATAATTTTTTTGTGGCTATCTGCTGGTTTAACACTTTTTACTGCATATGATTATATGCGAAAAGGTATTGATCACGCTATGTCTGAGGACAGCAAAGACTAAGCTGCTTTTTTTTTCCTAACTAATACCTGATAACTTTCATTTAAATCAATAATAGTATCACAAACTTTAAATTGATTTTCAGCAATACAAGATACTGGTGTTACCTCTGCTGCTGTTCCTGTTAAAAAACATCCAACAAAATTAGGTAATTCAGTTGGACTAATTTTTCTTTCATGCACTTTTATATTTTTAGATTTTGCAATTCCAATTACGGTTCTTCTTGTAATACCATCTAAAAAAGAATCTGGTATTGGAGTATGAATTTCTCCATTTTTATCTTTGAAAAAAATATTTGCTCCAGTTGCTTCAGCAACATTCCCTTCATGATCAAGCATTAAAGAATCTGTATATCCTTGCTTTTCTGCCTCATGTTTTGAGAGAGTGCAAATCATGTAAAGACCTGATGCCTTTGTATCCCATGGTATTGTGTTAGGTGCTGGTCTTCTCCAGTTTGAAATATTTAATCTTATTCCTTCTACTTTGAGTTTAGGATCAAAATATGATCCCCATTCCCATGTTGCAATCGCAACATGTATTTTTGTTTGTTGCGCAGAAATAGCCATCATCTCACTACCTCTCCAAGCAACAGGTCTCACATAACCATTTTCTACTTTTTGGGTTGCGATAATTTTATTTGATGCATTATTAATTTCTTTTTCTGAATATGGAATTTCAAAACCCATTCTCCTAGCAGAATGAAAAAATCTAGCCGTATGCTCCTCTAATTTGAAAATTGAACCATCATAAACTCTCTCACCTTCAAATACACAACTAGCATAATGCATGCCATGGCTTAAAACATGCAGTTTAACATCAGCCCAATCAACTAATTCGTTGTTGTACCATATTTTTCCAGATCTCTTATCGTAAGGTATCATGAGTGAAAATTTTTTAATTTATATCTGAAAAATATCTTTGTATCTTTAATATGTCAATATAACTTACCTATTATGAAAGAACTTTTATATTTAAAAGATGACCAGCTTAAAGATCTAATTGAAAAACTATTCGTAAGCTACAGAGAAACCTTTTCTGATTCTAAAAATATATTGGATAGATATTCAATTGGTTTAGCACACCATAAAGTAATTCATTTACTTTCAATGTATGAAGGAATCTCAATTTCGGAGCTACTTAAGAGATTAAAAGTGACAAAACAAAGCTTAAATCGTGTTCTTAAAGATTTAATTAAACTTGAGATCATTATATTTAAAAAAGATGATCAGGACACTAGAATAAAGCATGTTTTTCTTAATGATAAAGGTAAAAAAATTTTTAATGAAATTTTTAATTTACAAAAAAAGAGAATTTATAATGCTTTGCTAAATTCAAGTTCAGAAGAAGTTATAAATTTTGATAATGTATTGAGTAAAATAATAAATGGATAAGTATACTGCACATATACTAATGGTTGATGATGATGATGGAATAAGATCTCTTGTAAAAAAGTATTTAAATGAAAATAAATTTTTAGTCACTACTGCAGAAAATGCGGAAAGTGCATTGGATAAAATAAAAATAATTAAATTCGATTTAATAGTTTTGGACATTATGATGCCGGGAAAAAGTGGGCTCGAATTTATAAAAGAAAATAAAAAGAAATTAGAAACGCCAATAATACTACTTACAGCTAAAGGCGAAGCTAATGAAAGAGTTGAAGGGTTGGAGATTGGTGCTGATGATTATTTACCAAAACCATTTGAACCAAAAGAATTAATTCTAAGAATAAAAAATATATTAAATAAAACTATTAAGACGGATCAGAAAAGAGTTATAGAATTTCAAAATATTAAAATAGATTTGAATAAACAAATAATTTTTAAAAAAAATAAAGAATTTAAAATCAATTCAACAGAAAAGACAATTTTAGAAAAAATGATTAGTAACCCAGGTAAAACTTTTTCAAGGGAAGATATTGGTCAATTAATTAATTTAGATAAAGAGAGATCAATAGATGTGATTATAACTCGACTTAGAAAAAAAATTGAAATTGATCCAAAAAATCCAAAATTTTTACAGACAATTAGAGGAGCGGGATATGTTCTCTGGATTGAGTAATTACTTAAAAAAAATATTACCCAAAAGATTATTTTATAGAGCACTTCTAATAGTTGCTATTCCAGTACTAGTTTTACAACTTGTAATTACAATTGTTTTTTTTGATAGCCTTTGGATAAAAACAAATAAAGGTATGACAAGAACTTTGGTAAATGAAATTAGCACATTTATTGAAGCCTATGGAAGTGAGCAAACAAACAAACAAGAACTACTAGATCTTTTTTCAATGTTTTTAGATTTAAACATTGAATTCACGAATGAAGAAAAATTACAAAATACCGTTACTGAAAGATGGTTTAGTCCTATAGATAGAAGTTTAAGAAGAGAGCTTAAATCCAAATTTGGATCAAATGAATACTGGTTTGATACAACAAGTTATAAAGAACTTATTGATCTGAGAATTAGATACGAGGAAGGTTATTTTAAATTTTTAGTGCCCAAAGATAGAGTGACGAGTTCATCAGCAAGAATATTTGCTCTTTGGATAACAGTGCCTGCATTCATAATGGTGATAATTTCTTTAATATTTTTAAAAAATCAAACTAGACCAATTACTAATCTAGCACGTGCGGCAGAAAGATTTGGTAAAGGAGAAAATATTGAAGTGTTCAAACCTTCAGGAGCCCTTGAAATAAGACAGGCAGGACATGAATTTGATAAAATGAGAAAGAGAATCGAAAGACATATAAATCAAAGAACAGAAATGTTGTCAGGTATAAGTCATGATTTAAGGACACCCTTAACTAGAATGAAATTACAGCTTGCTTTCATAAAAGATAATGAGACAGTTCAAAAATTGACGGAAGATATCAATGAAATGGAAAAAATGTTAAATGAATATTTGCAATTTACTAGTTCATCTTATGTTGAAAAGGATGAAATGTTTAATTTATCCGAATTAATTTCTGAGGTTGTAAAAAAATATAATAATGAGAATATTTCAAAAAATTTAATTTCAAGAATTTATTTTAATGGTAGGAAAAATTTAATTAATAGATGTCTAAACAATCTAATTGATAATTCACTAAAATATGCAAACAAAGTTGAAATTAGCTTAAGTAAAAAAAATACAAACTTATTCATTATTATTGATGATGATGGGCCTGGAATATCAAAAAAAGAGTACGAAAATGTATTTAAACCTTTCTATAAAATAGATAAAGGTCGAGCAGACTCTAAATCTAGTGTTGGACTTGGTTTGTCGATTTCATCAGACATTATCAAATCTCACGGGGGTAATATTATGTTAGAAAAGTCAAAAATGGATGGTTTAAGAGTTAAGATTTTCTTGCCTGTTTAACTTTTTTATTTTTTTTTCTCTCTAATTTATTTATTTTCTTTTCAAGACTCTCAAGACGTTTTGAGAGTACTTCAAACTCATCTTTACTTGTGAGTTCCATTTTAAAAACGAACTCATCTCTTTTAGATTTCAATATATTAAATAGTTCTGAAGTTAAATCTTTTGAAGATACTATCCCTTGCTCTATTAATTTAGCAAACTTATCAATTATAAATTTAGAATTTTTCATATTTAAGATATACATTATAAGTATTATTAAATATGTTCATTAATAATTTTGACCCAGTAGCCCTAGAAATATTTTCTTTAGAAATCAGGTGGTATTCTCTAGCCTATATATTTGGAATTATAGTGGGCTGGATACTCGCTAAAAAATTATTTATCCAAAACATAGAAATTAAAAATAAATTTGATGATTATTTAACTTATTTAATCATAGGTATAATTTTAGGAGGCAGACTCGGCTACATCTTTCTTTATAATTTAAATTTTTACGTAAGTAATCCAATTGATATATTTAAAATTTGGCAAGGTGGAATGTCTTTCCATGGTGGTTTAGTTGGAGTTATTATTGCGAGTATAATTTTTGCTAAGAAAAATAATCAAAACTCATTCTTATATATGGACATTGTGGCTATAGTTGCTCCAATTGGTCTATTTTTTGGAAGAATAGCAAACTTTATAAATTCAGAATTATATGGAACAATAACTAAAGTGCCCTGGGCAGTAATATTTATTCAGGTAGATAATTTTCCTAGACATCCCTCGCAATTATACGAGGCACTATTAGAGGGTTTATTCCTATTTTTATTATTGATTTATTTTAAAAAAAAATTTTTAAACAAACCTGGGGTAATTTCAGGATTATTTTTATTAATTTACTCAATCTTCAGATTTATTGTTGAGTTTTATAGAGTGCCAGATGAGCAGCTAGGTTATATATTTTTAAACTTAACAATGGGGCAAGTAGTAAGTTTAATATTTATACTATCAGGGGTAATCTTATTTTATTTAAAATATGAAACTCGCTAAAACAAATAATTTACCATTAGATCAATTTATAAATTTAGCTCTTTACGATAAGGATAAAGGTTATTATATGAAAAAGAATCCTTTTGGTGAAGACGGAGACTTTATTACTGCTCCTAATATTACAAGATTATTTTCAGAAATAATTGCAATTTGGACAATTACTTTTTGGAAAAGTATAGGCTCTCCGAAAAAATTTAATTTACTAGAACTGGGAGCTGGAAATGGCGAAATGATGAAAGTCATAGATGAGACACTTATGAATTTTCCAGAGTGTTACAATGCCTGTAGTTTTGTAATTCATGAGAAAAGTGATTTTTTAATAAAAGAACAAAAAAAAAATTTAAATTCTAAAAAATTTTCGTGGTTAAAGGACATTAAAAAAATAAATTCAAACCCTACAATTTTTTTAGCTAATGAATTTTTTGATGCCATACCAATCAAACAATTTTTTAAAAAAAAAGAGGGATGGTTTGAAAGATTTGTGAATTTGAATGATCCAAAAAAAGCTGAGTTTAAAGAGGAAAAAATCGATATAGAAAAAATTGAAAAACATCTAAATTTCGAAATATCAAAAAATCAAAACGTTATAGAATACTCACCGGATACATTTCATTATTTAAGAACAATTTGCGATTTAATACAAAAAAATGATGGAGGAATGTTAATTATTGATTATGGTTATGCAGACAGCAAAATGCATGAAACTCTTCAAGCAGTAAATAATCATAAATATTCTAACATTTTAGAAAATATTGGAGACTCTGATATTACTTACAATATAAACTTTCATTCTTTTGAGAAATTTATAAATCAGTTTGAAGAAGTTAATTCAATTTTTACAAATCAAAAAAAATTCTTAACAAGTATGGGTATTCATCAAAGAGCGGAAATAATCAGCAAAAATATAGCCTTTTCTAAAAAAGCAGATTTATTTTATAGAGTAAGACGTTTGATAGATGATAAGCAAATGGGTGAATTGTTCAAGGTCATGCTTGTAAAAAACAAAAAAAATAATTTTAAAACAGGTTTTCAAAATTGATAAAATCAAAAAAACTCTCTAAATTTAAAACTATTAAACATGGTTTTTTTAATAAAACTGGTGGTAAATCAAAAAGGATTTATAAAAGTTTAAACTGTGGTCCTGGTTCAAAAGATAATCAGTCAGATATTAAAAAAAATTTACAAATAGTTAAGAAAAAAATAAAAAGTACCGCTAAAAGTATTTATTTACTCCATCAAATACACAGTAATAAGTTTGTTTTTATTAATAAAAAAAATACTTTTAAATCTAAACCAAAAGCAGACGCAGTAATTACAAACCAAAAAAATATACCAATTGGTGTATTAACTGCTGACTGTGTGCCGATTTTAATCTGTGATGAAAGAACAAAATTAATTGCAGCAATTCATGCTGGGTGGAAAGGTGCATATAAGGGTATAATTAGTAAGGTAATCCAATTTATGATTAAAAAAGGATCAAATCCTAAAAATATTACTGCAGCTATCGGACCTGCAATCTCAGGAAAAAATTATGAAGTCAAAGAAGATTTTAAAAGAAAATTTATTAAAAAGGATAAAAAAAATAATAAATTTTTTAAAATTAAGTACGATAAGCTTTATTTTGATTTGCCTAGGTATGTAAAATCATGCCTTTTAAATAATAAAATAAAAAATATTGAATCTATAAATATTGATACATTTGATGTTAAAAATAATTTTTTTAGTGCGAGAAGAGCTTTAAGACTAAATCATGATGATTATGGTAGAAATATTTCAATAATTATGCTTAATTAGGTTTTTTTAATGAAATTATTATCCGGAAATAGCAACAAACCATTAAGCAAGAATATTGCTAAATATCTAAAATCTAAATTAGTCAACTCTAGCATCAGAAATTTTTCTGACGGAGAAATCTACGTTGAAATTAATGAAAATATTAGAGGTAATAGTATTTTTTTAATTCAATCTATTTCATCTCCTGCAAATGATAACTTAATGGAACTACTATTATGTATTGATGCACTTAAGAGATCGTCAGCAAAAAATATTACTGCTGTTATCCCTTACTTTGGTTATGCTAGGCAAGATAGAAAAGTTGCACCAAGAACATCAATATCAGCAAAGCTTGTCTCAAATCTAATCACTAAAGCAGGAGCAGATAGGGTTGTTACTGTTGATTTACATGCAGGACAAATTCAAGGATTTTTTGATATACCAGTAGACAACCTGTTTGCAACACCTATATTTGCAAGACATGCAAAAAAAAAGATAAAAAGTAAAAACATAATTTGTGTAGCTCCAGACGTAGGTGGTACCGAGAGAGCCAGAGCTCTAGGAAAAATTTTAAATGTTGGATTAGCTATTGTAGATAAAAGAAGACCTAAGCCAGGTCAATCTCAAGTAATGAACATTATCGGAGATGTGAAAGGAAAAACTTGCATTATTGTTGACGATATAATCGATTCAGGTGGTACAATTGTAAATGCAGCTAAGGCTCTTAAAGATCGAGGTGCTAAAGAAGTTTATGTTTACATAACTCACGGTGTACTTAGCGGAGAAGCTGTAAATAAAATTAAAAAATCCGTAATTAAAAATTTAGTAATCACTGACACAATTGATAACATGAACAGAGTTAAAGGTGCTAAAAACATTGAGGTTCTGTCAATTTCAGGGCTTATGGGAGAAGCAATTAAAAGAATATCTAATTCAACCTCAGTATCAGATTTATTCAAATAAATACCTTGAGTTATCAAGGAACTTGAGCTAAAAACCCTTGTTTTTATGAATTCATTAGACGCCAACATCAGAGAGACGAAAACTAAAGGTGAATTAAATTCATTGAGAGACAACGGTAATGTACCTGCTATAATTTATGGTGGAGAGGCTCAAAACGAGAAAATTTCTATATCTAAAAAAATACTCAAATCACTAATTGACAAAGAAAACTTCTTATCAAGCATCATAACTTTAAATGTTGATGGTAAACCTCAAAAAGTTCTGCCAAGAGAAATAAAATATGACATTATTTCAGATGAACCAATTCATGTAGACTTTCTAAGAATAGTTGCAGGAATAAAAGTTAGAATTGAAGTTCCGGTAAAATTTTTAAATCATGAAAAATCTCCTGGTTTGAAAAGAGGTGGTGTTTTAAACATTGTAAGAAGAAAAGTTGAGCTAAAATGTCCAAGCGAAAAGATTCCTGAAAATTTAGTGATAGATCTTGACGGAGTTGATATTGGAGAGAGTTTTAAGATCTCTTCAATAAATCTTGAAAGTGACGTTACCCCTACAATTCAAGGAAGAGATTTCGTAATTGCAACTTTAGCAGCTCCGACAGTTATGAAAGAACCTGAAAAACCTGCAGAAGCTGAAGCGACTGAGGGAGAAGATGCGGAAGGAGCAGAGGCAACAGCTGAAGGTGTAGATAAGCCAGCGGCTGATAGTGACAAAAAAGAAGGTGAAGATAAAAAACCTGCTGAAGAAAAAAAATAAGTTAATTAAAATTGAATTTTATCCTCTAATATTAATATTTTATGCTTCTACTTGTAGGATTAGGTAATCCAACCCCAGATAGTGAAAACAATAGACACAATATTGGTTTTAAAATTATAGATGCAATTAATAAAAAATTTGGACTTTCAAAACAAAAGCCAAAATTCAAAGGACTTCTTACAACTGGAAATGTTGGAAACCAAAAAGTTTACGCAATAAAACCTCTAACATTTATGAATAATTCTGGGATTTGTATCAGAGAATTAATTGAATATTTCAAAATAAATGCAGAAGATGTTGTTGTTTTTCATGACGATCTAGATGTTGAGTTTGGAAAAATAAAAGCAAAATTTGGTGGATCAGATGCGGGACATAACGGAGTAGCATCAATAGACAAATTTATTGGTAAAGATTATTCTAGAGTAAGAATTGGGATAGGAAAACCAAAGGATAAAATGGAAGTAAGTGATTTCGTTCTTCAAAATTTTGATGAGGATGAAATACTTGGATTAGAAAAAATTACAAATAACATTACAGATTCTATTTCAATACTTATCGATAAAAAATTAGATTTATTTTCTAGTACAGTAAATAATAAATAATGAGTTTTAAATGTGGGATTGTTGGTTTGCCTAATGTGGGTAAATCTACACTCTTCAATGCTCTAACAGACTCAAGCAAAGCTCAAGCTGCAAATTTTCCATTTTGTACGATAGATCCTAACGTGGGAGTGGTCCCTGTTCCAGATGAAAGGTTAAACAAATTATCAAAAGTTTCAAAGTCAAAAAAAAAAATAAATACAACTATTTCATTTGTTGACATAGCTGGTCTTGTCAAAGGTGCGTCTAAAGGTGAAGGGTTAGGCAATAAATTTCTGTCCCACATAAGAGAAGTTGATGCTGTTATTCATATGATTAGATGCTTTGACTCAGACGATATTCAAAATGTTAATCCTGATGTTGACCCAATAAGAGATCTTGAGATCATCGAAACTGAAATGATGCTAGCTGACCTAGAATCTATTCAAAAAAGACTTGAAAAAAATAATAAGAAAAATGTAGGAGAAGATCAGATAAAGATTTTAGAGATTGCATTAGACTGTATTAATAATGATAAAGATATATCAATATTAAAATCTCAATTTGATACAAAACAACTTAATCAAAGTGGTCTTTTATCAATAAAACCAAAGATTTTTGTTTGCAATGTAGATGAACAAAGCGTCCAAAATGGAAACAAATATACTAAAAACTTTATCGAAAAATACGGAAAAGAAAGCACTCTAATTGTTTCTGCCGACATAGAAAACCAGATAAACGAATTGGCAGAAGATGAAAAAAAAAATTATATGGATATGATTGGTTTAAAAGACACAGGTCTGAGTATGTTAATTCAAAAGGGCTATAAAATATTAGAACTTGAGACGTATTTTACTTCTGGACCTGAAGAAACAAGAGCTTGGACTATACAAAAACATTGTACTGCTCCTAAAGCTGCAGGAGAAATTCACACTGATTTTGAAAAAGGTTTTATTAGAGCTGAAACTATATCTTATGAAGATTTCATTGCTAACGAAGGATGGGTAAATTCTAAAGCTAACGGAAAAATGAGATTAGAGGGTAAAGACTATATTGTTAAAGATGGAGACGTATTAAACTTCAGATTCAACACGTGACCAGATTTTTTTCATACTAAAGTAAACAAGAACAGTAAGAATAATCAAATAGACAATTGCTTTAAAGCCCATTTGATGTCTTGCTTCTAAATGAGGTTCAGCAGACCACATTAAAAAGGTCGTAACATCTTTTGACATCTGTTCTACTGTTGCATTAGTGCCATCAACATACTCTACTAA
Organism: uncultured Pelagibacteraceae bacterium; assembly: GCA_902564785.1. Classification (GTDB taxonomy): domain Bacteria; phylum Pseudomonadota; class Alphaproteobacteria; order Pelagibacterales; family Pelagibacteraceae; genus Pelagibacter. The sequence goes on along the minus strand of CACFCI010000007.1, from coordinate 3,786 downwards.
TCCATCTGATAATGGAGCAGCCATTCTAATTTTGTTTCCATACATATATTTATTGTAATAAACTCCATCATCTAGTGTCACACCTTCAGGGGCTTTTTCATAACCTTGTAATAAAGAGTAAATATAATCAACACCACCACCTCTAGCTTTAACCAAAACAGACATGTCTGGAGGGTATGCACCACCATTTGCCGCCTGGGCAGCTTTTACATTTTCATATGGCATTACAAATTTATCAGATAATTTACCTGGTCTAGTAAACATCTCTCCATCAGAATTTGGCCCATCAGTAACCTCGAAAGAAGCTGCAATAGCTTTAGCTTGGTCTTCTGGAAATTCTGGTCCACCTTTTTCAGCTAAATTTCTATAACTTAAATATTTCATTGAGTGACACGAAGCACAAACTTCTGTGTAAACTTGATATCCTCTTTGGAGAGAAGCTCTATCAAATTTTCCAAATAAACCCTTAAAACTCCAATCCGTTTTTAAATATTCTACTTTTTCAGCAGCAAAAGAATGTGAATTTGAAGCAATAATTATGACTATTATAGAAAAGAATTTATATAAAGTTTTCACCTTATTCTATTTTACTTTCTTTATTTCTGGCGGCAGCTAAATTTGGTGAACCACCTAGAACAGGTTCGGTAATACTTAGAGGTACAGGTAAAGTTTTTTCTTTAAACCCTAAAACAGGCAGAATAACTAAAAAATGTAAAAAGTAATACGCCGTTGCAACTCTTGCTATCAACAAGTAAAGCCCTTCAGCTGGCATCGCGCCAACATAGCCAAGTATCAAAACATCTGCAACTAGTATCCAGTAAAATTGTTTATATAATGGTCTAAATACTGCCGATCTTATTTTTGAGGTATCTAACCAAGGTAAGACAGCTAAAATTAATATTGCAGATAACATAGCCACAACTCCTAGCAATTTATCAGGAACTGATCTTAATATTGCATAAAAAGGTAGCAAATACCATTCAGGAACAATATGTGCAGGTGTTACCATTGGGTTAGCCTCTATATAATTGTCTGCATGTCCTAAAATATTTGGTGCATAAAATACAAAGAAAGCAAAAACAATCATGAACATTAGTAAAGCAAAACCATCTTTAATTACAATATAAGGATGGAACGGTACTGTATCCTTTGAAGGTTTTTTAATATCAATTCCAACTGGATTGTTGTTACCAGGAACATGTAAAGCCCATATGTGTAAAACAACTAGTCCTAAAATTAAAAATGGAATTAAATAGTGCAAAGTAAAAAATCTAGTTAACGTAGGGTTGTCGACTGAATAACCGCCCCATAACCAAGTAACTATTCCCTCACCTACCAGAGGAATAGCACTAAACAAATTCGTAATAACTGTTGCTCCCCAAAAACTCATTTGACCCCATGGCAGCACATAACCCATAAAGGCTGCAGCCATCATTAATAAATAAATTATTATTCCTAAAATCCATATTATTTCTCTTGGAGATTTATAAGACCCATAAAATAAAGATCTAAAGATATGAATATAAACAGCTAAGAAAAACATTGAAGCGCCGTTTGCATGAATATATCTAATTAACCATCCATAGTTAACATCACGCATGATGTGCTCTACACTTTCAAAAGCCATATCAGCATGAGCAATATAATGCATTGCAAGAGTTAATCCTGTTACAATTTGAGTGATTAAACAAAAAGTTAAAATTCCACCAAATGTCCACCAATAGTTTAAATTTTTAGGTGTTGGGTAATCTGTTAAATGATTTGCTAGAGTTAATAGTGGCAATCGATCATTGAACCATTGCCCTACTTTCGATTTTGGTCTGTAATCGTGGTCACTCATTTTTTTCTCTTTTTTCTTTATCCAATTTTAATTGTATTGGCGTTAACAAATTCGTATTTGGGAACTTCCATATTCCAAGGTGCTGGTCCTTTTCTAATTCTTCCAGAGGTATCATAATGGGATCCATGGCATGGACAGAACCAACCATTATAGTCACCTTTATCATTTAGAGGTACACATCCAAGGTGAGTACATACACCTAACATAACAAGCCACTCAGGGTTTTTTGCTCTATCTTCATCTTTTTCAGGATGAATTAAATCCTCCATCTTCACAGATCTTGCTTCATCAATTTCTTCTTGAGTTCTTCTTCTTATAAATACTGGTTTCCCTCTCCATAAAACAGTCAATGTATTTCCAGGTGTTAATGAACTTACATCAACCTCTGTACTAGCTAGTGCTTTAACAGAAGCATCTGGATTCATTTGATCTATCATTGGCCACACTACTGCAGCGGCACCAACAGCTCCTACAGCTGTGGTAGCCGTAAATAAAAAATCTCTTCTTTTTGTTTTTTTTTCAGACACTTTTAGTAGCTTTAATTATTATCTCTTTTTGATTTAAAATAGTTAATATACGAATTCATATAATATAAAATAATTATTTTACTACTGAAAGAATGACACATAATTCAACAATTTTAGGACCCAAAATAGCTTTGTACGAGCCTGATATACCTCAGAATACTGCTGCAATCATAAGAACATGTGCTTGTTTGGGTGCTAAATTAGAAATAATTGAACCATGTGGCTTTCTATTATCAGACAAACGTTTTAAAAGAGTGGTTATGGACTATATGGACTATAGTCAAATAGAGTTCTATGAAAGTTCGGAAAAATTTTTTGAGGCAAAGAAAAAACAGAGAGTCGTATTGATGACAACTAAGGGTTCAATAAATTATACTAAATTTAAATTTAAGCCTGATGATACTATTTTGTTTGGAAGAGAAAGTGCTGGGGTACCCGAAAAGGTTCATAAAATTATTAAAAATCGTTTAAAAATACCAATGAATAACCAAGTAAGATCTCTTAATATTGCATCGTCTGTTGCCATTGTTTTGGCAGAAAGTTTGCGTCAGATAGAATTAATATAAAATGGATATTTCAATCAAAAAAGACTTGGCGAGTAATTGGTTTAAGCTATTACAAAATGCAATATGTGACGACATTTTAAAAATTGAAAAAAACAAAGTAAATTTTCAATCAACTTCTTGGAATAGAAGCATTAAAAAAGATGAGGGTGGTGGTGAATATAGAATTCTTAAAAATGGAAAAATTTTTGAAAAAGTAGGAGTAAATTTTTCAAAGGTTTATGGAAAATTTCCTAAACAATTTCAAAAGAATATACCAGGCGCAAGTAAAGATCCTAGATTTTGGGCATCAGGAATATCAATAGTTATGCACATGCAAAATCCCCATATTCCTGCAATGCATTTTAATACCAGATTTATTTGTACAACGAAGAATTGGTTTGGTGGAGGTATGGATGTAACCCCAGCAATAAAAGATGAAAAAGAGAAGAAAAACTTTCATAAAATATTAAAAGCAATGTGCGATAGACATAATAAAAATTATTACAAAAAATATAAAAAGTGGTGTGATGAATATTTTTATTTACCTCACAGAAAAGAAGCAAGAGGTATAGGTGGAATCTTTTTTGACTATAAAAATGATAATTTTGAAAATGACTTTAAATTTGTCAGAGATGTTGGTGTTACATTTCAAATGCTATTTAATGAAATAATTAAAAAAAAAATAAAAAAAAAATGGACTTTAAAAGATAAAGAGTTTCAGTATATTAAAAGAGGTCGATACGCAGAATTTAATTTGCTCTATGATAGAGGAACAAAATTTGGGCTACAAACTGGTGGTAATGTTGAAGGAATTTTGATGTCATTACCTCCGATTGCAAAATGGAAATAAACAGATGGATAAAGAGCCAATAAC
>CACFCI010000006.1 GCA_902564785.1 uncultured Pelagibacteraceae bacterium | reverse complement strand
GACTTAAATGGATCAGATAATTTAGTCAAAAAAGGTTATAATGTTGAAAACTTAATTGAATTTCCAGGTCATTAATTTTTAATTATGGAAAAACTAAATAAATTTACAAAAATATTTAGAAAAATTTATTACAAACTCTTTATCGAAAATTTTAAAGGAAAATTAAATTACAACTTTACAGAAAATTTTTACAGATGGGATTTAATTGAATATTTAATTAAAAAAAATAATTATAAAAATTATCTAGAAATAGGATGTGATAAAAATCAATTATTTTCCAAAGTAAATATTGATAATAAAATTGGTGTTGATCCAGTAAGTGGAGGGAATGTAAGAAAAACAAGTGATGATTTTTTCAAAGAAAATAAATCTAGTTTCGACATTGTTTTTATAGATGGTCTGCACACCTATGAACAAGTAAAAAGAGACATACTTAATTCTGTTAATTTTTTATTAGATGAAGGAATAATATTAGTCCATGATTGCATGCCAGATAGCTTAGGGAAACAAGCTGTACCAAGATACAAGATGCAGTGGAACGGTAATGTGTGGAAAGCAATAGTTGATTTAAGACAACAAGAAAATTTAGAAATTTACACTTGTGAAATAGATCAAGGAATAGGTGTCATCTCAAAGAAAAAAAATACCTCTATTCTTAAATTGGATAAGCCAATTAATAAACTTAAATTTAAAGATTATTACAATAATTATAAAGAATATATGAGAATTATAAGTTTAGAAGAATTTAAAAAAATATTTTAATTTGGTCTATACCAAGAATTTTTTCCTACTAAAGCATTAAGTGTTCCAGAAAATCTCATGTAATTGATTAATATTTTTTTCTTTTGAAATATCAATGTATAGAATATCATTTTTAGTACGCTGGTAAAAACTAAAGGTACAAAATTAATTAATACTTCTAAATATTCTGAATTTTTTTTTTTATAATAAACACTGGACCACATCCAATGCCAATGTCTACATTTTTCAAATTCAAATCCTATATTACTAGATTTTGCTGCCTTATGAAAAATTTTTGCTTTGCTATTAACATAAATTTTATAATTATTTTCACTAAGTCTTTTGCATAAATCAATTTCTTCAAAATAAAGAAATATATTCTTATCAAACATTCCAATTTTTTTTATAATTTTTACATCTATAAGTAGTGCAAAGCCTTTGACATAATTTGTTTCAAAAATACCTTTCTTAGTTAACTCTGGGTCTTTAATTATAAAACCAAAGTTTTTATCTTGTGATATTGGAGCTATTATTGAAAAATCTAAATTTTTTTTATTTATTGATTTTAATAGTTCCGACTCACAACCTTTATTTAATACAGTGTCTGGGTTTAAAATTAAAAGATATTTAGTTTTACATTTTTTTATAATTTCATTATTTGCATTACCGTATCCAAGATTTTTTTTAGATAAGATATATTTAATTTTAGGATACTTAGATTTTACTTTATTTTTAACAATAATGTCGTTTGAATTATCATAAATTATTATTTTGTTTATTTTTTTTATGCTTTTTAGGCATTTAAAAAGTACTTTTTCACTTTTATATGTAACAATTCCAATGGTTATATCTTTGTAATTCATTTTAAATTATATGATTATAATATAAGAATTCATCTAAATATGAATAAAAATATAATTGTAACTGGAGGAATGGGTTTCATAGGGAGTAACCTTGTCAATCTTCTGCTTAAAAAAAATTTTAAAGTTATTAATATTGATAAAGTTACTTACTCTTCAAATTCTTATAATACAAAAAACTTTGAAAAAAATAAAAATTATAGATTTATAAAAAGTGATATTGGAAACAGTACTAAAATAAAAAAAATACTTTTAAAATATAAGCCTATTGTAATTTTTAATTTAGCTGCTGAAACTCATGTTGATAGATCGATAGATAAACCAAAAAATTTTATTGATAGTAATATTGTTAGTGTTTTTAACTTTATTGAAGAATTTAAAAAATATTATGAAAAAGAAAAAAAAACAAAATTAATCCATATTTCTACTGATGAAGTTTTTGGTGATGTATTGAAAGGTAGATCTAAGGAAAATGATCCTTATAAACCAAGTTCACCGTATGCAGCTAGTAAAGCTGCCTCTGATCATTTAGTTTATTCATATTATAGAACTTTCAACTTACCAATTATAATAACTAATTGTTCAAACAATTATGGTCCAAACCAGCATCCAGAAAAATTAATACCTAAGTTAATTTACAATATATTGAATAACCTTCCTTTGCCAATTTATGGAAATGGAAAAAACTCAAGAGAGTGGATACATGTACAAGATCATTGTAAAGCATTATTTAAAGTATTTAGAAAGGGAAAAATTGGTCAGACTTATAATATTGGATCAAATCAAAACCTAGATAATATTACTATCGCAAAAACTTTATTAAAAATTGGTCAAAAAAAAATTCATATTGGACCTAAAGTTAAATTGAAATATATAAAAGATAGACCTGGCCACGATAAAAGATACGCATTAAACAGTAACAAAATTAAAAAAAAATTAAATTGGTCAGCTGAGACAATAGTTGAAGAAGGTCTAAAGGATACTTTTAACTGGTATTTAAAAAATAAATCTTATTTTAACTCCATCAAAAAAAAGGATATTATTAAAAGATTAGGAAACAAATGATTAAAAAAGGAATTATACTTGCTGGTGGCAAAGGCACAAGAATGAGTCCATTAACAAAGGCAGTAAATAAACAATTACTACCTATTTATGATAAGCCTTTGATTTATTATCCTCTCTCTATATTGATGTTAGCCAAAATAAGAAATATCTTGATTATAGTTAACAAGGGCGAATTACATCAATATAAAAAACTTTTAGGTGATGGTAAAAACCTGGGTATAAAAATAAGCTATAAAGAGCAAGAAAAACCAAATGGTCTACCTGAAGCTTTTATCTTAGGTGAAAATTTTATAGGTAAAGATAATGTTGCATTAATTCTTGGTGATAATTTTTTTTATGGCCAATCTTTAACAAAAATTCTTTTAAAGTGTGTTAAACTTAAGAAAGGTTCAAAAATAATTCTACATAAAGTAATAAATCCAGAAAAATTTGGTGTAGCCAAGATTAAAAATAACAAAATATTAACTATTAAAGAAAAACCTAAAAAACATATATCTGACTTAGCAATTACCGGATTATACTTTTTTGATAATAAAGTTATTAGTTTATCAAAAAAACTCAAACCATCAAAAAGAAATGAACTAGAAATTACTGATTTATTAAAGAAATACTTGCAATATAAACAATTAAAAGCTGAGTATATTGGAAGAGGTGGGGCTTGGCTTGATACAGGATCAATTGATGATTTTTATAAAACTAGCAATTTTGTTTCGGCGATCGAGAATAGACAAGGTTTCAAAATAGCATGTATAGAAGAAATATCCCTGCAAAATAAATGGATAAAAAGAAAAGAAATAATAAATTCAATTAAATTTTATGGAAATTGTGAATATTCTAAATATTTAAAAAAATTAATAACTAAATGAAAATAAAACCAAATTTTAAAGATTTATTTTTAATTAAAAATAGATCTTTGAAGGATAATAGAGGCTATTTTAAAGAATTGATCAGAGAAAATGTGATCAATAAAAAATTTCCATTTTTAGTAATGTCTTTTTCAAAAAAAAATGTAATTAGAGGATTGCACATTCAAACAATTAATTCACAAGGAAAATTTATTTCTGTTTTAAAGGGAAAAATTTTTGATGTTGTTATTGACCTGCGTAAAAACTCTAAAACATTTGGTAGAATTTATAAATGTGTATTAAGCGAAAAAAATAATACTTCAATTTATGTACCACCAGGTTTTGCACACGGTTTTCAAGCATTAGAAAATGAAAATTATATAGTTTATAGCTGTACTAAATACAGAAATAAAAAAAGTGAAACTACAATTAAATTTGATGATAAAGATTTAAATATTAAATGGCCAAGTAAAAAATTTATAGTCTCAGCTAAGGATAAAAAAGGTATTTCATTATCTGAATTCAAAAAAAAGTATTTGTGAAAAAAAAAATTTTAGTTACAGGTGGAAATGGTAGATTTGCAAAAATCTTAAAAGAAAATAACAATAAATTAAATCTTGTTTTTGTTTCAAGGAAGGAATGTAATATTCTAAATATAAAATCTATACAAAAAATATTTAAAAAAATAAAACCTGATATTATTTTACACTGTGCAGGCTTATCAAGGCCCATGCAAACTCATGAAAAAAATATTTCAAAAAGTATTGATTTAAACATAATCGGTACAGCAAATGTCACTAAAGTATGTGAAAAAAATAATATTAAATTAGTTTATTTCTCTACCGGCTATGTTTATGAGGGAACTAAAGGTAATTATTCGGAAACAGACCCAGTAAAACCTTTTAACAACTATGGTTTATCAAAACTAGGTGGTGAGTGCGCTGTATCAATGTACAAAAATTCATTAATTTTAAGAATTACAATGACTGAAAAACCTTTTTTATATAAAAAAGCATTTTCAAATTTGAAAACTAACTACATGTTCCATGAAGATTTGGTTAAAATGTTGCCTAAATTGATTAATAGAAAAGGTATAATCAATGTTGGTGGTAAAACTCAAAGTGTATACTCCTTTGCTAAATTTCAGGATAAAAGTGTTAAAAAAATTAAAGCAAAAAAGAATAATTTAATGCCACTTAATCAAACAATGAATTTAACTAAACTTAATAAACTTCTGAAAAATATTAAGTAAATTTTTAGTATCATTTTGATAAAAACTTATCCACAGGCTGCTAATTTATTTGAAATTAATTTTTATAATAATAAAATTTAATTAAATGAGAATAGAAGAAGAACTTAAACTAGATTACTCTGATGTTTTATTTAGACCAAAAAGAAGTACTCTAAAAAGTCGAAAAGATGTAAATCTATTAAGAACTTATAGGTTTAAATATAGTAAAAATGAGTGGTCAGGCATCCCAATAATGGCAGCAAATATGGATGGAGTTGGAGAGTTAAGTGTTGCAGAAAAATTAAATGAATATGGAATGATTACGTCTTTAACAAAACAACACGATGTTAAAAAAATTAAACAGAGTAAAAATATAAAAAAAATATATCCCAACATTGCACTTAGTGTTGGTATAAAAAAAGAAGATTTTCAAAATTTAGATAAAGTATTAAAAGAATTTAGTTTTTTTAAATTTATTTGTATAGATGTTGCAAATGGGTACACAGAACATTTCACCAATTTTATTAAATCAGTAAGAGATAAATATCCAACAAAAACAATAATTGCAGGCAATGTAGTAACTGCTGACATGACACAAGAATTAGTTTTAAGTGGAGCAGATATTGTAAAGGTTGGAATTGGACCTGGGAGTGTTTGTACAACAAGAATTCAAACAGGAGTTGGTTATCCTCAATTAAGTGCAGTAATCGAATGTGCTGATGCAGCTCATGGACTTGGTGCACATGTAATAGCAGATGGTGGTTGTACCTGCCCTGGTGATGTTGCAAAAGGTTTTGGTGGAGGTGCAGATTTTGTAATGCTTGGAGGTATGCTCGCTGGACATGACGAAGGAAAAGGGAAAATTGTTAAAGTAAATGGAGAAAAATTTATAGAGTTCTATGGATCGAGCTCTGAAGTTGCCAATAAAAAACACTATGGTGGACTTTCAGATTATCGAAGTAGTGAAGGAAGGAAAGTAAGAGTGAGATATAGAGGTAAAATAAACGATACAATTTTAAATATTCTTGGTGGTGTAAGAAGTAGTTGCACTTATGTTGGTGCGCCTTCACTTAAACAATTAAGTAAATGCACAACATTTGTTAGAGTTTCCAACCAGTTTAACGATAGTTTGATTAAATAATTAATTATTCAAATTTAAAATCTTTTATATTTGTAGTTTCGTATTTTTCAAAAGGCATATGTATCCATGGAGATTCTTTCAAATAATCTACACAATAATCAGGTTTAAATTTTGATGTTGATTTATGCCAAAGCACTGCCGTTTTTATTTTTTCTTCAAAATAAAATCCATAGAAATGTTCAAGCCATTTAATACTTTTAATTAATGTTTTTCCCGAGTCAGCAAGATCATCAACTAATAAAATATGAGATCCTAAATTAGGAGTGGTCTTGGCTAAGTCTCTTGAAAAGGTAAATTGTCCTTGCTGGTTTTTAATATCATCATTATTTCCATGGTAAGACTCTACAGACAATATAGCTAAAGGAACATTAAATAACCTACTAAAAATATCCCCAACTCTTAATCCACCTTTTGCAATACATATAATTTGATTAAATTTACAATTATCTTCGTAAATTTTTTTTGCTAATTGCTCTATTTTCTTATGATAATCTTCCCAACTAATATAAATATCTCTCATTTTTTTTGGTAGCGGGAAGTGGGATCGAACCACTGACCTCGGGCTTATGAGTCCCGCGCTCTAACCAACTGAGCTACCCCGCCTTAATCTAATAATTGTTTTATAATATAAATCATTTTTGTTGCAATAAACTTTTTAAATTAAGACTGAGATTTAAATGATGAAATAAAAAGTTAAAGTGCTAACAAAGGTAACTAAAATAGTGAAAATAATTATTCTTTTTTTAAAAGCTCTTCTTTTATCTAGTCTAACTCTATTAAGCAAAATATTTACGTTTGTAGTTTTAATATCTTTACTTATCAAATTATTATTTGAGGAAATATCTAAATTATCCAAACTTCTATCTGAAATATTTTTTTTCACAATACCATTTAAACAGGTATCAATACTAAATTCAAATTAAGAATTTATAGGTTTTTAAAATTAAGGTCTTTTAACGGTTTTAGAAGTAAATCAGCTGAATATTTTATTTTCTCAATTTCAATATAGAGGTTTTTATTGATCAACTCTTCTTCAGAAAATTCATTTTCTATATAACCAAACGCGAGATTTTTCTTATAATTAAATGAATAATTACCTGAAGTCGTTCTTCCTATAATTTTATCTTCAAGATAAATCGGCTCATCATGAAGTATCAAGGGTTTTCCAGGCTCATTATTTTTAAGGACGAACATATAAAATTTTCTATTTTGTTTTTTGTTTTTTATTTTTTCTAATGCTTTCCTACCAATAAAATCTTCTTTTTTTTTAAAACTTATCGTAAATTCTAGACCGGACTGGTATTGATTTTCTTCTGGAGAAATATCATGTCCCCAATGTAGAAATCCAGATTCCATTCTCATAGTATCTAGGGCATGCATACCACAATTAGAAAGATTAAATTTTTTTCCTTTTTCAATAATTTTTTCATAAATTTTTTTAGCATCTTGAGTTTTGATATATAGTTCATATCCTAATTCACCAACATAAGATAAGCGTTGACACCAAATATTTACATTATCAATACTTATAAACTTTGAGTTTGCAAATTTAAGATTTGTATTAGAAAAATCATCTTTACTTAAATCTTCCATAAGCATTCTGCTCTTAGGTCCAAAAATACCTAAAACACAATAATTTTCTGTAACATCTTTAAGCTCAACTCCATTTGATAAGTGTTTTTTAATGTGAAATTTATCTCGTTCTCTTGTTGCTGCTGAACTAATTATTCTAAAATAATTATTATCTAAGCAAACTACCGTCAAATCTGTTTCTATACCTCCATCTTTATTTAGCATGTGTGTATAAGTACACTTTCCAATTTCATTTTTTATATTTGATGTACAAATTCTTTGTAATTCCTCATGAGCTTTTTCAGATTTTATTTCAAATTTAGAAAATGGAGTTAAATCAAAAAGACCTACATTTTTTGTTGTGTTGGTTGTTTCGTATTCTACTGAGGGATACCAGTTTTGATAATTATAACTATATTCGTATTCTGTTTTTTCACCATCAAGTGCAAACCACATAGGTCTTTCATAACCTCCTGAAACACCAAAACATGCACCAAATCCTTTAAGTAAATCATGATATGGTAGTAATTTTTTATTTCTTGAAGTTTTATGTTGTTTGTATGGCCAATGCATTCCATACAAATCACCAAGTGACTCTGTTATTCTATCTTTAATAAAACCTAATTCAGAATGAAATTTTTGAAATCTTTTTATGTCATAGTTGAAAATATCCTCATTAATATGTCCTGTAATCAACCATTCTGCGGTTACTTTGCCTACCCCTCCTCCACTTCCAATTCCAATACTGTTTAATCCACAACTTACAAATAAATTTTTAACTTCAGGTACTTCACCAAGTAATGAGTTTGTATCTGGAGTAAAAGATTCTGGTCCTGCGAAAAACTTTCTTATTCCTACTTTTTCTAAAACAGGAAATCTAATCATTGATTTTTCTAAATAAGGTTCAAAGTGTTCAAAATTTTCTGGAAATTCTCCAAAAGAAAAATCTTCTGGGACTTTGTTTGTTTTATCAAATGCAGGTATTGATTTACCTTCAAATATACCAATTAATAATTTTCCTGCATCTTCTTTAAAATAAACACTACTATCAAAATCTCTTATAACTGGAAGTGTTTTTGAAAGATTTTCGATTGGTTCTGTGATTACATAAAAATGCTCTGCAGGATAAAGTGGTATACTCACTCCAATTTTTTCTCCAATTTGTCTTGACCACATTCCTGTAGCTAAGACAACATACTCACACTCAATATCTATTCCATTTACTCTAACCCCACACACTTTACTGTTTCTAGTTAAAATAGTTTCAACAGGCGAATACTCAAATATTTTTGCTCCACCTTGTCTTGCTGCTTTAGCCAACATATGTGTTACGCCACTAGGATCAGCAGCACCATCTCCAGGCATTAAGACCCCACCCTTTAAATCCTCTGTGTTCATCATTGGATAATTTTTTTTAATTTCTTCTTTATTTAAAATTTTAATATCCACATCATATAATTGAGCTGTAGTTGCTTGTCTTTTGAGTTCTTGCCATCTGCTTTCAGTTTGCGCGATTGAAAGCGCTCCATTAAGTCTTAGTCCAGCTGAATGGTCAACTTCAGTTTCTAATTTTTTATACAAATCTAAAGTATATTTTCTAATTTTAGTTACTGCTGCTGTAGGCCCTAATTGGCTGACTAAACCCGCTGCATGCCAAGTTGTTCCTGAAGTTAGCTGATCTCTTTCAAATAAAACTACATCATTCCAGCCAAATTTAGTTAAATGATAAGCAACTGAACAGCCAATTACACCACCTCCTACAACAACAACTTTCGTTGATGATGGTAAAGATTTTTCCATAAAGAAAATTAATAATTATTTAAGACTTTGTAAACCTGCTAATATTGACACCTTCTTTTTGCATTTCTGAAGAAATCCAGTCATAAGTCTTTTGTAAGCCATCTTTCAATTTAATATTATAACTCCAGTTTAAAACTTTTTTTACTAAGTCATTATTGCTTGATCTTCCTCTTACACCTTTAGGTTTGTCTAGCTGATATATTTTTTCTAATCTTTGTATTCCAGAAATACCTTCAATAATTTCTATCATCTGGTTTATCGATACTTGTTCGTCACTTCCTATATTCACTGGGTCTGAGAAATCAGACTCAAATAATCTCAACGTTCCTTCAATACAATCATCTATATATAAAAATGTACGTGTTTGTTTTCCATCTCCCCAAACCTCGATTTTTGTGTCTTTATTTTTTTTAGCATTAAAAACTTTACGACAAAGTGCAGCTGGAGCTTTTTCTCTTCCGCCGTCGAAAGTACCATAGGGTCCATATATATTATGATATCTTGCTACCCTAACTTGAATGCCATAATCTTCCATAAAATGCCTGCACATTCTTTCGCTAAATAATTTTTCCCACCCATATCCATCCTCTGGGTCTGCTGGATAAGCATCCTCTTCTTTTAAACCATCAATAAAAACTTCTTGTTGTTTTGTTTTATTATATGCGCATGCACTTGAAGAAAAAAAATATTTGCTAACTTTATCTTCGTTACATGCAATTAATAAGTTTGTATTAATCAAAACAGACTGCATACATTCAGCTTTATTATTTTCTATAAAGCCCATTCCTCCCATATTACATGCCATGTTAAAAACGTAATCAACACCTTTGGTTACTTTTTTACAATTAGTTATATCTTTCATGTCCATCGAATAATGGTTTTCAGAATTTTCAAAATCTTGAAACCAATATTCTTTAGGTTTTATATCGCATGAAATAATTGAATTACCATCTTTAAGTAATCTATCTACTAGATGACCACCAATAAAACCACCTGCACCAACAATAAGAATTTTTTTATTTTTAATCATTTTAAATCTATGTATTAATTTGTTTTTAAATAATTTCCACTTTATCTTTTAGGACTTTAAAAAATAATGATAAAGATTTTGATAATCTGGGTATAAAAACCATAGGATTAAACAAAAGTCTAAAAAACCAACCTAAATATAATTTATCAATCATATCATTTATTGGAGCTTGATCTTTTGTAAAATATGAAATTGCACCACCTGTGCAAATTATTTTAGATTTAAAATTAATATTTATTTTTAAAAAATATCCTAAAACCTCTTGTACACCACCACCAAGATTTATAACTATAAATTCAGGTTGAAAATTTTTTATTTCTCTTAATAAATTCTCGTCTTTTATTGAAATTGGATCATATATAGGTGCAACATATTTTTTTATATTTACACAACCTAAATTTTGTAAATATTCTAAGTTTTTTTCTGAATTTTTAGCGAATGGATCAACTAAGAAAATTTTTTTTTCTTTATTTGAATTTAAATGTTTAAACAAGAGTTTAAGAAATTTATATCCTGAAAATTTATTTACTTTTATCCCTTTTAAATATCTTAGTAGTAAAACAAAATAACCACTATCAAAAAAAACATAATCCGATGAAATTAATGATTTGTGGTATTCTGAATTTAATTCTAATTTGGCAAGTGGTGGTGCTGCTGGAAAAGTGAATAATCCATCACTATTCATCAAATTTGGGAAATCTTTTTCGCTTAGGTTGTTAAATGTAATATTTTTATATTTGATATTATTTATCATTAACAATTAAAATACTTGAATAATCTTTAAAATATTATTCAAATTACACTTGATGGCTCAACATATTGATATCCAAAAACATCTGCAACTGCCTTGTAAGTTACTTGTCCTTTAAAAATGTTTAATCCTGCAAGAAAATTTTTATCTTCACTAAGTGCTTTTTGATACCCTTTATTAGCTAGTTTAACTAAGAAAGGTAATGTTGCGTTATTTAATGCCAATGTTGAAGTTCTAGGAACGCCTCCTGGCATATTTGCTACACAGTAATGAACTACTTCGTCAACTATATAAGTTGGGTCTCCATGTGTTGTTGGTTTGCTTGTTTCGACACACCCTCCTTGATCAATTGCGACATCAACAATTACTGAGCCTCTTTTCATTAACTTAATCATATCTCTAGTAACTAATTTTGGAGCTTCTGCACCTGGAATTAATACTCCACCTACTAACAGATCAGCCTCTGCAACTAATTTATCTAAATCGGTTTTGTCACTTTGTTCTGGAATAATTTTATCTCCAAACGTGTCAACAAGTTCTTTTAATCTGGCCTCAGATTTATCTACAATATGAACTTTTGCTTGCATACCAGTTGCGATTACTGCAGCATTTTCTCCAACAACTCCTCCACCTAATATAACTACCGTTCCACCTGTCACACCTGGTGCGCCTCCCAAAAGTAAACCTCTTCCACTTTGGTTTTTCTCTAAACAATGAGCCCCTGCTTGTACTGACATTCTTCCAGCAACGGCACTCATAGGCGCAAGCAAAGGTAGTCTTCCATTATCATCTGTTACTGTTTCATAAGCAATATTAATACTTTTTGATTTTATTAATCCCTCAGTTAATTCTTTTGCAGCGGCTAAATGAAGATAAGTATATACGATTTGATTTTCTCTAATCATATCAACTTCTGTTTTTTGGGGTTCTTTAACTTTAACAATTATTTCTGCATCATTAAAAATATCAGCTGCTGTATCAGCAATTTTAGCCCCAGCTTTTAAATATTGATCATTTTCAAAACCAGCTTCAAATCCACCATTATTTTCAACTAAAACTTCATGTCCTTCTGAAACTAAAGTTTTAACACTATCAGGTGTTAAACCAATTCTATTTTCTTGTGGTTTTATTTCTTTAGGAACCCCAATTTTCATAAACGAAAATTAATTCTTTTTACTTTTTGCGTAATTTGTTATTCCAGTTCGAAGTTTTTCAATAATCTCATCAATGTGTTTTTTTTCACAAATAAACATTGGAGCAATAATTAAACAATCACCTGTAGCTTTAAAATTAACTCCAGCTTCATAGCAATGCTTAAAACAAGTAAATCCAGCAGCACCTGGTTTTTTATCCATAACTAAATCTATTCCACCCATCATTCCGTACCCTCTAATGTTATCAACCACATCAATATCTTTTAAAGACATTAAACCTTCTTGAAAATAAGGTGCTAAATTTTTAGCTCGATTAAAAATATCATCTTTTTCAATAATATCTTGAACTGCTAATCCAGCAGCTACTGAAATTGGAATTCCAGAATAAGTATATCCATGGAATAATTCAATTGTTCCTTTAGGAGCATTTTCTGCAATAGCATCATAAATATCTTCTTTACATGCAACAACACCCATTGGACTAATTCCGTTTGTAGTAGCTTTTGCCATTGTCATCATGTCTGGAGTAACTCCGTACTCTTGAGATGCAAATGGAGATCCTGTTCTTCCCCATCCTGTAATTACTTCATCAAAAATTAAGAGTATTCCATGTTTGTTACAAATTTCTCTTAATCTTTGTAGATATCCCTTTGGTGGGACTAATGTGCCTGTTGATCCTGCAATAGGCTCAACAATACAAGCTGCAATATTCTCAGCTCCAAAGTTCATACAAATTCTTTCTAAATCTTCTGCTAACTCAACACCAGTTTCTGGTTGACCACTTACAAACTTATGTTCTGGCAAATGAGTATGTCTCATATGAACAACACCTGGCATTAAAACACTTGCAAAAGTTTTAACATTATTAACCATACCTCCAACAGAAGTCGCACCAATATTCATTCCATGGTAACCTCTTTCTCTACCTACAAATCTAAATCTTTGACTATCTCCTCTTGCTCTATGATAAGCGATTGCAATTTTAATTGCAGTTTCAACAGCTGTTGAACCACAAATAGTATAAAACATTCTATTCAAGTTTCCTGGAGTATGTTTTGAAATTCTAGTCGCTAATTCAAAAGATCCACCAAAACCTTGTTGGAAAGGTTGACAATAATCTAAAGTTTTTAATTGATTTGTTATTGCTTCTATAATTTCTTCTCTACCATGACCTAAAGGATTGCAAAATAATCCAGAGCTAGCATCAATTTGAGTTTGTCCTTGATGGTTTTTTAAATACACACCTTTAGCTTCAACAATTAATCTTGGGTTCTCTTTAAAGTCCTTGTTAGATGTAAATGGCATCCAATGTTCATTTAAAGAATTTGGAATTGCTGTTTTGTTTTGTGTGCTCATAAAAATTTCTTTCTATAAAATATTTTAATTAATCTTAAAGCCTCTTTAGACTAAAATAAATGGATTAACTACCACATTATTGACACAACTAAGGATTGTATAAGTTTCTTTTTTTGTTTTACTTCGGAGACAATTTGAATTTAAATATCCAGAATTTAATTAATTAAACATAGGGGAATAAATGAAAAAAATACTAAGTTTTATTCTAGGATCTATTTTTGCACTTAACCTATCAATTTCAGTTGCTAATTCAGCTGCAAATGAAGTTAGAGTTGCATACTTTCTAGAATGGCCAAGTCCAAACCTAGAGGACATGATGAAGAAAAATTACTCAAAAGCTTTAGGAGTTCCAGTCAAGTGGACAAGCTTCAATACTGGTGTGGAAATGACAGAAGCCATGCTAGCAGGAGATATTGATATTTCTTACTCACAAGGTTTAGTGCCTTTTATCAATGCTGTAAAATCTAATGCACCTATCAAACTGATTGATATTGCAATGGAATACGGAATGGGTGGAACTACATGTGTTACATCTAATGCTTCTGGAATTACAAAAGCAAACGCTAGTGAATTAGAGGGTAAAAAAGTTGCAGTACCTTTAGGTACTATGGCTGATTATGTTTTTACTGCAAGTATGGAAATTGTTGGTGCCGATCCAAGCAAAATGACTGTTATTGATATGGTTCCAGAAGATGGAGCCGCAGCTTTAGTAAGTGGTGATGTTGCAATGGCATGTTTATTTGGTGGTAATTCAATTGCAGCAGCTACAGAAGTTGGTTCTAGATTAATTTCAGTTGAGGAAGCTAGAGCTGGAGGTATTCTAGGTATAGATATTACTTCTGTAACTAATAAGTTTATGAATGAAAATCCAGGTATGGTAAGGACTTTTGTTGAAGTTACTCATGAAGCTAACACAAGATATAATTCAGGTAAAAGCGATTTGAATTCAATGTCTAAAGCATCTGCGATGGAAGTATCAAAAATGAAGGGTACTTTAGATGGATTTAAATTCTTAACTCCTGAAGAAACTAAAAAATCTATGGAGAGTGGTAATCTAGCTGGTTTCTTAGATGGAATGGGAACACCAAAAGGAAACGTAGATACAAGTTTCTTACCTTTATAATTTTAAAGGTTAAAACTTTTTAAATAGGCACTGATTAAATAATTAGTGCCTATTTTTTTTAAAAAATTTCAAATATAAGGGCACTATGAGTGATCTTGTTTCTCAAAATCTGAATATGATTTTTAAAACTCCAAAAGGAGAAACAGTTCATGCACTTAAGGATGTAAGTTTTACATTAAAAAAAGGAGAGTTACTTACGGTTCTTGGTCCTTCTGGTTGTGGAAAAACAACTTTACTAAACATTACTGCTGGATTTTTAAGACCTACTTCAGGAAAAATTACATTAAATAATAATGAAATTGATGGGCCTGGTGTTGAAAGAGGAATGGTATTTCAACAAGGTGCTTTGTTTGAATGGTTAACAGTAGCTGAAAATGTAAATTTTGGACTTAGGATGAAAAAAGAAGATCCTGAAATTACAGCTAATAAAGTTGAGGAATGGTTAGATATAGTTGGTTTAAAAGGATTTAGTAACACTCCTACTTATCAATTGTCTGGGGGTATGCAGCAAAGAGTTGCTCTTGCAAGATGTTTAATAAATAATCCTGATCTAATTTTAATGGACGAGCCATTAGGGGCTTTAGATGCATTAACAAGAGAAAAGATGCAGTCTTTAGTTTTAAAAATTTGGAAAGAAACCGGAAAAACTATTATTTTAATTACTCACTCTGTGGAGGAGGCTCTCTTACTTGGTGAAAGATTATATGTTATGGCACCAAGACCAGGAAGAATACATAAAGAATACAGTCTTCCATTTGCAGAAATGGGTCTTACACAAGATTTAAGAGAAATTAAAAAAAATAAAGAATTTTCATCTACTAGAGAAGAAATTTTATCCATGATCTGGAACATGGAAGAAGAAATAATGGGAAAAGAGAATTAATGCTAACTCAAATTGTAACAATACTAATTATAGTATCTATTATTGGATGCATTCTTTATGGAAGAAGATTAATTAAAACTGAAAAAGTTGATGCTGTATTTGGTAATCCAGAAAGAGCTAAAGGTGGAACGCACTGGGTAATTGTTGGTAGTAGTGTAATATTAATGCTGTGGCTTTATTATTCATGGGATATAGCAAGAGGTTTTTATCCAAAATCTGCAAACGAATTGTGTCAAGTTGCTAAAATAAATGAATCATTATTAGGTTTAAAATATCAATTTCCTATTGAAGAGAGAGAGTTCAAAAGTACATCAATTATAAAAATTGAAAATAAAAATCTTGTAAAAATTGCAAATGAAATAAAAGCATCTCCAGATCTAAATAACCAACAAAAAACAATCCTTGTAAGTTACATTGATAGAACCTCTAAATTAATTCCATTCTTAACTAGTGAAGAATTAATAGAAATAGATACCAAAATAAAAATTCAAGAAATGACTGAGCAAATAAAGCAACTCAGTATTAATTTTCAAAAGGAAAATTATCCTTTTGAAACAGACACTCAAAAAATTGAAAGACAAAAACTTATTGATGAACAAGGTGGTTGGGGAATTGTCACAATAGATTCTGGAAGTGGATCAATAGAAAACACTATTGAGATACCAACTGCTCCTCAGACTATTAAAGGGTTAAAATTTGATGCAGCGGCAAAAGAACTAAGTTCAATAAATGACAAGTTTTTTAAATTAAGAAATCACAATCCGTTATTCAAAAGCGCAATAAAACAATTAAAAGATGATATTAAAGCTTATAGAAAAAGTTTAGATGATAGTGAGGAGATAGCATCTGACTATGCAAAAAATATCGTTAAAATTGCAAGAAGAATAGAATTTGCAAGTATTTATCCTCCTAATGCTTTAAATGAAATGCAAGAAGCCATCTTAGAGTTTGATGAATTACAAAAAAAAGAACAAGGTGGATTAAGATTAATTGATATCCTTTTGTTTCCATCAGGAACAATTGTAGCAAGTGGAGCAACTTGTTCTGAACAAGGTTCAGGTAGATGGCTGCCTAAACCATCTGATACATTTAATAAATTTGTGGAACTATCAAAACCAAGTGTTGGATACAAAAATGTTCCTCTTTTATGGATTGAAATGGTTGATGTCAGTAAAATGATAGGCTTCATTTTACCAGATTGGATAGCTGATATATTGCCTGGTGAATACCCAGTTCATACAAAAGATGGAATTGTAAAAGAAAACTTTAAAAGTAATGTTTTAAAAGTTGCAACAGGTGACTTTAAATTACTGAAAGTTCCTGTTCCTTACGGACATATCTGGGACTCTTTTATGAGGGTGTTTTTAGGATTGGTGTTTGGAATTATTATTGGTGTTCCATTGGGATTATTTATGGGTCTAAACAGATTTGCCAAAGGTTTCTTTGATCCGTTAATTGAACTTTACAGACCTGTACCTCCTCTTGCATGGGCACCTTTAATTATTTCTGTACTTGGAATTGATAACTCTGGAAAAGTATTTTTATTATTTATGGTCTCTTTATCGATTATGATTATTTCTGCAAGAGCTGGTGCATCAGGAACTCAATTATCAAAAATTCATGCTGCCCACTCTTTAGGGGCTACTAAAAAACAAATTTTAAGATATGTGATTTTCCCTAATTCACTTCCTGAAATTCTTACAGGAATTAGAGTTGCTGTTGGTATGTGCTGGGGAACACTTGTTGCTGCAGAGTTTCTAGCAGGTACAACAGGTATTGGTTTTGTTGAAAACGTTGCGAAAAAATACTTCCAGTGGGAGGTTATTTGGATAACGATAATTATTATGGGTCTACTAGGTCTTTTATTTGATATTACATTAAGAAAAATAATAGATAAAACTATTCCTTGGCGTGGCAAAGGATAAATGTTAAGGGGATGAAATGAAGACCCCAGTTTTAAAAAAACAAGTCATCAAAATATTCCAAAAATTTGGTCTAAGTAAAGATCATGCTTTAATTTCTACTAATGCATTAATTAATGCAGAATTAGTTGGTGCATATGGACATGGTTTATCAAGACTTAAGATGTACTGTGATCGAATTTCTAAAAAAGTAATTAATCCAAAACCAAAAATTAAAATTAAAAAAATTTCTACTTCAATTTCTCACATTGATGCAAATAACAGTATTGGTTTTGTTGCAGCTGATTTAGGAATTAAAACTGCAATTAAACATGCCCAAAAAACTGGAATAGGAATGGTAGCAGTTAAAAATAGTGGTCACTATGGTTTATCAGGCTATTACGCGGAACAAGCAGTAAAGAAAAATTTAATTACAATGATTTATACAAATGCTCCACCAGCAGTTGCTCCGCATGGTGCATTAAAAACATTGTTTGGAACAAATCCAATTTGTTTTGGATCCCCTACAGGTTCAAAAATTCCATTTATTTTAGATACATCAATTTCAATGATTAATAGAGGAAAAATTAGAGTTGCAGCAAGAAACAATCAATCAATTCCTGCAGGGGTTGCTTTAGATAAATTTGGCAAACCAACTACTGATGCAAAAAAAGCTTTATCGGGTGTTCAATTACCAATTGCAGGTTTTAGAGGTTCAGGACTTGCTTGGATGGTAGATATTTTAAGTGGAGTTTTGACTGGAGGAAATCACGCGGGAAGAGTTAAGGATCCATTTGATGATTTTTCAGGTCCACAAAATATTGGACATTTATTTATAACTTTTAAAGCAAATTTATTTCAAAAAAATTATAATCAACGAATTAAAGATAATATTAAAACAATAAAAAAACTTCCTAAGATAAAAGGTGTTAAGGAAATAATGTACCCAGGGCAAAATAAATTCAACCGGTATAAAAATAACTCAAAAAAAGAAATTTCTATACCGGATATAATTAAGAAAGATTTGGAAAACTTAATAAGTTAACATCGTTAGAGCACCCAAAGAAACGATAACAGATGATAAAATTATTGTTCGTTTAACTTTTTCCTTCTTTTTTTCAACTAGAAGTCTTTGCTTTAGAACATCCACGTTAACTCTTTTTTGAGCAACAACATATTGAGAGGGGGTCTCTACAATCTCGGATGTTCTATTTAAGCTTTCTGTACTCATATTTATTTTATAAAATAAATTTAATCATTATTAGTTAATTTTTTACATACTAGAGTTGTCCAAAATGGGTTGACACTAATTTCACTTTTGTTCATATTGGGTTTTTTTAAAAATATGAGCATCATACCAAGTATATCTGAACATATTGATGAGAAGGTAATCAATAAAGTAATTCAAGATAATTTTGCCGCACTAGCACCCTCTTATTTTACTTTAACAAGCAACTGGTTTGTAAGAGCCTATGATCATTATAAAGACATAGATAAGTTTGTCCTCATTATATATCTGATACATCAAGGCCTTATTTATTTCAGGCAAAATGGGATAAAAATTGATTACGACACATTTTATAGAGATAAATCAATCGAAATTGATAAAATTAATATTTCAGATATTTCAAAAGATCTAGGTGTTCCAAAAGAAAGTATTAGAAGAAAAGTTTTAGAACTAGAAAAACAAAGAGTAATTAAAAGAATTGGTAAGAAAATATTTGTTGTTCGAGACACCCTTTACTCAGCTAAAGCGGTCGAAACTCTTAATGAGGTTGCAAATATCTTGTATGAATTTAATAAAATTTTAAAAAAAGAAAAATTAGTAACTGAAATTTATTCTCTTAAAGAAATAATATTAGCAATAAAAGAAAATTTTTCTTACTGTATGTATCAATTTAATAAATTTTGGTTTATTTTTATCAAAAGATGGAGAGAAGAATTAAAAGATTTAGAAATTTTTTCAATCGGCATGGTTGTGCTAATAAATACAATTAAAAATCCAAAATTTACTCCAAAAAAATCAAATTTAAATTCATATAGAAAAGAGATTCAGGGATCAGATAAAAGAGGAGTTAATGCCATGTCAATTTCTGAGATCACTGGTATTCCAAGACCTACAGTTGTTAGAAAACTAAAATATTTAATTAATAAAAAATTTCTTCATATAAATGATAAAAAATTAATTACATACAACGCTAAAGATAGTGCTTTTGTAACAACTAAGGGAATGGTGAATAAAAATATGCTTAGCTTAAGCCATTTTATTTATAAAGTTTTTAATCAAATAAGAATAATCAATACTTAATTAGACTTTCTTAAAATAAAAATAAATATAAATCCAGTTATATACATGATTAGTGCATAAGCGGCTGTTGGTATTGCATATAATATATCAGTGCCAAATATTTGTGTAGAAACGAATATAGCTAAAGTACCATTTTGTAATCCACATTCTAAGGCAATGCATCTCATTTGTTTAACTCCTGATGTAAAAGCTTTTGCGATGTAGTATGCAATAATCATCATAGATACGTTTAATATTAAAGTAATTCGACCAGCTTGCGTTATAAAGCTAATTAAATTTTCTCTTTCTTCGTAAAACGCTGCAAAGAAGAAAATTACAAATAAAACAATATTAAGTTTGTTAAATATTCCAACTTTAGATGCTATAAAATTTTCAGCAACTTTTCTGATAATCATTCCTAAAATTACAGGTACTGTTACAACTAAAAACATTTTTAATGCTATACCTGTCATTGAAATATTTTGTGACATTTCTGTTATTCCAAGGAAATCTGCAGATTTAAAAATTATCAAAGGAACTGTAATTATACTTAATAAACTAATTACAGCTGTTAAAGATATTGATAATGCAACATCTCCATCAGCAAATTTTGTCATAATATTAGATGTAACTCCACCTGGAGCTGCAGCTATTATCATAACCCCTATTGCTATTTCTGGCGGTGCTTCAAAAATTAAAATTAATATGTATGCTACAATTGGAAGGATTATTAATTGGGAAATAAAGCCTACAATAAAATCTTTTGGTGTTTTTAATACTCTGCCAAAATCTTCTAGTTTTAATCCTAGACCTAAACCTAGCATTATAAAAGCCAAAATAATTGGCGCTATTTTAGTTACAATTTCCAAAGTCGCCTCTCAGGAAAAATTATACAATAATTTTTATCTATTTGATAAATAAAATAAATTTTAAACCTAGAAGTGAATTTTTTAATAAAACAGTAACAATTTAATAAAAAACATATTAACTTTATTAACAATATAACTTTAGAGAGAGGAAATAATGAAAAATCTAATAAAGATAGCATCTATTGTCCTTCTTTTTTCAATAACATTGTTTGGTCTTACAAACAAAGCTTCTGCAGCAAAATTAACTTTATATTGCAGTGTAGAAATTGATGTTTGTGAAATGCTTGAACAAGCGTATGAAAAAGAAACAGGCACAAAAGTTGCAATGACAAGAGCAAGTAGTGGTGAAACTTTTGCGAAAATTAAAGCAGAAGGGTCTAATCCAAAAGGAGACGTTTGGTTTGGAGGAACTGGTGATCCACACTTAACAGCTGCTCAGGAAAATTTAACAGAAAAATATAAATCAAAACATTTTGATGATTTATTACCTGCAGCACAAAACCAAGCAAAAAATGCTGACTATAAATCTGTAGGGATTTATGTTGGTGCATTAGGTTTTGGATACAATAAAGATCTTTTAGCTAAAAAAGGTCTTCCAGCTCCAAAATCATGGATGGACTTAACAAAACCTATTTATAAAGGTGAAATCCAAGTAGCAAATCCTAATTCATCTGGAACTGCTTACACAACTTTAGCTACAATTCTTCAAATTTTTGGAGAAGATAAAGGTTGGGATTACATGAAAAAACTTCATGCAAATATAAATACTTACACAAAATCTGGTTCTGCTCCAATTAAAGCGACTGGAAGAGGTGAAAACTTAATTGGTATTTGTTTCCAACACGATGGTGTTAAACAAACTAAAAAAGGTTTACCTGTTGTAACAGTATCTCCAGCTGAAGGAACTGGTTATGAAGTTGGATCAATGAGTATTATTGCTGGTGCAAGAAATATGAAGGAAGCTAAGAAGTTTTATGATTGGGCATTAAGTCCTGCAATACAAACTATGGTTTTCACTTCAGGAAAATCTTTGCAAGTACCATCAAATACTAAAGCAAAAGCTGATCCTGATGCTCCAGATTTATCTACAATTAACTTAATTGATTACAATTTTAAAGTTTATGGAGATAAAAGTACTAGAGCAAGCCTGTTATCCAAGTGGGATAACGATGTATCTGTAATTCCTAGATAATTTTAGGAATTAATGAGAGGACTCGTTATCTGTTGGATGCTCATAGGAGGATTGGGCTTCCTAGTCTTTCCATGGTATGTAACAGGTGACGGGTTTTTCTCAATAAACTGGATACTAGAATATTCTTTAGAGGATTATGGTTCTGTATTACCTCAAGTATTTATAAATAAAAAATATTGGCTTTTACCAATATTACTTCCTCTAATTTTTCCTTTAGCAACATTTAAATTAAATCAGAACAATCCGATATATTCTAAAATTTTCTTATACTCAGGGTTAATTGGTTTTTTTTACTTTTTTCTTCAGGGATTTTCTATTGGTATAAGAGGATGGAATTTTGAAATTTTACAATCTATTTTTGGTGATGTAGAAAATCAATTTGGTGTTGGTTCAGGTGCAGTTTTAACTTGTTGTACATTTGTATTTTATATCACTCATGGTCTTTCAGCACGTGGGTGGTTGAATGGGGATAATTTTATAGTTGGAAGTATAGGTAGTATTATAATTTTAGTTTCAACTTTTGTATTTTTTCCAATTTTCAGAATGTTTGCAGTTGCTTTTAAAGGTACTGAAGGTGGATATGAAATAAGTAATTTTTCAGACAAAATATTTAATAAAGGAATTTGGGGGCTGGATTGCCTTTATAGTGATTATGCTTGTGGTGTTTTTTGGAATACCGTTACTATGGGTACACTCACTGCATTTTCATCAACAATTTTGGGGTTAGCTTTTGCTCTATTAGTTGCAAGAACTAGTTTCAGATTTAAAAAAACAATTAGAGTATTATCTGTATTACCAATAATCACTCCACCATTTGTAATTGGTCTGGCAATAATTATTTTATTTGGAAGAACTGGTGTAGTAAGTACCTTTCTTGAGTGGGCGTTTGATATCGAACCTTCTAGATGGATTTATGGTTTACCTGGAATATGGTTTGCCCAAACACTTGCTTTCACCCCTATTGCATTTTTAGTTTTAATTGGAGTTGTTGAAAGTGTTAGTCCTTCTATGGAAGAGGCTTCACAAACATTGAGAGCTTCTAAATGGCAAGTTTTTAAAACTGTTACTTTACCATTAATGAGACCAGGTATAGCAAATGCGTTTCTACTTGGTTTTATAGAAAGTTTAGCAGACTTTGGTAACCCTTTAGTTCTAGGAGCAGAATACGATGTATTATCTACTGAAATATTTTTTGCAATTGTTGGCGCACAGTACGATGAAACTAAAGCAGCAATATTAGCTATGATTTTATTATCTGTTGTTCTAGTAGTATTTTATTTACAAAACCAATGGTTAGGAAAAAAATCCTATATTTCAATTTCAGGTAAAGGAGATAGTGGTGTTCATCCAGAACTTCCAAATAAAACAAAATGGGTAATTTATTCAACCGTGCTTCCGTGGGCTTTATTGACATTTATAAT
This sequence comes from uncultured Pelagibacteraceae bacterium, assembly GCA_902564785.1. GTDB lineage: Bacteria > Pseudomonadota > Alphaproteobacteria > Pelagibacterales > Pelagibacteraceae > Pelagibacter. The sequence goes on along the minus strand of CACFCI010000006.1, from coordinate 19,088 downwards.
TTATGTAATGATCATGTTCGGTGGATTTGTAGAAATGTGGGGTGTTGATCATAGCTTTACGTTAAGACATTATATTGAAGCTTTTAGTGTTGATTGGGTAAAAGAGAGAGGTTTCTTATGGACAGGAACTGCTTGGAACTCCTTTAATACTACATTTACGATCGCTTTAATTTCCTCTTTACCGACTGCTGCAATAGGAATTTTAACTGCATATCTTCTAACAAGACACAAATTCAAAGGAAAAAATGCTTTTGAATTTGGTACGATGTTGAGCTTTGCAATACCTGGTAGTGTTATCGGTGTAAGTTACGTTTTTGCTTTTAATGTTCCTCCTCTTGAAATAACAGGAACTGGAATAATCTTAGTGATCGCATTTGTATTTAGAAATATGCCTGTTGGAGTTAGAGCAGGAATAGCTGCTATGAACCAGCTTGATCCACACTTAGATGAAGCTTCATCAACTTTAAACGCTTCTAGTGCCCAAACATTTAGGAATATAATTCTTCCTTTACTTAAGCCTGCCATTACAGCATCTTTAGTTTTTAGTTTTGTAAGAGCCATGACAGCAATTAGTGCAGTTATCTTCTTGGTAAGTGCAAATTATGACTTAGCTGTTTCATACATACTGGGACGATTAGAAAATAATGACTATGGCCTTGCAATAGTGTATTCATCTGCATTAATTGTAGTTATGCTGATTACAATTACTTTAATGCAATTAATAATAGGAAAACGTAAATTAGGAAGAAGAGATCAGGCAGCTGGAATTTTACAAGGAAATTTAGGATAATGAAAAAAGCAGAAGTAAAGTTTGAAAATATAACAAAAAAATTTAATCAAACTACAGCGGTAGATAATGTTAACTGTAAATTTGAAGCTGGAACTTTAACTACTTTACTTGGTCCATCTGGTTGTGGAAAAACTACTTCACTAAGAATTATTGCAGGTCTAGAAAGAGCTACAAGTGGAAAAATATTAGTAGATGATGAAGACGTAACATTATTACCTGCAACTGACAGAGATGTATCAATGGTATTTCAATCTTATGCTTTGTTTCCACACATGAGTGTAATTGAAAATGTTTCGTATGGCTTAAAAATGGTAAATATAAATAAGGAAGAATATATTCAAAAATCTTTAGAAACTCTAAAATTGGTAAATTTAGAGGGGTATGAAAACAGGATGCCATCAGAACTATCTGGTGGACAGCAGCAAAGGGTCGCGGTTGCAAGAGCAATTGTGTTGGAACCAAAAGTACTGCTTTTCGATGAACCTCTTTCTAACTTAGATGCAAAATTAAGAAGACAAGTAAGAGAAGATATTAGAGAAATTCAACAAAAATTAGGAGTTACTACTATTTATGTAACGCATGACCAAGAAGAAGCGTTAGCTATTTCTGATAAAGTTATTGTGATGAATAATGCAGTCATCGCTCAAGAAGGTAGTCCAAAAGATCTTTATAATTTTCCACAAAATAAATTTGTAGCTAATTTTATAGGTGATGCAAATGTAGTAAAAGCTGAAATCTTAAATAAACAATCTAACTCTTATGATTTAAAAATAGCTGAAATGAATGTTAAAGCGCAAAGTGATAAAGATTTTGAAAAAACTGTTTCTGTAGCGCTTAGACCTGAAAAAATTTCAATTAATAAAGATAAAAAAGAAAATTCTATTCATGCAACTGTAAATAATGCTTCATTTGTGGGAAGTAGCTATCAATATATATTAAATTCAAATGCTGGGAAACTGTTTGTAATTTCTGGAGAAACAAATGACATATTTAAAGTTGGAGAAGAAGTCTTTTTAAGTATAAATGACCAAGAAGTAAAAATTCTAAACGATTAAATATTATGCTATCAAGTAAAGAAATTATATGCCCAAATAACCTTCTGGATTTAGCTCATAAAAAAAAAGGTGTTAAAGTTGCTGTTGTAAATGCAGGAAAACCTTTACCAATGTTATCCATTCAAGATGCAGTAAATGAAAATCTAATTGAACCTATTTTTATTGGTCATGAAGTTGAAATACAAAAATGTGCTGAAGATATCGGCTGGGATATATCTAAATATGAACTTATTCATGAACCTGTAGAGAACGATACCGCTAAAATTGCTGCTAAACTTGCAAGTGAAGAAAAGGTTAAAATAATTGTCAAAGGACACATTCATACAGATGTTCTTATGAAAGAGGTTTTAAAACGTGAATATAATTTGTTGGGCAAAACAAGACTAAGTCATATTTGGCATATGAGTATTGGCAAAGATGATAAACCTCTAATAATCACTGATGGAGCATTAAATGTATTGCCCAATGTAAAAACTAAAATGCATATCTTGAAAAATGTAATAAATTTTTCCCACAGAATAGGAATAGAAAGACCAAAAATATCTGTTTTATCAGCAACAGAGGAAGTTTTAGAAAGTGTACCAAGTTCAATTGAAGCTGCAGAAATTACAAAATTGGCGATAAAAGAAAATTTAAATGCAGATGTTTTTGGACCTTTAGCTTTCGATAATAGTATTTCAAAAAAATCTGCTGGAATAAAGGGTATTAAAAATGTAGTTGCTGGTGAAGCAGATGTATTATTAGTACCTAGTGTTGAGGCAGGAAATGCTTTGGTTAAAATGCTTATATATTTTAATGGCGCATGTGCAGCAGGATTAGTAGTAGGTGGAAAAGTGCCAGTCGTAATAACTAGTAGATCTGATGAGGCTCAAGCACGTTTGGCTTCAATTGCAGCTGCGGTAGTAGCTTTAGATTAAATGATTCATTGAATTTCAAAAGAAATTCATTTAAATAAACTGAAATTTTAAAGGAGAGAAATGGCAATTACATACTTAAAAAAATCACCAAAAACATCATCAACTGACGACACAAAAACACGAGAAATAGTTGAAAATATTCTAAAAGATATTGAGACTAGTAAAGAAGAAGGTTGCAAGGAACTTTCAAAAAAGTTTGATAAATATGAAGGTGATGTAATTGTATCAAAAGAAAAAATCGAAGAAATCAAAAAAAATTTAGATCAAAAAACTAAAGACGATATTCAATTTTCTCACGAAAGAGTAAGAAAATTTGCTGAAGCACAATTAAAAAATTATGGTCAAGACTTTGAAGTTGAATTATCTGATGGTTTGTTTGCTGGACAAAAACTTATTCCTGTAAATACAGCAGGTTGTTATGTTCCTGCGGGAAGATATGCTCATATTGCTTCAGCTGTAATGAGTGTCACAACAGCAAAAGTTGCTGGTGTTAAAAACATTTTAGTTTGTAGTTCACCTAAACCTGGTGTTGGAGTCCATCCATCTATTGTTTATACAGCTGACTTATGTGGGGCTGATGTAATAATGAATTTAGGGGGTGTACAAGCTATAGCAGCTATGACAAATGGTTTATTTGGAAATGCTCCTGCAGATATTTTAGTTGGACCTGGAAACCAATTTGTTGCTGAAGCAAAAAGAATTTTATTTGGAAAAGTTGGTATAGATTTATTTGCAGGACCTACAGAAATTGCCGTAATTGCAGATGATACAGCGGATCCTGAAATGGTTGCATATGATTTAGTTGGACAAGCTGAACACGGTTATAACTCACCAGCTTGGTTATTTACTAAAAGTAAAAAAGTTGCTGAATATGTAATGCAAAGAGTTCCCGAATTAATTGAGGATTTGCCAGATTTGCCAAGAGAAAATTCAGGCGCGGCATGGAGAGATTATGGAGAAGTAATTCTTTGTGATACCGACGAAGAGATTGCTAAAGTGAGCGATGAATACGCTCCTGAACATTTAGAAGTTCAGACTAAAAATTTAAAATGGTATCACGATAGATTGAAGAATTATGGATCTTTATTCATTGGTGAAGAGACAACTGTTGCTTATGGAGATAAATGCTCAGGCACAAACCATATATTACCAACTAAAGGTGCTGGCAGATATACAGGCGGTTTATTTGTTGGTAAATTTATTAAAACTTTGAGTTTTCAAAGAATGACTAAAGAATCGACAAAAGAAGTTGGTGCAGCTTGTGCAAGAATTTCTAGATACGAAGGAATGGAAGCACATGCTAGAACAGGTGATGTAAGATTAAGAAAATACGGTTTTTCTAATTAGTAATTACTCAACTTTAAATCCAAATAAAGAGCTGCCGACCAAGAAAAATTTTTTGCCCCCATTGGTTCACCATTCTTACAACTGTAATATTCATGAAATCCTTTTTTTTCTACCAAATTAATAGTGCTTTGTTTAATTTTTTTTGAGTATTTATTGTCTTTATTCTTTAAACCTTTGTATATAAACCAATTACAATTAATCCATACTGGTCCTCTCCAATAACGTTTTTCTTCAAAACTTTTGTGATTAGGTTTTATTGAAGAAAAGAAATATTTTTGCTTTAAGTTATGTTTTTTTAAGTTTTTAATTAAAACATTATTTATCTTTTGATTTTTAATGTCAGCAAACAAAATAAAATAATTTGTTATTGATGGAACAAATATTTTTTTTTTATGTTTTAAATCAAAAGAAAAAAAAGCACCATTTTTTTGGTCAAAAAATTTTAAAATATTTCTCTCAGTAATTTTTAAATAGTTTTTTATTTTTGAACTATTAAGATTAAATTTATTCAATAATATAATTAAATCTTTGTTTGCTTTTAGAAATATAGAATTAAAACCGATATCAACTACATTAAACAATGCGGTTCTGAATATTTTTTTTGGATTATACTTTTTTTTTCTTAAATCATTTTTAATCGTTACATATCTATCATAATCAATATTTAGAGGTCTGTATTCTGGATTAACAACTTTGTTATCAGCCCTTTTATATTGAATATTTTTTTCAGTTATAACTTTCTTCATTGGTTCATCCCAAAGTGAAGAGTTGTCATAACCACTTTCCCAAGGATGCAGTATTGAAACCAAACCAGTTTTATTTGGATCTCTATATTGAATAAACCACTCATGAGATTTTTTAATTTTAATTATTATTTTTTTAATTTCTAATTTTTGTTTTTTAGTAATTTTATTTTTATCCATTATTAGTTTTAAAATACTTGCAAGTACGGGTGGCTGAGTTATTCCGGATGAGCGAATTTTGTTCCCACAATTCCAAGCAGTATGATTAGGATAATAGTTTGTATCTGTATTATGAAACAATATATGAGGAACCATTCCATTTTTCCATTGTCCGTCTAAAAGTGTCTTTATTTCTTTTAATGCAAAATTTAAATTAAAATAAGAATATCCTAACGCAATAAATGCTGAATCCCAATTCCATTGAGCTGGATAAAGTTTGTTATTTGTCGGTAAGGTATATCCTCTTTTTCTATTTCCAGTTAAAATTTTTTGAGCATTTTTAATAAACTTATTCATTATCCTTTAACGCTTCCTGCTGTCAAACCGCTAACTAGATATTTTTCAAAATAAACAAATATAAATAATACTGGTAATGTAACAATAACTGATCCTGCCATTAAATATTGTCTTGGTGTTTCTGCATCTCCACTTAAATATTGGATAGCTCTCGATAACGTAAATGAATTAGGATTATCTAGAAACATCAAAGAAAATAAAAACTCATTCCAAGCGATCATAAAAACATATAAGGCAACTGATGAAATTGCTGGAATACTTAGAGGTATTATAATTTTTGTTATTATACCGTACCAACTCAATTTATCTAAAATTGCAGCTTCTTCTAATTCTTTTGGTATACTTTTGAAGTATCCTTGCAACATATAAATAGCTACTGGAAGTGTTGTTGCTGTATACACAATTAATAAACCCTCTATTGAATTACGTAAACCCAATTGACTAAAAATTGTATACAACGGAATAACGAGAACGATTGCAGGGAACATGTATATTATTAATATAGATGTAGACAAAAATGTTTTTCCAAAGAAATTTAATCTTGCAACTGCATAAGCAGCAGGTATAGCAAAAAGAAGAGTGATAATAACTGTGCCAACAGAAACAATAGTGCTGGTAACAATATATTTTCCAAATTTATAAGATTTAAAAATTACGAAATAAGATTTAAATAAATCCTTTATATCTTGTCTAAAATTTATACTAAAATCTAAAGGATTCACTAATAAAGCTATTTGTGTTTTAAAACTTGTTACCAACATCATGTAAAATGGAAAGAGTATTACAAAAGAGAAAAATAAAATTCCAAATAAAGTTAGGAAGTCAAATAAAATTACTTGGGTAGAGTGCTCTTCTTTTAAGCCTACAAAACTATACTTACTAATTTTATTAGTAAAAAAATATAATATTAAAAATACACCCACATTATACCAAATTGGTAATTTTTGTGTCAAGTAACCGTCACAAAAAACGAATAATAAAGAAAAAATGATTGATTTATAAAATGATTTAATTCTATCTCCTATTCCAAGGTGGGCTAATGATATCAATAACCCAAAGATAAAAAGTATTTCTATGTTAAAGCTTTTAATGCTCAAACCTTGCAACGTTGCTAATATCTTCCAAATCGAAATTAAAAAAATTAAGAAAAAAGTAGATATCAATGAAAATATTATGGTATTTTTAGTTCTCATCTACTCTCTTTCCTAAAAGTTTAAAATAAAAAAACATAAACATTAAAAGCAATACGACGATTACTATTGAAACAGCCGAGCCCATTCCAATGTCTGATATTGCAAAACCTTGTTGATAAACATTTATTGGTAAAGTTCTTGTTCCTGATGCACCTCCTGTTAATAAAAAAACATCCTCAAATTTATTAAAATTCCATATAAATCTAATCATGAATAAAATTGAAATTACCGCAGTAATTTGAGGAAGTGTAATATTAAAAAATTTTTGAAAAGGACTTGCTCCATCAACATCAGCAGCCTCGTATAATTCTTTTGGAATGGCTTGAAGTCTAGCAAGAATAAATAAAAAAGCTAAAGGGAAATACCTCCAAATTTCAAACATTATAACTGTTGTAAGTGCTAACCTTAATTTAAAATCGAAACCCAAAATACTAATTTCAATATATTTTTGTCCTAGAAGGTTTATTGGAGTTTCAATAATTTGGTAATTTAATAATAAACTATTTAACGTCCCACTATTTGGATCTAGCAGAAGTTCCCAAGTATAAGCTAAAGCTACAACTGGAGCAACATAAGGGAAAAGCAAAACACTTCTCATGAATGTTCTTCCATAAAATTTTTGATTTACCATTTGAGCAGTTAAAATACCAAATACTATTGAGCCAACAGTTCCAAAAAATGTGTAATAAAAAGTTGTTAATAATAAATCTACAAATTCATTTTCAAACAAAACTTTTTTAAAGTTTTTGAGAGTAAAGTTGGTATTAAGCAATATATTATCAGATTTTCCGTCTAATTTTGGTTTAATTGATTTGAGATATGTTTTATCTATTTTTGATCCATCATTTATTGCAAATATTACTTGAAAATTTTCCTTATATTTAGCGGGCCAATTTCCGAATTTGCACTTTAAATTATACTTTTTATAGGAACATCTTTGATCTAAATTTTCAATTTCAAAATTTTTTGGGAAATTATCTTGAAAAGATACATCTCTTATTTCTTGAATTAATGAACTATTTCTTAACTTATATATTATTTTTATTTTAGAAGGTTCATTAGAAATTGATTTTACAATTTTTTTTGCTCTTGGTTCTGGAATTCTAATATCCTTTAATTCAACCTCTTTAAAACTAATCCAAATATTTGAAAAAATTGGAAATAAAATTATTGAAAAAACTAAAAGGACTGCAGGTAATGTTAATATGTATGCAGTTTTTTTTTCTGTATTTGCTAAAGTGTCATTCATAAAAAAAGCGGATAATATATATTATCCGCTTTTTTAAAAAATTTAAATTAATTGAATTTAGCTAATGATTTGTTAATCATATCAACAGCTTCATCAACATCAATTTGGTCATCAATATAAAGTCTAGTAATTCTATTTATAAACTGAGAATTTATGACTTTTGATGCTCTTGATAGTTCACCTTCTTTAACACCCCATCTATTTGCAGTATCTAAACCAGCTACAATGTTATTAATAACATCTGGGTCATAAAGATCTGACAACGGAGCTTTTCTATCAACTCCAACAGGTAGTTTACTCCAAGCTTTTGTGAAAGCCTCTGGGTCACTTGAGTTTCCTCTTCTTACAGGAAATTTACCTTCTGGAGCTATAGATAATGTGCTTGTGTAACCTTCGTCCATTGAGTACATGATGAATTGTTTAGCTTCATCTGTATCTGCATCAGCTGTTATACCAAAATATCTAACATCTGCCCATGCAGCACCTTTTTTATTACTAGGTCCACTAAAATTAGTTATGAAACCAGTTTTAGATGCTAGTTCAGGTGAAGTTGGGTCACTGTTAATTGTCGGTGGTGCTGAGTCTCTTAAACCAGCTAGCTCATCCATAATAAATGGTGACCAAATAATCATTGGAGTTTTACCTGCAAAGTATAATGCTCTAGACTGTTTCCAGTATAATTCTCCTGGAGGACTAGCTTTAGCAATTACTTTATAAAACTCTAATGCTTCTTTTAATTTTTTACCTTGTTTTTTGATACCACCTTTTTTAACAATATTAACTCCATTTGCTAAAAGGACATGTTCTAAAACCTGACTCATGAAATTTTCATCAGTCTTGGTAGCAGCTACAAACCCAAACATTCCATTTTGTTTTGATAGTTTCTCAACTGCAGCTACAATATTTGCATAACTTGTTGGTGGTGCTAAATCGGCATTTTCAAAAAGATCTTTTCTATAAACAACCATTTGCGTCCATCCATCAACAGGAACAGCTGCAATTTTTGAACCCTTTTTTGCCATATTAAGTGCACCTGTTGCAAATGTATCTTTACCTAAGGCTTTAACAACATCATTGTTAGCATCCACATCTAATATTCCTGCTTCAGCCCATGGTAATACATATTGTAAAGTATGATAGATCACATCAGGTAAGTCACCTGCTGCTGCAGCAGCTGTAGCTCTAGTTCCTAGATCTTTTTCTTCAACTGGAATAACTTCTACTTTAATTCCTGTTTTAGCCTCAAAAGCTTTAGCCATTTCTTCTTGTTTTGCCATTCTGGCTGGCTGAACTTCTGTAGTCCAAAACTTTATGTCTGCGTAAACAACGTTTGAAATAAATAAAGTTATCACGCAGAGCATCTTTAATATATTTTTCATTTCCCCTCCAAATATTTATTCAAAACTATATTAAAATGATTATATTTAGCAAAGATACGACTGTCACATATCTGATATGTGATTGATACATAGTAACTAAAAAATGGGGAAAAAATTGAAATTAGTCAATTATAAGTTGTGTTATGATTTGATCCTATTTCCATTTTCATCAAAAATAAAAATATCATTTAAATCAAAACCTATAGAATTTCCTATTTCAATATTACTTGGAATTTTTGCACTTATTTGATTTTCATCTTTTTTCATATATACAATTTTTTCATTACCAAGGTTTTCTATTAATTCTATTTCAGGATCAAAAGTAAATTGAGTATTTTGATTTGCTTTTAAATGCTCAGGCCTAATACCCACAAAATGTTTAGTTTTATTTAATTTTAATTTATCAAACTGGATATCATTACCTAATAATTTAATTGTATTTTCTGAAATAATATTTTCTTCTTTCACATCTAAAATATTCATTTTTGGTGTACCAATAAATTGAGCAACAAAAATATTTGCAGGATCATTATAAATTTCCTCTGGTGTACCAACCTGTTCAATATTTCCTTGATTTAAAATAACTATTCTGTCTGCTAGTGTCATAGCTTCTACTTGATCATGAGTTACATAAATCATATTTGTTTTGATTTGATTGTGCAATTTAGATATTTCAACCCTCATTTCTGCTCTCAGTGCTGCATCAAGGTTAGATAAAGGTTCATCAAATAAAAATATTTTTGGATTTCTTGTAATAGCCCTTCCTATCGCTACTCTTTGTCTTTGACCTCCAGATAATTGTTTTGGTTTTCTATCTAGTAATTCTTCAATTTTTAGAATTTTTGCAGCCTGCATTACTTTCGTTTTGATTTCTTCCTTCGGTCTTTTTTCAATTTTTAAACCAAAAGACATATTTTCATAAACATTCATATGAGGATAAAGAGCATAAGATTGAAAAACCATCGCAGTTTGACGTTTTGATGGATGAAGTTCATTAATTTTTTGATCATTAATAAATATTTCACCTTCATCTATTTTTTCTAATCCTGCAATCATCCTAAGAAGAGTTGATTTTCCACATCCTGATGGTCCTACCAAAACAAGAAATTCATCCTCTTTTCCTTGGAGATTAAAATCTTTAATTATCTTATTAATACCAAATGATTTATGTACACTGCTAAACTTTATATTTGCCATTACTTATCTAATCATTTCTGAAATAATAAACAATGTTAAAATAGTCATAAAACTTACTATAAATATATTTATCACTTTCCAAACTTTATCACTTTTAGCATATTTAGATAAATTTTTTGATAAATACCCTATAACAAAAAAGAAAGTAAAAGATGCAATAGAAGCCCCTGCCCCAAATAAAATTTTTTGATATAAAATAAAATTTTTTGAAAAATTTCCTAAGAAAAACACTGTGTCAGAATAAACATGAGGGTTTAAGTATGTAAAACCAAGAGTTTTTAAAAATACATTAAACTTTGTATAATCTTTAGTCTTATTATTAATATTAACCTTATAATTTAATAATTTAATTTTTGAATAAATAAAATGGATTAAAAAAATTACTAAAAGAATATTAAATATTAATTCAATTGTATTATTAAAATATTGGATAAAGTAATGAAAAAGAAAAATCCCTAAAAATATTAAAATTAAATCTGAAATTGAGCAAACAAAACAAACCAAAAAGACATGCTTTTTTTTTAAACCTTGTTCTATTACAAAAATATTTTGAGCACCTAATGCTAAGATTAAACTAAGACCAGTAAAGAAACCTAATACTAGGTATTCCATCAAGTTATTAGGTTATTCTGGATTTGCGGTTAATGTCTTAATTTCTAAAATATTTTCGTTAGGATCTTTAACAAAAAATGTCTCTTGTTCGTACTTAGTTCCCTTAAATCTAAGATAAGGCTCATCATAATATTTTGTGCCACTATCTTTAAGTCTCTGTTTAAGTGCATCAAAATCTTTTCTAGATAAGTGAACTCCAAAATGAGGAACAGACACATTACCCATATCAACGTCATGTCTCTCATTATCTAATTTATGTTCGCTTTTATGAAGGGTTAGTTCATTGCCCCAAAAATCAACATCTGCCCATTCTTGTGCCGAGTTATCTAATCTACATCCTAAAGTTTCACTATAAAACTTTTTTGCTATCTCTAGATCACCACACGGAATAGCTAAATGAAAACAATTAGTATTTTTATACATATAAACCTCTTTAAATTGAGCAATTAAGTACTATATAAGGCATATTATTTTTTAATCAACAGCAACTAAACTAAAGAAATATGAGTGATTTTTTACAATCCATAATTGATAGAGATCCTGCTGCAAGGTCTAAGTTAAGTTTAATATTAACTTATCCTGGAGTTAAAGCAGTTTTTTTTCATCGAATAGCAAATTTTTTTAGTACTGCAAAATTTCATTTGATTGCAAGAATCATTTCTCAATTTTCAAGATTCTTAACTGGTATTGAAATTCATCCAAATGCAAAAATTGGAAAAAATTTATTTATCGATCATGGTATGGGAGTTGTGATTGGAGAAACATCTGAAATTGGTGATAACGTAACTATTTATCATATGGTTACACTAGGAGGAATTGCTCCAAGTATAAATTCAAATGATCAACGTAATATGAAAAGACATCCTACTATAAAAGAGGATGTGGTTATTGGCTCAGGTGCACAAGTATTAGGTCCAGTAGTAGTTGGTAAAGGTGCAAGAATTGGAGCTAATGCTGTTATAACTAAAGACGTTGCAGAAAATGCTGTGATGGTTGGAATTCCAGCAAGAAGTGTTGGTATTGCTGATAGTGAATTTAAACCTTATGGAATTACACCTGACAGTGATAAAAAATCAGATAATGAATAACACACAAAACGATTTTATTTCAGGAATAGGAAACACCCCATTAATTAAATTAAGAGCAGCATCAGAAATTACTGGATGTAATGTTTATGGAAAAGCAGAATTTTTAAATCCAGGAGGATCAGTTAAAGATAGAGCTGCACTTGCTTTAATTAAAGACGCTCAAGAAAAAAAATTAATTGCTAAAGGTGGAACAGTTGTTGAAGGAACAGCAGGTAACACTGGAATTGGTTTAGGCCTTTTAGGAAATTCTTTAGGTTATAAAACTATCATTGTAATGAATGATAATCAAACCCAAGAGAAAAAAGATCTACTTAGAAATCTTGGAGCCGAATTAAGATTAGTGCCACCTAAACCTTACAAAGATGATAACAATTTTGTTAAAGTGGCGGCTAGACTTGCAGATGAATTAAGACCAACAAACAATAACGGTGTGATTTGGGCTAACCAGTTTGACAATACTGCAAATGCCAAAGGTCATTATGAAGGTACAGGACAAGAAATTTGGGAACAAACTGAGGGTAAAGTTGATGGCTTTGTTTGTTCCTCAGGGACGGGGGGAACTATTTCTGGTGTAAGTAATGCTCTTAAAGAAAAGAATAAAGATATAAAAATTTATTTATCTGATCCAAAAGGTTCTGCTCTTTATAATTATATAAAAAATGGCGAGCTAAAGTCAGAAGGTGGATCAATTACTGAAGGAATTGGTTCAAGTAGAGTAACCGCTAATTTTGGTGAAGCTAAGATTGATGATGCCTATTCAATTGATGATCATGAAGCATTACCTATACTTTATGATTTAATTCAAAATGAAGGTCTAAGCCTAGGTACTAGTTGTGGAATCAATATCGCTGGAGCAATAAGAATGGGTAAAGAATTGGGACCTGGTAAAACTATTGTAACAATTCTTTGTGATAGAAGTGATAAATACGCAACTAAAATGTTCAATAAAAAATTCCTAGAAGAAAAAGGTCTACCAGTACCTAATTGGTTTTAGATATAAATTTTATCAGCTAATCCGTAACAAAGTATTGCGCTCAATAAAGTTAAAATACCTGGTGCAATTATTCCTTCATTAGATGTTTGTGGAGTATGACCTAATTTATTTATTTTAATTGTATAAATACCTACACAAAATGCTGAAAGGTTTTGTAGAAATACTAAATTAAAAAATGCCCATGTTCCTTGAAGTCCATCAGGTCTAATAAAACCAACCCATATCGCCATAGCTACAGCTCCGATAAATAATGATCCGAAAAATCTAGTCATTCCTGCACCAGTATCGTCGATGCCAAATTTATCTAAAAATTTTTTTGTAGCAAAAACAGTCTGATATGCATAAGCAGCAAAAATTACAAAATGCACTAAAAATACAATTAAATAAAAAATTCCATTAAATTTTTCAATCATAATAAAACGTTATCAAAAATTAAAATTAATTAAAACAATTAATTCAACGATTTTTACAATCTAAAAATGCATATCTGTCGCGCGATATAAACACAAGAGACTCCTCAATAAAAATGTAACAGTCTTCGTTTCAATTATTCAGAAAGGAATATTATGAAAAAAATAATACTAACATTAATTTTTACATTAATGTCAATGTCTTCAGTATCATTTGCAGATGGTCATAGTGGAAAAATTAGTCTTGCTGGTTTTTTTGTTGGCGATGCTAAAGCTATTGTAGATGAAAAAGGTAACATCATGACTTTTACATATGAAGGTCTAAGTGGATTTAATGCAATTGAAGGTACTTCGTTTGGTGATAATTCATCACATCATTGTATAGGTGCAGGAACTATTCCAGGTAAAGGTTTTGAAATGGGTCACTGCAAAATAATGTTTATAAATGGTGACACAGCAATAATTTATTATGAAATAAAATTAGGTTACTCAATGGAAGGTACTTTTAAATGTATCAGTGGTACAGGTAGATATGAAGGTATCGAATGCAGTGGAACTACAGGTTATACACAAATTAAGCCTGCTCAGGAAGGTAGAATTCATGCAACAAATTATTATAGGGGAACTTATAAATTAAAAAAATAGGAAAATAATATGAAAAAAATAATAATAACTTTATTCAGTGTTTTATTTCTAACATCTGCATACGCAGATATGAGTAAAAGCGATAAAGATAAAGCTTGGGAATGTAGTGGAATCTATATGGCTAACTACTTCTTACCGCCAGGTGAAACATTTGAATATAGTATGAAAGAAAAATCTATGGCATCAGTGAAAGTTTTAAAAGCTTATGCTTTAGAAGTTGGAATTCCTGAGAAGGAATGGGATGATGGCGTGAACAAAGCTGTAGATAAATTCTATGGCTCTAAATATGACGAGGCTAAAACAAATGACTGTCATAATTTTGTAAATTCAGCCATACCTAATGGAGAAGAAAGAGTTAAAAAAGTAGTACAAACTCTATATTAAAAAAAAAGGAGGAAAAAATGAAAGATATACTAGTAGTAGGAAAACTAAAAGAAGGAGCCTTTGAAAAATTTATGGGTTTCATGCAGTCAGATGAAGGTATGACAGAAAGAAAAAAAGTTGCAGATGTTACTAAAACAATTGCGAGTGTTTCACCTGATAAATCAACTGTAATGTTTAAAATTGTAGTTCATGACATGGCAGCACTTCATTCATTTATGGATGGATCAAATCCAGTTTCAAAACCTGTATTTGATGAAGTAATGAATGGTTATGAAATTTACGAGTTAGCTAAAGTATAGTAGAAGACTAAAGCTACACATGCTGACTAATCTCTGCTAAACTTAGTAATTAAATTGTAAGTAACGAGGAGGAAAAATGGCTGGAATAGAAGTAAAAAGTTTTGATAAAGCAGATGAAGTAAATGATAATTTTAATAATGCTAAAATTGAAGCGGTCAAAGTTGGAAATCAAAGATTGATGAAGCTTACTTTGCAACCTGGTTGGCAATGGTCAAAAGATATAAAGCCAACAGTTGGTGGCGATAGCTGTCAAGCTACACATCTTGGTATAATTATTTCAGGTGCTGTTTGTGCCAAACATAACGATGGAACTGAACTAACTTACAAAGCTGGTGATGCATATTCAATACAACCAGGTCATGATGGATGGGTTGTAGGAGATAAGCCAGCAGTAGTATATGAGTTTCATGGAATGTGGGGTGAATAATGTCAAAATTTTATGTAATTGGAAAAGCAAGTCCTGAGTTATTAAAAAAAATGCATGCTGACCCTTCTGCAGATAGAGGTGCGGTAATGAAATCCATGTGTGATAGCATAGGAGTAAAAGCTATAAGTTACGAATGGTTAAGAGGACGTTTTGATGTTCTTTTCTGTGTTGAAGGAGATTATGAAAGTGTTCTTGCCATGAAAGTAACTGTTTTAAATAGTGGAATGATGTCGGATCTAATGGTTCATGAAGTATTTGATTACAACAGTGCATTTAAAAAAGCAGCTGATGTTTCAAAAAGTTACAAAAAACCAGGTGAATAAATAGAAAGGAATAATATGTCTATATTAGAAAAATATAGTGCTGCAATAAAAAATAAAGATGAAACAGTGATGAATGATCTTTTACATGATGATTTTAAATTCACAATGCATAAGTCAGGAAATGTTTTAAGCAAAGGAGATGTTATCAAGTGGGCAATGAGCGGTGACATTAATCAAGATAAAGTTAGAATTGTTTATGAAAATGATGATGTTGGTGTTCATCATTCATTTGTAACTTTTGATGATGGAAATGTTGAGGCGGTAATGGCAGTTTATAAATACGATAATGGAAAAATTGTTAGTTTAGAAACTGGTGCTACACCTATGCCAAAATAAGTGAGTGAAATTGATTTTTATTTTTCGATAGGAAGCACATATACCTATCTATCCGTAACTAGAATACTTGATGTTGAAAAACAACATCAAGTAAAATTCAACTGGAAACCTTTTTCAGTAAGAGCAATCATGAAAGAGATGAACAATATTCCTTTTCCAAAGGATAAAATGAATAAAGTCAATTACATGTGGAGAGATATTGAAAGAAGAGCTGAGGGTTACGGTTTTTTTGCTAAAACACCGGTACCCTATCCATTATCAGAATTTGATTTAGCTAACCAAATTGCAATACTTGGTTTTGAAAAAGGTTGGGGAGAAAAATTTGTTATTCTTACTTATAAAAAATGGTTTCAAGAAGGTAAAGAACCAGCAATCGAACCAAGTATTTTAGAAGTTTGCACAGAATTAAACATGGATAAAGATCAAATAATCTCTGAAGCAAAATCTTCAGATATAGAGACAAAATACAAAGAAAACACAAACTTGGCTCGTGAAAATAAAATATTTGGTAGCCCATCTTTTATAGTAAAAAATGAACTCTTTTGGGGAGATGATAGAATGGAAGATGCAATAAAATTGTCTCTTAAATAATTCTATATATTCTGCTTAAATTCATTTAAAGTCTAGACATGAGTCTTGCAACTTCGTATTTATTTTTAGGCATTGCAGTTTTTTTGGGTGTTACTTCAAATAGTTTTGCTAAAAGCGCGGAAGGCTTTACCCTTCTAGTTCCAAGTATAATTACCGCAGTTACAATTGTGTTATGTATGTATGCTCTTTCATTGGTAATGAAAAATATTCCAATGGGAATTACTTATGCTTCCTTTGCGGGCTTAACAATTATAGCAACTGTTGTTGTGGGTATAATTAGATTTAATCAAGTACCCAATTTATATTCATTAATTGGTTTAGCTTTTATCATTGTAGGTGTTTTAATGGTTAACTTGTTAGGTAATAATTAATATGATTAATAAAAAATATGCTCAACCTTTGTTTATGATTTTAATGTCTTTAGGTATGAGTGTTATTATGAGTGGTGTAGTTGTAGCTGTAAATACAGGTATTTCAGATGGTTTCTTTTTTAGATGGGGATATTCTCTAATGTTTGCATATCCAATTGCTTTAATTGCTGCATTTACTTTAGCTCCTTTAATTAGACCTTTAGTTAATAAAATTGCATCAAAGGAATAATCATGAAACCATTATTAGGATATTTATTTTTAGCTAATGGAATAATTTTTGGTATTGCCTCAAATAGTTTTGCTAAAATTTCCGAAGGATTTACAAAACTAACTCCTTCTGTTCTGTGTATTTTGTTTATGTGTATTACAATGTTTTCTATTGCAAAAGCCATGTTGGCACTTCCAGTTGGATTTGCCTACTCTACTTATAGCGGCTTAACAGTAACTGGGGTCGTCCTTTTTGCTGTTTTAAAATTTAACCAAGTGCCTAATATTTATGGAAGTATTGGAATTATTTTAATTATAATTGGTGTAGTAATGGTTAATTACCTTGGTCGACTAAACTGATACTTTTTTAAAATTTCTGGAAGCTCATGATTACCATCCTCATTTAATGGTAACTCATATTCGTTAACAACCGTTTCAGCATCCAAAGGTGAGTATAAATGAGGATACATATCTCCATTAGATGCCTGCTCCCACAATAAATGTTCAAGCTTAAAAGCATTTACTCTTAACAAAACTAGATTTTCTTTTTTAGGATAATATTTATTTAAAGTTTCCTTTACCTGATCTTCTTCTGAAAAGTGAATATATCCATCTTTACGATCTTTTTCTGACCCACTATAAGTTCCAGATTGTTTGGCTTTTTGCCACTCATCTTTATCTATAACTTTGAAAATAAATTCTAAATTCATTTTACCAAGAAGAATTTGGACCTTTTAAGAATTCTATTTCTTCTTCAGTAGAATCTCTTCCTAAAATTTCATTTCTATGAGGATATCTATGAAATTGTCTTATTACTTTTGTATGATCTTGCCAAAATTTTTTTATTTCATTGTAACCCTCGTGCTCTCTTAAATATTTATTTAACAAGTAATAAGCCATTTCATGATCACTAATTTCCTCACTATGAATTAATGGTAGTAACATAAATAATCTTTGATTTACGTTCATAGCTTCTAAATAACCTGAATAAACTGCATCATTTACAATCAATCTTGTTTTTTGATCTTGAGCAAAAGATTTTTTATCATTTCTGAACATATTTCTAGAAAATTGATCAAATAAAATAACTAACGCTAGACAACTCATAGGGTTATCTTGCCAATCATCATATTCATTTTGACAAGCAAGTTCATAATCTTTTAAAAAATTAACTTTAATTTTTTGATCAAACTTTTCATCGTTTTTGAAACGCATCTCAGAAGGAGTTTCTTTAAACCAGAAATCTAGAATTTCTTGTGCTTTTTCCGATATCATTCAGCTAATGGTTTTAATAATTTTAAAATCTTTTTATGATTGGCTTTATTATTTGAAACAATAATATTTCCTCCAACAACAGGGTTTTTGTTGCCCCAAGTTGTTACTATTGCTCCACTTGCTCTTACTATCGGCATAATTGGATGAATATCCCAAATTTTATTTGCACATTGTGAAACCATTTCAAGTCTACCTTCTGCTAGTTGGCAATAAGTCAATGCATCAAAACAAGGAAATTGCATTCGTTTAATAAATTTTTTAATTTTTGATTGTTGCTTCAAAGTTAATTGATTATGAAAAGCAGCAGCTAATTTTGCATTAGCAAAATTTAATTTACTATTAACTTTAAGTTTTCTTTTTTTATTATTTTCAAAAACATACGCCGTATTTTTGTTTACATTTAAATAATATTTTCTCATTTTAGGAAAATTTGCTAATCCTAAAACTGGCTCTCCATTGTAATTTAGCGAGATTAAATTGCTCCAACTAGGATTGCCTACAACATATGATCTGGTTCCATCAATTGGGTCAATTACCCATGAAAACTCACTTTTTGTATTTTTATGACCATACTCCTCACCTATAATTTGGTGATTTGGAAATTTTTTTGAAATTTTAGATCTTATAAATTTTTCAAATGCTTTGTCAGATGTGGTTACTGGGTCATAACCTTTACCTTTTATCTTATTAGTTATCTTGAATGATTTATCTAATTTTGTGTAGTAAAATCTTGTTAAATC
>CACFCI010000005.1 GCA_902564785.1 uncultured Pelagibacteraceae bacterium | reverse complement strand
TTGAGGGAAATATTTATTTTAGACAAGAAGGTAAAGGAATGTTGCTTGGAACTTATGAGCCAAAATCAACTCCTTGGAAAGTAGAAGGTACACCAATGAATTTTGGCCATGAGTTACTTGAGCCAAAGTTAGATAATATTGAAGATAGACTTGCAATAGGTTTTGAAAGAATGCCAGCGCTAGAACGTGCAGGTATTAAGAATATAGTTAATGGACCTTTTACTTTTGGTCCAGATGGAAGTCCTCTTATTGGTCCAGTGCCAGGAATGAAGAATTATTGGGTTGCGGTTGGTGTTATGGCTGGATTTTGCCAAGGTGGTGGTGTTGGTAAATGTATAGCAGAATGGATTATTGATGGTGAACCTTCAATTGATGTCTGGGCAATGGATGTTGCTCGCTTTGGAGATTATGCATCACCTCAATATGGAACAATAAAATCTTCAGAAAATTATGAGCGAAGATTTATTATGACTTTCCCAAATGAAACTTTACCAAAGGGAAGAAAACAAAAAACTACTGCACTATATGATCGTTTTGTGGATCAAGGTGCTGTAATGGGAGATAGTTTTGGATTAGAAAATGTTTTGTGGTTTGCAAATAATAAAGAAGATGCTCATGAAGATCCCACTATTAAAAGATCAAGATCCCATGATTATGTATCAAAAGAAGTTATTAATGTAAGAGAAAATGTTGGCTTGATTGAAGTTGCAAATTTTTCAAAACATGAGTTCAAAGGTCCTGACGCTAGAAAATTTTTAGATTACATAATGGCTGGAAGACTTCCAAAACCTGGAAGAATATCTTTATCACCAATGTTGTCATATAGAGGAAAGTTATGTGGTGATTTAACTGTGGCTTGTTTAGATGAAAATGAATTCATGGTATTTGGATCTGGAGCTGCTCAAGCAATGCATAGACGTTGGTTTGAAAGTCATTTAGGTAAATTTAATTTAAGTTATTCCAATAGATCTGATGAGTATCATGGATTGTCTGTTGCAGGACCTAATTCAAGGAAAGTTTTAGAAAAAATTGTAAGAGATGATGTTTCAAATGAAAAATTTAAATTTAGAGACTCAAGGAGAATGTTTGTTGGTGGTGTCCCAGCAATAATAAATCGAATTTCATTTACAGGTGAACTTGGTTATGAAATTTATGTAGCACCTCACTATCAATTAAAACTTTATGAAGAATTAATGGAAGCAGGAAAAGAATTTAATATTAAACCATTTGGTGGAAGAGCATTAATGTCAATGAGGTTAGAGAAAAATTGGGGAGCTTGGACTTTAGATTATAGACCAGATTTTACTGCAAAAGAGACAGGCTTAGATGTTTTTATTAATTGGGATAAAGAGTTTATTGGTAAAGAAAGTGCACAAAAGGAAAATTCTTCAAATAAACTCATACCATTAATTGTTGAAACAAACGAAATTGATGTAACAAATAATGAAGCTGTTATGAATGGAGATCAAAGTATTGGTTATGTAACTTCAGGTGGTTTTGCTCATTTTGTAAATAAAAGTGTAGCGTTTAGTTTTGTTGATCAAAAATCCATTAATTCTGAAAATAAAATTCAAGTAGAGATAAATGGAGATTTATTTAATTGTTCAATAATTAAAGAACCACTTTATGATCCAAGTGGTCAAAAAATGAGAAGCTAATGGCTCAAAAAGACGTAGGAAACAAAATTCCAATTTATAAACTTAAAACTACTGATGAAGTTATGAAGTACTACGATGAGTGGG
This sequence comes from uncultured Pelagibacteraceae bacterium, assembly GCA_902564785.1. Classification (GTDB taxonomy): domain Bacteria; phylum Pseudomonadota; class Alphaproteobacteria; order Pelagibacterales; family Pelagibacteraceae; genus Pelagibacter. Next base: position 41,214 of record CACFCI010000005.1, on the reverse strand, counting down.
GAGACAAAGATAAATACAATAAAGACATGGTTGATTGGAACTATACAGGACCTAAAGAAACTGCAGAAACATTTAACAAATATGAGAAAAATAAAGATACATTAATTTTTGATGCTGGATGTGGAACAGGTTTAGTTGGAATGGAGCTTAAAAAATATAGTTTTAAAAATTTTCATGGAGCCGATTTATCTCAAACCTTATTAGATACTGTACCAAAAGATCTTTATCAAAAATTAGTCAAGGTTGATTTAAATAAACCAATAGAAGTTGAGAATAACGTTTATGGTGGGGTTATGTGTGTTGGAACATTTACTTTTGGGCATGTAAAACCAAATGCATTAGATGAGTTTATAAGAATAACAAAACCAGGTGGGTTAATTTGTTTTACTATTAACGAAGGTATTCATGAAGAATATGGATTTGATAAAAAAATCATAAGTTTAAACCAAAATAATAAATGGGAAGAAATAGAGTTTTTTAAATCAGACTATATTGCTAGCAAAGATGTAAATGCTTGGTTAGGTTTATACAGGGTTACGAAAGATGTATAGACCGTTGCCAAAAAATCTTACCATAAAAGACTCAAAAATTGATGGTTTGGGCTTATTTTCTAAAACCAAAATTAAGAAAAATTCTTTTATAGGGATATCACATGTGAAAGACGATGATTTTCAAGACATGTATATTAGAACTCCTCTTGGTGGTTTCTATAATCACTCCAAAAATCCAAATGTAAGTAAATTATCATCAAACACATTCCCTAAATATGACTTTGGTCAGAATATTGAAGAGAAAATCAATGAGACACTGGAAGATAAAAACAATAATAATTTAAAGTATTTTTATTTAGTTTCATTAAAAGATATTGAACCAGGTGAAGAAATTTTAGCGAAATATACTTTTTATGAATTTTAATATATCATTTAAAAATTATGAAATTTAAAAGAAAAATAGCTCCTGAAATTAAACCAAGGCAAAATTTTATTACTAAAAAACGATTAAGAGAAGACGAGATTGATTTTGATAAGTTAAGATCATATCGTTTAGATAGGGTTAGAAAAGAATTAGTAAAAAACAATTTAGAGGCTTGTATTCTATTTGATCCAGTGAATGTTCGTTATGCTTTAGATACAGTCAATATGAGTGTTTATAATATGCATAATTTAACAAGATATTGTTTTGTTCCAGTCAATGGACCAATTATTCTTTATGAGTATTTTAATTGTGAAATATTATCAAAGCATTTAAATCTAATTGACGAAATAAGACCTGCAATCACATGGGATTATTTTAGCAATGGAGATCAAGCAAATTTACAATTATCAAAATGGATAAATGAAGTTAAAGATTTGTCAAATAATTATTTTAAATCTAAAAAAATAGCAATTGATGTTCTTAATGGTCCTGCTGTTACAGCTTTAAATAGTGAAGGTATTGAAGTTGTAGATGCAAAATTAATTTTAGAACAAGCACGAGTAATAAAGTCACCTGATGAATTAATTTGTATGAAAGCAGCAATAGAAGTTGCAGAAAAAGGCGTTTCAAAGATGAGATCATATCTAAAACCAGGAATGACCGAAGATGAATTATGGTCAATTCTACATAAAACAAATATTGAAAATGGAGGTGAGTGGATTGAGTGTAGAATTTTATCTTCTGGTGAAAGAACAAATCCATGGATGCAAGAGAGTAGTAATAAAGTTATGCAATTGGGAGAAATTGTTGCTTTTGATACAGATATGGTTGGTCCCTATGGATACTGTGCTGATATATCAAGGGCCTTTGTAGTTGGACATAAATTTAATGATGAACAAAAAAAACTATATTCAATGGCTAGAAATCAAATTGATCATAATTTTAGATTAATCAAACCAGGAATGAGTTTTAAAGAATTTATAAAAAAATCTTGGATTTTACCTGATGAATATTATGGAAATAGGTATTCATGTATGGTTCATGGAATTGGTTTGTGTGATGAGTGGCCTCAAATAAGATATCCAACTGATGGTGGAGAAGAAGGTGGAACTTTTGAGAAGAACATGACTATTACACTTGAGAGTTATATTGGTAAAGTTGGTGGTAAAGAAGGTATAAAACTTGAACAACAGTATCTTGTTGGTGAAAATGGACTTGAATTAATGTCCCATCATCCGTTAGAAGATATTTAATGAAAATTATTTTAGTAATGGGTTTGCCTGGAGCTGGTAAAACAACTCTAGCAAATGAAATAGCACCACACTTAAATGCAAAAAGATTAAATGCTGACGAAGTAAGAAAGGCTGCAAATGATTGGGATTTTTCAGAAGAAGGAAGGGTAAGACAAGCAAAAAGAATGGCTGAAGCAGCTTTAAAAATAAAAGCGGAAGGTCATTATGTAATTGCTGATTTTATTGCACCAACCCCTGAAGCAAGAAAATTGTTTCCTGCAGATTATACAGTGTGGGTCGATACAATCAAAAAAGGAAGATTTGAAGATACTAATCAAATGTTTGTTAATCCTAAGAATTTTGATTTTCATGTAACAACTCAGGATGCAAAAAATTGGGCACCAAAAATAATAGAGGAGATAAAAAAATGACACACCAATGGGATAACAAAAAACCAACAGCACAAATGCTAGGAAGATGGCAACCTTTTCACGATGGACATTATACTTTGTTTAAAGAAATTATTAAAAAAACTGGACAAGTTTGTATTCAAATTAGAGATGTACAAGGTGTAGATGATAATCCTTTTGATTTTGAAACAGTAAAAAAAAACATTGAAGAGAGATTAAATCCTGAATTTGAAGGACAATTTAAAATTATGTTAGTACCTAATATTACAAATATTTGTTATGGTAGGGGAGTTGGATATAAGATTGAGGAAATAGTTTTGGATGAAGAAACTCAAAAAATATCAGCAACTAAGATAAGAGCAAAAATGAGAGAAGAGGGAAAGTTAAAATAAAAATTAATGAACGATAGACTCAAGACTATTGTAGATTTAGAAAAATATCCAATACACGATTTAAATTCACCAATAATTAAAAATATAGTCAAAAAATGTAAAGAAGAACTTGATCAACATAGTTGTTCAACAATTCCAAATTTTATTTTGCCTAAATCACTTAAGGTAATGAATTCTGAGTTAGAAAAACAATTAGACGAAGTTTATATGTCTAAAGAGAGTATAAATGCTTACTTGTATGCAAAGGATGATCTTTCATTACCAAAAGATCATCCAAAAAGAACTTTTATGAATAGATACAATGGATATTTGAATTCAGATTGTTTTCCAAAAGATTCCGAAATGAAATATCTATACGAAACTGAAGAACTTTTAAAATTTGTATCTGCTTGTTTAGGTATTTCCCCTATTTACAGATGGGCAGATCCTTTAGCATGTCATGCATATAATGTTATGAAACCAGATGGAGTACTCCCATGGCATTTTGATAGTTGTGAATTTACACTTAGTTTAATGATACAAAAACCCGAGAAGGGAGGAGTATTTGAGTACTGTCCAAATATTAGAGAACCAGGAAATGAAAATTTCGAAGAAGTTCAAAAAGTTATAGCAGGAGATAGAACTAGAGTGAGACAATTGAAATTAGAGCCAGGAGATTTACAAATATTTAAAGGTAGATTTACTTTGCATAGGGTAACAAAAGTTGAAGGCCAAAAATCAAGATATATGTGTATTCCAGCTTATGTTTTAGATCCATGGAGAGTAAACACTCCAGAACATTCTAAAGCTATTTATGGCAAAGTTTTACCAATTCATATAGAAAGAAATCAAGCTAGATCCGATGGATTAACTGATTAAATGACTAGTAACATTAAATTTAAAAAAAATAACAACGAAGTTTCATCAATTATTATTGATGAACCAAAAACTTATAACTCTTTATCATTCAAAAATCTTTCAGATTTATTAAAGGCATTAAAAAAATTAGATGCTGATAAAAAAGTTAAAGTAATAATATTAGAGGGTGCCGGTAAAGGATTTAGTGCAGGTCATAATTTAAAAGAAGTTAGAGGTCTAAAAAAGAGAGATAAATATGTAAAATTATTTAATCTTTGTTCAAAAGTAATGCTTCAAATTGTTGAAGGTAGAAAACCTGTAATTGCTAAAGTTCATGGAGCTGCATTTGCAGCTGGCTGTCAATTGGTTGCAAGTTGTGATTTAGCATATAGTACTAAGGACGCATTGTTTGCTACTCCTGGTGTAAATATTGGTTTATTTTGTAGTACACCTATGGTTGCTGTCAGTAGAAAGATAAATCGAAAACCTATGATGAAAATGTTGTTAACTGGAGAACCTATTAACGCAAATTATGCAAAAGAAATAGGGTTGATAAATGATAATTTTTCAAAAGCCAAATTAAACAACGAAGTGTTAAAAGTAGCAAATAAAATTGCTTCTAAATCTAATTTAACAATAAAAATTGGAAAGCAAGCTTTTTACAAACAATTAGAAATGCCATTAAGTAAAGCTTACGCTTATACAAGTAAAATGATGACCCTTAATATGATGGCAATGGATGCAAAAGAAGGAATTTCTGCATTCCTCGAAAAACGAAAACCAAAATGGAAAAATAAATAATGATAAAGAATGTTTTAATAGTTCTTTTTATTATTGTTGGAATGTTTGTAATTTATAATTTTAAAGATCATAATCAAAAAAGAGCAATAGATGCGTGTATTGCTGGTAGCCAAAAACTAGAAAAACCAATGACAGTTCCTGAAGCTAAAATATTTTGTGAAGAACAAATTAAAAATAATAAATGAGCGATATCAAAGAAGTTCTTTCTAAATATAAATCAATTGCAATGGTAGGAGTTAGTAACGATCCAACAAAGGCATCAACTATAGTTATGAAATATATGCAAAAATATGGATTTAAAGTTTATCCTGTCAATCCTAGAGCTGAAGGTCAAAAAATTTTAGGAGAAGAAGTTTTTGCTAAAATATCTGATATTAATGATCAGGTTGATATTGTAGATGTCTTTAGACCATCAAAAGAAGTTTATGCTATTGCAGAAGATGCAGTTAAAATTGGTGCTAAAGTTTTATGGTTACAGCTCGGTATACGAGACGAAAAGGCAAAAGAATTGATGGAAAAAAATGATATTAAGTATATTGATAACAAATGTACTAAAATGGAATATCAAAAATATTTTTTAAAAGTTAGACAAGCTTTTCCAGTTTTAAGTGACTAATGAGCAAAATAATTAAATTTTTAGACAGCACATTTTTAGATTTGGGTCGTCAATTTAAATGGACTTATCTACCTCCATTAATGGTTTATATGGCTGCAGGTATTTCTGGTTTAACAGGTATTGTTGGTACATTTTTTGTTAAAGATTATTTAAATTTATCAGCAGCATTTTTAGCAGGCCTAGGTTTTTGGGCTGGAATTCCTTGGGCATTAAAAATGCCATTAGGACATTTAGTAGATCTAATCTGGGAGAGAAAAAATTACATGGTCTACTTTGGAGCTTCATTGATAGCTCTTAGTTTACTAATTATGTATGGATTGATTATTCATACTGAAGATATGTCTCAGGTATTTTCGGTAGAAACATGGTTTGTGATAAGTGTGATTTTAGCTCCAGTTGGTTATGTGGTTCAGGACGTTGTAGCCGATGCTATGACAGTTGAGGCAGTTCCTTTGATTGATGAAACAGGAAATGATTATTCTAAAAATCAAATAAAAATAATGCATACAACAATGCAGACACTTGGAAGATTTGCCATTATTGGCGGCACAGTACTTGTTGCATTAGTTAATGTAATTTTGTTTAGGGACGTGGAAAGCCTACAGCAGGCAGATAAGATAGATTTATACGGAACTATCTACATTTATGCTCTTGTAATACCTTTAGTTTCTATACTAGGTGTAATTTTAGCCAATTATTTAAGACATAAAAAAATACAAACTTTAAAATCTAAAGGTCTAGAATTTAAAGATGAAAGAGGTAACGAAAAAACAAAAATAAATTGGTGGATATTAGGAGGAAGTTTAGTTTTTGTTATTTTCACATTGTCTATTGGTTCCTTTAAAGTTCCGTTTGCACAAGAAATTGTTTTTATAGGCTCAGTTATAATCATTTTGTTTTTAATGTTTAAACTTATTAAGGAATTACCTCAGGAACTAAGATTAACAATTGTAGGTACAGCAGTAATTATTTTTGTATTTAGAGCCATGCCAGGTCCTGGCCCAGGTTTAACATGGTTCGAAATTGATGAACTAGGATTTAATGAGCAGTTTTTTTCAATTCTATCACTACTGGCATCAATTTTAACATTAGCTGGTATTGTTTTATTAAGACCGTTTATGGCTAAAAATTCAATAGCAAAAATAATTGTTGTTTTAAGTATTGCGGGTGCGATTTTGTTTTTACCAAGTGTTGGAATGTATTATGGTTTTCATAACTGGACAGCCTCGTTAACTGGCGGAGTAGTTGATGCTAAGTTTATTGCATTAATTAATACTGCATTAGAGTCTCCCCTTGGCCAAGTATCCATGATTCCTCTACTAGCTTGGATAGCAAAAAATGCTCCAGCTCATTTAAAAGCAACTTTTTTTGCAGTTTTTGCATCTTTTACAAATCTAGCATTATCAGCGAGTGCGTTAGGTACAAAATATTTAAATCAAATATTTACTGTAACAAGAGAGGTTAAGGATAAGGTTTCTGGTGAAATACAAACCACAGCAGATTATTCTGAACTTGGAATTTTATTGATTGTTGTAACACTTTTAACTTTAATTCTTCCAATTGTATTTGTATTTATAATTAATAATAGTAAATACAAAACCACTGAATAAAAATTTTATAAAATGAAAAAAATTTTCTTAGTGTATGGACACTACAATGACAATTCATTTAATGCAGCAATTCGAGATGAATTTGTTAAACAATCAAAAGTAAATGGAAATCAAGTTGACGTTGTTGATTTATATAAAGAGAAATTTGATCCTGTTTTTGCTGGAGAGGAACCTGATCAAGAAGTTTTAGATCATAGAAAAAGAATCGAAGAAAGTGATACAATTGTTTTAATTGCTCCAATTTGGAATTTTAGGATGCCAGCAATAGTTGAAGGTTGGATAGATAAAGTTTTAGCCCCTCCTTGGGCGTTTAGATTTAAACAGTTGGTTGGAAATTACGGTTATCCAATCGGAAACTTAAGAGATAAAAAAGCTATAATATTCTGCACATATGGTTCACCAAGATTAGCAATTACAACTTTTTTTTTAAACTTACCAATTAGAAGATTAAAAAGAGGAGTATTTCATATGTGTGGCATATATAACATTGTCTATAGAAGATATTTTGCAGTACCATTTGTTAGTGATGCAAAGAGACAAGAATTTTTAAATGATGTCAGAAAAACTGCTAATAATCTTTAAAGCTGTAATTTTATTTTTTTTCTTTATTTCATTTTCTTACGCTGAATTATTAAACCCCAATAGCACTATAAGCCCTAAAGAAGTTATTAAAATTCAATTGAGTGGGCTTCAAAAAAATGATCTTGAATATAAAGATAGTGGTATAGAACAAACTTGGAAATTTGCTCACCCAAATAACAAGAGAGTAACAGGACCATTAAGCAATTTTAAGATGATGATAAAAAGCGACTCTTATGGGATGATGATTAACCATCTAAGCCACACAATAACTGAACTTGGAAGTAGTGACAAATGGGCTCAATTTGAAGTTATCATTCTCGATAAGAACAAAATTTATCACAAATTCAATTGGCAAGTTGAAAAGTACACCTCTGAGGGAACTTTGAAAGACTGTTGGTTAACCACAATGGTATCCAGTCCAATCCCTCTTGGAAGCTCAATTTGATTGTCCATATATACATTTTTGTTTCGTAACAATTAAAAATTTAGTAGGAATCGCAGAATGAAAACAAAAACTAAAGTTGTAGTAGTTGGTGGAGGAGTTGTAGGGGTAAGCGCTCTTTATCATTTAGCAAAAAAGGGCTGGTCTGATGTTGTTCTAGTTGAAAGAAAAGAGTTAACTTCGGGTTCTACTTGGCACGCAGCAGGACTACTACCTTTATTTAATATGAGTTATTCAGTTGGACAACTTCATAAATATGCAGTTAATCTTTACAAAACATTAGAGGAAGAAACTGGAAAAAATGTTGGCTTTAGTGTTGTTTCAAATATTCGTTTAGCAAGTACAAAAGATAGAATGGATGAATACCATCAGTATGCAGGTGTCGCTCGAACTATCGGAGTAGATGTTAAATTTTTGAAACCAGAACAAGTAAAAGAAATTTGGCCATTGTGTCATACAGATGATTTAGTTGGTGCAATACAACACCCTGAAGATGGATATATTCAACCAGCAGATTTAACACAAGCATTAGCAACAGGTGCAAGAAATAGAGGAGCAGAAATTTATAGAAACACAACTGTCCTATCAATGAGGCAAACTAAAGATGGATGGATTGTGGAAACAGATAAGGGAACAATAGAGTGCGAACATGTCATTTCTTGTTCTGGAAATTTTGCACGACAAACAGGTGAAATGGTAGGATTAGATATTCCAGTAATACCTGTTGAACATCAATACATTGTTACAGAACCGCATCCTGCAATTCAAAAAAGAAAAAAAGATGGATTACCAGAAATGGGAGTCTTAAGAGATAGTGATAGCAGATGGTATATGAGAGAAGAAGCTGGAGGATTAATTTTAGGCCCTTATGAAGATGGTGCACCAGCTTGTTATGTAGAGGGGCCATCAAAAAATTCTGAATATGAATTATTTCAAGAAGACTTAGACAGATTAGCCCCACACATTGAAGGAGCAATTCATAGAGTACCTGCGTTTGGAGAGGTTGGAGTAAAGAAAGTTTATAACGGAGCAATTTGTTATACTCCTGATGGAAATCCAATTGTTGGACCAGCTTGGGGACTTAAAAATTTTTGGATTAATGAAGGACATAGTTTTGGAATAACAGCAGCAGGTGGTGCAGGCTGGCAATTAGCTGAGTGGATTGTTGATGGTGAACCTACAATTGATATGTTAGGAGTTGAACCAAGACGTTACGGTAACTATGCAACCAAATCTTATCTGAAAGCAAAAAATGAAGAAGCATACAGCCATGTATTTATTGTTCACTACCCAGATGAAGAAAGACCAGCGGCAAGACCATTAAGAACAGCTCCTTGTTATGAACGAATGAAAAATTTGGGCGCTGTGTTTGGTCAGAAGTTTGGATGGGAAAGACCTAATTTTTTTGCAACAGACGGAATGGAACAAAAAGATGATTGGTCATTTAGAAGATCGAAATGGTTTGATGCTATTAAAAAAGAATGTCAAAATGTTAAAGAAAACGTAGGTCTTTTAGATATGACTGCGTTTGCAAAATGTAGAATTAGGGGACCTAAAGCAGAGGAATTTTTAGATTATTTAGTTGCAAACAAACTTCCTAAAAAAATTGGAAGAATAAATTTATGTCATGCTTTGAACACTAAAGGTGGAGTGCATTCAGAATTTACAATAATGAAAGAAGCGGAAAATAGTTATTATCTAGTTTCTGCTGGAGCAAATTTAAGATTAGACCATGATTGGATACAAAAATGGATGCCAGATGATGGGTCTGTAATATTTGAAGATCTAACAAATAGTACAGGAGTTCTGGTAGTAGCTGGTCCAAAAGCAAGACAATTAATACAAAAGGTTTCAAAAGACGATTTTTCTAATGAAAATTTCAAATGGTTGACTGCTAAAAATGTAAATGTTGGATATGCTCCAGTAAATGCAATGAGAGTAAACTTTGTGGGTGAACTTGGTTGGGAACTTCATCATCCAATTGAATATCAAAACCATATTTTTGATAAGTTAATGGAAGCGGGAAAAGATTTAGGAATTAAACCTTTCGGGATTAGAGCAATGAATAGTTTAAGAGTAGAAAAATCTTATAAACTAGTTGGTACAGAATTATCAATTGAATACTCACCATATGAGTCTGGTCTTGATAGATTTGTTCATCCAAATAAAGGAAACTTTATTGGGTTAGAAGCACTTAACAAATGGAGAGAAAAAGGTTTTGATAATAAATTGGTCACTTTAGAGGTTCATAATACTAAAGATGCAGATGTGCTTGGAAATAATCCAATTTTTAAAGACGGAAAAGTTGTTGGAAGAGCAACCGGAGGTGAATTTGGTTTTAGATTAGATAAATCAATAGCTCTTGCAATGGTTAAGCCAGATTGTTCAAATGTGGGCGACAAATTACAAGTTGATATATTGGGTGAAATGTACGACGCTACTGTCTTAGATGAGAGTCCATATGATTCAGAAAATAATTTATTAAGAGCTTAATGAAAATTTTAGTAGCTGTAAAAAGAGTTATTGATTACAACGTTCAAATCAGAGTTAAAGAAGATGGAACTGGTGTAGTTACTGACAATGTTAAAATGTCAACCAATCCTCCAGATGATAATGCAATAGAAGAGGCTGTAAAAATTAAAGAGGCAGGCAAAGCTACAGAAGTAGTTGCAGTAACTGTCGGTGAAGAAAAAGCTCAAGAAACTGTTAGGAAAGCTTTAGCGGTTGGTGCGGACAGAGGCATTCATGTGAAAGTCGATGGAATTTTAGAACCACTCGCTGTTTCAAAAATTTTACAAAAAATAGTAGATAAAGAAAAACCAGATTTAGTATTTATGGGCAAACAAGCAATAGACGATGATTGTAATCAAACAGGCCAAATGTTGAGTGCTTTATTAAATTGGCCGCAAGCAACATTTGCCTCAAAGATTGATGTTAAAGATAATAAATTAGAAGTAACTAGAGAAATAGACGAAGGTCTTGAAACAATCGAAATTAATGTTCCAGCTATTGTAACTTGTGATCTTAGGCTGAATGAACCAAGATATGCATCACTACCAAATATAATGAAGGCTAAGAAAAAACCTATAGAAGAAATTGCAGCTTCTGATTTAGGCGTAAATGTATCACCAAGATTAGAGCAATTAAAGGTAGAGGAACCTCCAAAAAGAAAAGCAGGCATAAAAGTAGCAAATGTTGCAGAATTAGTTCAAAAATTAAAAAATGAGGCGAAGGTAATTTAATGGCAGTTTTACTTATAGCAGAACACAATAATAAAGAGTTAAGACCATTTACTCTTAATGCAGCTACAGCAGCATCTCAAATTGATTCAGATGTTCATGCTGTGATTATTGGTCAAAACTCTGCAGATGCTGCAAAACAATTATCTGAACTTCCAGTAGTTAAAAAGGTATTGAGTGTAGAAGGAGCTCACTATGAAAACTTCACAGCAGAAAATTTTACTCCAGTGATTGTTAAACTCGCAGAAAATTATTCTCATATTGTTTGTTCGGCAAATACCTTTGGAAAAAATTTGATGCCACGAATTGCTGCTCATCTTGATACATCACAAGTAAGTGACATTATTAAAGTAATATCACCAGATACTTTTTTAAGACCAATTTATGCTGGTAACGCATTTGCAACAATAAAGAGCAATGATGCTAAAAAGTGCGTTACAATCAGACCCACTTCTTTCGATCCATGTGAAAGCACAGGTGGATCAGCTGCAATTGAAAAAGTAGATCCTAGTGAAGAGTTTTCAAATACAAAATTTATCAAAAGAGAAGAAATTAAATCTGATCGACCTGAACTTGGAACAGCAAGAATTGTTGTATCAGGTGGTAGAGGAATGCAAAGTGGAGACAATTTTAAATTGATTACAGAAATTGCTGACAAACTAGGTGCAGCAATTGGAGCATCAAGAGCGGCAGTAGACGCTGGATATATAAGTAACGACCATCAAGTGGGGCAAACAGGAAAAGTAGTAGTGCCAGATCTATATATCGCTGTTGGAATTTCAGGCGCTATTCAGCATTTAGCGGGAATGAAGGAAAGTAAAGTTATAGTTGCAATTAATAAAGATGGTGAAGCGCCAATTTTTAGTGTTGCAGATTATGGACTTGAAGCTGATTTATTTGAGGCACTACCTCAGTTCATGGAAGAGTTGAACAAATTAAACACTATACAAAAATAATCCTTACAGTTAAAAACTAGAGTATGTCTAAAGAATCGATGGAATATGATGTTGTAATCATAGGTGGAGGACCATCAGGATTATCAACTGCAATAAAGTTAAAACAATTAGATCCAAATTTAAATGTTTGTTTATTAGAAAAAGCATCAGAGATTGGAGCTCATATTTTAAGTGGAAATGTATTTGAAACTCGTGCTCTAGACGAACTGTTGCCAAATTGGAAAGAATTAAATTCTCCAATTAAAACAAAAGTAACTAATGAAAAATTTTTATTTTTAGGAAAAAATAAATCTTTAAGTTGGCCAACTTGGCTACTACCTGCCGTACAACAAAATCATAAAAATTATATTATCAGTTTAGCAAATCTGTGTAGATGGCTTGCTGAACAAGCTGAGAATCTAGGTGTAGAGATTTTTCCAGGATTTCCAGCAAGTGAAATTTTATATAACGAAGATGGCTCTGTTAAAGGTGTTGCAACTCAAGATATGGGTATAGATAAAGATGGTAATAAAAAAGATAGTTTTGAACCAGGTATCGAGCTTTTAGGTAAAGTAACTGTTTTTGCAGAAGGGTGCAGAGGTCATTTAGGTAAACAATTGATCGAAAAATTTGAATTAAACAAAGGTAAAGATCCTCAACAATACGGAATTGGTTTCAAAGAAATTTGGGAAATAGACGATAAAAATCACGAAGAAGGCTTAGTTATGCATACAGCTGGATGGCCATTAGATAACAATACTTATGGTGGTAGTTTTATGTATCACGCAGAAAATAAACAAGTTTTTCTGGGCTATGTAATTGGTCTAGATTACAAAAATCCATATTTATCACCTTATGATGAATTTCAGAGATTTAAAACGCATCCAGCAATAAAAAAAATAATAGAAGGTGGAAAAAGGATTTCTTACGGTGCAAGAGCTTTAATTGAAGGTGGATTTCAAAGTTTGCCAAAAATGTTCATGCCTGGAGCTTTGTTGGTTGGTTGTGATGCTGGAACTTTAAACATGCCAAAAATCAAAGGTTCTCATACAGCGATGAAAAGTGGGATCATTGCAGCCGAAACTATTGATGAACACTTAAAAGAAAACAAAGATTTATCTATTTATGAAGATAAATTTAAAAATAGCTGGTTACATAAAGAGCTTTATGAAGCTCGGAATGTAAAACCCAGTTTTAGTTGGGGACTAATTTTAGGAATTATTTTTACAGGGATAGATCAAATTTTATTTAGAGGAAAACTTCCTTTTACACTTAAACATAAACATGCTGATCATGAAACATTAAAACCTGCAAATCAAATGCCAAAAATAGAATATCCAAAATATGATAATGTAATAACTTTTGATAAAACAAGCTCTGTTTATCTAACAGGAACCAATCATGCTGACAATCAACCAGTTCATCTAAAACTTAAAGATCCTAATTTGCCAATTAATTATACTTTAGAAAAATTTGATGAACCTGCTCAAAGATATTGTCCTGCAGGTGTGTATGAAGTTCAAAAAGAAAATGATATACATAAATTTGTAATTAATTCTCAAAATTGTATCCATTGTAAAACATGTGATATTAAAGAACCTTCTCAAAATATAACTTGGGTTACACCAGAGGGTAGCGGTGGTCCTAGATATGGAAATATGTAACTTAAGATAAATCTATTGCAAACTTTTTTAAAGTTTCAATAGGCACATATTTAAGAGTGTTTTCGTGAGTTCTTTTCAAAAATATTGGACATCCTTTACCAGCTTCAACTGCCCTTGCATACCAACTAGCACACAAACACCATCCATCTCCATCTTTTAATCCTGGAAACCCAAATTCAGGATGTGGAGTTATTAAATCGTTACCTGCTTCTTTCATCCACTCTAAACATTCGGTAGTAACTTTAGCACAAACTGTATGAAGTCCATGATCATTCTCGTCAGTGTTACAACAACCATCACGAAACCAACCTGTTAAAGGATCATTTGAACATTCTTCTAGGTCTTCACCTAGAACATTTTTTTGTTTTTCACTCATTTAAATTTTAGTTGGATTTGGTTGACCTTTATAAACTTCTTCAGGATCAAATTTTTTTTCTTTTTCAAGAAATTCCATTTCAACTTTTCTTCCGTTTTCTATTGGCCCCATAGGTATTGATCTATAAAAACATGATCTATAACCAACATGACAACTAGCTCCATCACCGATATCTACTGTTAACCATATTGAGTCTTGATCATCATCAATTCTTATTTCAGTAACCTTTTGTGTAAATCCACTTGTTTTACCTTTGTGCCAGATAGCTTTTCTCGATCTACTAAAATAGTGTGCCTCTTTAGTTTCAATTGTCTTTTTTAGAGCTTCTACATTCATGTATCCATGCATCAAAATATCTTTTGTTTTTGAGCACATAGTTATGACAGGGATTAGTCCATCATTATCAAATTTAGGTGAAAGAAGATTGCCTTCTTCAATATCGTAGATATTTTCTCTTTTTTTGAACATATTGGGTGATTATGTAGCACATATCTAAATATATTAAATATTTTTAAATTAAGGTATTTACTGTATAAAAAAGCGCTATGAAGTTAGTAAAAGACTCTGACAATAAAGAATTACTTTCTAAAGAAGTATCTGACAAAGAAGCAGAGCAAGCATTTAGAACTATTTTATCTTGGATAGGTGAAGATCCAAATAGAGAAGGGTTATTAGAAACTCCTAAAAGAGTGATGAAAGCATTTAAAGAATATTTTAAAGGATATAAGGAGGATGCAAGCAAAGTTTTAGATAAAACCTTTGGGGATGTTGAGGGTTATGATGACATGGTTGTTCAAAAAAATATTTCAGTACAAAGTCATTGCGAACATCACATGGCTCCAATAATAGGAAAAGCACACGTAGCTTATATTCCAAAAGATAGAGTTGTAGGTTTAAGTAAGTTAGCGAGAGTTGTTGAAGTGTTCTCAAAAAGATTACAAACACAAGAAAGACTTACAATGCAAATAGCAAACACTTTAATGGAGTCTTTAGATGCAAAAGGAGTTGCAGTTACAATTGATTCAACTCATCAGTGTATGACAATGAGAGGTATTAAAAAAGAACAAGCAACTACGGTTACTAATTACTACTTAGGTCAATTCAAAGAGGATTTAAGTTATCAAAATAGATATTTACGATTTATCAGCACTACGTTAAAAGATTAATGTGTCTGATCAATTCAAAGCAATAGTCCTTAACCAAGAAGGTGAAAATTTTTCTCGTGAAGTAAAATCTTTAGATAAAAGTTTCTTAAAACATGGAGATGTGACTGTAAAAGTACATTATTCAGATTTAAACTTTAAAGATGGAATGATTCTAAAGAATGGAGGAAGATTAGTTAAAGAATATCCTCATATTCCAGGAATTGATTTTTCTGGAACTGTTATCGGAAGCGATAATCCAAAATTTAAAGAAGGTGACGAAGTAATTCTTACCGGATTTAGAGTAGGAGAAGTTTTTTTTGGAGGTTTTTCACAAATTGCAAAAGTAAGTGGAGATTTTTTAGTTAAAAAACCCGATAGTTTAACCAGCAAACAAGCGATGATTTTAGGAACAGCAGGTTTAACTTCTTTAATGAGTGCATTTGCTATTCAAGCAAGAGAAAGTATTTTATTAGGAGAAAAAGTTAACGATGTTTTAGTAACTGGTGCAACAGGTGGGGTTGGTAGTTTAGCAGTTATGGCTTTAACTAAATTAGGCTATAACGTTACTGCAGTTACAGGAAAAGATTCTAAGTCAGACTATTTAAAATCGTTAGGTGCTAAAAACATTATAAATAGGGCTGAATTTGACAAAGATCCTAGACCAATAGATAAAGGTTTATGGGATGGAGTAGTTGATACAGTAGGCGGAAAAATTCTAGCAAACGCAATAGCTCAAACAAAATCAAATGGAATCATAGCAGTTTGTGGAAATGCAAACAGTAATGAGCTTAACACAAATTTACTTCCGTTTATGTTAAGAGGTATTAAAGTTTGGGGAATGGACTCCGCTAATTGTAGCATAAAAAGAAGAGAATTTATTTGGGGTGAAGCATCTAAATTAATTGATTTTGATTTAATTGAGAAATCAGTTTTATCTGTTAGCTTGGAGGAATTAGTTGAAACTTATCCAAAAATTTTAAAAGGTGAAATTGCTGGAAGAGTATTAGTTGATTTAAATAAATAATGGATTGGGATAAATTAAAAATTTTTCATGCTGTGGCTGAAGCTGGAAGCTTTACGAATGCTACTGTTAATTTAAATCTTAGCCAATCAGCAATTAGCAGACAAATACAATCATTAGAACAAGATTTAAAAGTGCAGTTGTTTGAAAGACATGCAAGAGGCTTAACCCTCACGCAAAATGGAGAATATGTTTTTAAAACAGCTCATGAGGTGATTAGCAAACTTAAAGAAGTTGAAACATCATTAGGTGATCAAAAGAGCAAACCAACAGGAAAATTAACAATCACAACTGTAAGAAGTTTCGGAACACATTGGTTAACACCAAGAATTCAAGAATTTATGACACTTAATCCAGAAATTGAGATTGAACTCGTTTTTGATGATAAAGAATTAGATTTGAGTACTCGTCAAGCTGATATTGGAATTTTTATGAGAAGACCAAAACAGCTTAACTATATTCAGAAAAAATTAGTTGATATTAAGTATTATATTTATGGATCAAATAAATACTTAGAAAAAAATGGGATGCCAAAAACAGTTAATGATTTAAACAAACATAAATTTATTTCATTTGGAAAAGGTGCTCCTTCGCCAGTTTATAATCCTGATTGGGCTTTAAAAATAGGAATGCATGATGGAAAAAAAAGAAAATCTATTATGAAGGTTAATAGTGTTAGTGGTTTATTATATGGCGTTGAGTCTGGAGTGGGTTTGGCAGCATTGCCAGAATATTTAGTTTCAAATACTAGTAATATAATTAAAGTACTTCCAAAAGTAGAAGGACCAATAACAGAAGCTCACTTTGTGTACCCGCAATCATTAAAAAACACAGCTAGAGTCCAAGCTTTTAGAAACTTTTTATTCAGTAAAATCGGCGACTGGAAATAGAAATCTCCTTTATAAATAATATCAAATAGTCCTTGTATTCTGCGACAAAATATGCGATTGATAATCATTCGCATTGAGAATAATTCTCATTCGCAAATTAACTAGGGTAAAGAAAAGGATAAAATGAAAAAAGTAACAATAATAAGTTTATTTGTTTCTTTAATAGTCTCGTCTTTTGCGATAGCAACTGAAGTAAATATCTTCAATGCAAGACATTACAAAGCAGATAATGAGCTTTATAGCAAATTTACCAACAAAACTGGAATTAAAGTAAACCTGATTAATGGAAAAGCTAGTGCATTAGAAAAAAGAATGATCGAAGAAGGCACGGATTCTTCTGCTGATCTTTATATCACAGCTGATGCTGGGAGATGTGGAGCTTTCAAGGCTAAAGGAATGACTCAAAGTGGTTTGGTGTCTCCAACAATTAAATCTTCTGTTCCAAAAAATTTTAGAACTACACACTGGGTAGGAGTAGCTAAAAGAGCAAGAATAATTTACTATTCACCAGAAAGAGTTAGTGGTGCTGAATTATCAGGTCTTACATATGAAGGTCTAGCTGATCCAAAATGGAAAGGTAGATTAGTAATTAGAAAATCAAGCAATATTTACAACAAATCACTTGTAGCTTCATTGATTGAGAACAATGGAAAGAAAGCTGCTGCTGAATGGTCTAAAGGAGTTGTTGCTAATATGGCAAGAACACCAAAAGGAAACGACAGAGCTCAAATTATGGCAGTTGCAGCTGGAGAAGCTGATATTGCTGTAGCAAACACTTATTACTTGGCACTAATGCTATCTGGTAATAAAGGAGCAGAACAACAAGCGGCTGCTAAAAAAGTTAAGGCATTTTTTCCTAATCAAAATGATAGAGGAACACACATGAATATTAGTTGTGCAGCTTTAGTAAAAGGGGCTCCTAATAAAGTAAATGCTATTGCTCTTGTTGACTTTTTATTATCACCAGAGGCTCAGGAACATTTTACAAATAATACTTTTGAGTTTCCAATGATAGCTGGGGTATCTCCAAATCCATTGGTAGTGAATAATTTAGGATTAGATTTTAAACAAGATTTAACAACTAAAGTTTCAAGCTATGGAAAAAATCAAGCTGCTGCATTAGAGGTAATGACAGCTGCTGGATGGAAGTAAGGAAAAAGTGAGAAAGAATTTATTTAATTTTAATTTAGACATTTCTCCAGGCAAAAATGGTTCACTAGAGGGTCAGATAACTTGTGAGCCATGCTTGTCACAATGTGAAAAAATTAAAAAAAAAATAAATAATAGAAAATTATCTGAGATCGGAAATGATGATATTGATCGTGTCATTAATGTTTTTGATTTAAAAAGTTAATTTTCAAAAAGTGAACATAACTCAATAGTTATTTACCCTACTTTTGATTATGTTCACTTGAAAAAAAGGGTAAAAATGTATTTAAAAAAATTTAATTTTTGGTTTTTAAGTTCTTTACTGGTATCAATTTTTGTTGCTATACCAATTATTACTGTATTTACTAGTTTTTTTGAGGATACATCAAATTATTATCAAATTCTAAAAGATACTTTTTTGTTTGAATATATTTTTAATTCACTAGTTTTGCTGATTAGTGTTTTAGTTTTAACTTTTTTAATTGGAACCAGTACGGCTTATTTAGTTTCTTTTTATAAATTTCCTTTTAGTAATTTTTTTAAATGGACACTTATATTATCTTTTGCTGTTCCTCCTTATATTTACGCATATTCATTGACAGCTTTCTTTGAAAATTATGGAACTTTATATTCGATATTGAAAAATTTGTTTGGAGAGGCAAATTATAATCAAAGTATTCCAAAGTTTGATGGTCTGATAGGGGCTGTACTTTCTCTATCTTTTTCACTGTTTGCTTATGTTTATATTCTCTCAAGAGCATCATTTCAGTATCAATCTCAAAATTTAATTGATTTAGGTAGAAATTTAGGATTTTCAAAAGCAAAATCCTTTTATTCCTTAATTTTACCTGCCGCTAGACCAGCAATTGTTGCAGGCCTTTCTCTAGTTGCGATGGAAACTTTAGCCGAATTTGGGGCGGTTGATTTCTTTTCTATAAATACTTTAACAACAGGTATTTACAATTCTTGGATTACATTTGATGACTTGGCCTTCTCAAACAGGATATCTTTTTTTCTTCTTTTATTTATTTTTGCAATATTTATTTTGGAAAATTTATCTAGAAAAAAAGCAAGATATCACGCCAATACTAAAGGTGGATTTAAACAAAAAGAAAAAATTCAACTATCAGGAACTAAAGCATTTTTTGCGTTCTCAATTTGCTTCGTAGTTTTTTTCTTAAGTTTTTTATTTCCACTAAGTCAAATGCTTTATTGGACATTAAAATTTCCTGAAAATCTTTTTGATATTCCAGTAGTAACTTTAACATTAAACACTTTGTACCTGGTGTTATTATCAAGCATAGTTTTAATAATTTTTTCTTTAATTTCTAATTATGGAAATAGAGTTTCTAAAAATAAAACTTTAAACGCTTTATCTATTTTATCTATTTCTGGTTATGCAATTCCAGGAGTAATTTTAGCAGTGGCATTTATAACTTTTATTGCTTGGTTTGATGACAATGTTGTAAAAGCACTAGGTTTTTTATCTATTAAAAAAATGTTTATTGGTTCTATTCTAGGACTTGTCTTAGTTTATTTTGTAAGATTCTATTCTTTAGCTTTTAATGGAATAAAATCTGGTTATGAAAAAATAAATATTTCTGTTGATGAAAGTTCATATTTACTTGGTTACTCTAAAAAGAAAACTTTTATGAATATTCATGTACCTTTCTTAAGAAATTCTCTTTTATTTGTTGGAATACTAATTTCTTTAGAAATAATAAGAGAGCTACCAATCACTTTGATTTTAAGACCTTTTAATTTTGAAACATTTGCAACTACAGCTTATATATCTGCTTCAGAAGACTTATTAGAAGCCGCAGCTGTTCCTTCATTATTTTTAATTTTAATTGCAACTCTATTTATAATGCTTACATCTAAATATATACTGAGGGAAAATGAGCGATAGTTATTTAGAGATTAAAAATGTTGATTTCACTATAGGTGGAAAGATTAAAGTCAAGAATGCATCTTTTGCGATTGAAAATGAAGGAGAGACTTTGTGTATTCTTGGTCCTTCAGGAATTGGAAAAACCACAATACTTAGAACTATAGCTGGTTTAGAAAAAATTGATAAAGGTTCAATAAAATTAAACGGAAAATTATTATCGTCTAAAGATAAAAATATAGAACCTGAAGATAGAAACGTATCTTTAGCTTTTCAGGACAACAGTTTATTTCCTCATTACACAGTTGAAAAAAATATTTTATTAGGCGCTGAGAGAAATAAAGGAAAAAGAAAGAAAAAGCTTAGTTTTAAAGAGATTGTAGATTTTCTTGATATAGAAAAAATATTACCAAAATATCCTCATGAAATTAGTGCAGGGGAGGCGCAAAGAGCGTCAGTAGCAAGATCGCTATTAACACAGCCTGACCTTTTACTTTTAGATGAGCCGCTATCTAATGTAGACCAAAGTTTTAAAGAAGAAATTCAAGTAAGATTAAAAAAAATATTAAGTAAATTAAAAATTACAACAATACTAGTTACTCATGATTCTTACGAAGCTTTTTATCTTGGTACCAAATGTGCAATTATATTAGATGGTCAAATTAAACAGTTTGACGATCCTTATAATGTTTATCATTTTCCAAACTCAATCGAAGTAGTAAATTTTTTAAATCGTGGAATATTAATTCCAGCAAAAGTAACAGGAGAAAATTCGTTAGAAAATGAGGATCTTGGAACAATTAAAGGTAATTTTATTAAGCATTATCCAAAAGGTTCAAATGTACAATTATTATTACAACCAGAAGACCTTGAGCACGATGATAAAAGCAACCTAAAGCTAGAAGTAGTAGATCGAAAATTTAGAGGAACAAACTTTATCTATACTTTAAAAACCAACAGCGATTTATTAATACCAGTTTTTGTTCATTCCCATCACGAACATCAACATGAAGCTGACGAAAAGTTTGGAATTAAAAGACCGATTCATATTGATCACATAGTTTGTTTTTAATAAAACAAGAAAATGCTTACCAAAAAACAATTATTTACTCGAGGTATATTGGATATTTCTCCCCATATGCTTTCAGTAATCCCATTTGGAATAATTTGTGGAGCAATTGGGGTTGAGCTTGGATTTGATCCATATTTAGTCTATGCAATGTCTTTCATAATTTTTGGAGGAGCTTCACAAATAGTTTTTTTACAGTTGTTATCAGGTGGTGCATCTAGTTTAGTTGCAGTTGTGTCTGTTGGAATTATAAATTCTAGACATTTGTTATACGGAGCAGTTTTATCTGAATATTTAGAAAAATTATCTTTTATAAAAAAATTATTAATTTCGTATGTAGTTGTAGATCAGGGCTTTGCTGAGTCTAATAAGTTTTTCAAAAAAAATAGAGGCGAGGAATTTTTACATTATCATTTAATTGGCACAGGTTGCACAATGTGGGTTTGTTGGCAGATTGCAACTTTATCAGGGATAATTCTAGGATCATTTGTTCCAGAGGAACTTGGTTTAAAATTTGCAATTCCTCTAACATTTATAGCAATTGTTGTTCAGGATTTAAAAAAATTAGATCATGTAATTGTTATGATTACTTGTGGTTTAAGTTCACTGTTATTTTTTGATGCTCCATTCAAGTCCTACATCATTATTTCACCATTAATTGCTTTATTTGTAGCTTCATTACTACAGAGGTTAAAAAAATGACCTTGGCTTCAATTATTTTTGCTGGAATTTTAACTTACTTTACCAGAATGACTATGATCGCTTTAATTAGCAGAGATATGTTAGGTGATAAAATTAAAGTAGTATTAGAATATGTTCCTTCTGCTGTATTCCCAGCAATAATATTTCCAGGAATATTTATAAATGATTACGGGGCTTTCATAGAAATGAATGATCCTAAAATTTTTGGAGCAATAGTCGCTGTTATTGTGGGTTATTTTTCTAAAAATATTATCGCAACAATTTCAGCTGGACTAGTTTCTTATTGGTTTTTAATATTTGTAGTATTTAATTAGCGCCTAATTTAATATTTCTACTAACATTAATATCAATTAACTTTGGTTTTGCTAAATTAAGCTTTGACATAAGTTCTACATACTCATCAGCATTATTAATTTGTAACCTAGGATTAAATTTTTTTTCATTACCAATAGTACTAAATTTTTTACCGTTATAATCATGACCAGGATACAAAATGGTATCCTCTGGTAGTTTTAACAATCTATTAAAGATGGAATTATATGCATCTCTTGAACTACCATTTTGAAAATCAGTTCTACCAGTTCCATTTATAAGAAGAGTATCTCCTGAAAATAAATATTTATCCATTAAGAAACTATAACTGTCTGAAGTGTGTCCTGGTGTATACATTGCTTTGAGTTCTATTTGGTCAATTTTTATTATTTCATCATCTTTTAATTTAATATCTACGGTATCTGCAGGTGTGTGTTCACCCATGATAGTAGAACAATTTGTGGCTTGTTTCAATTTTGATGCACCAGTAACATGATCTGCGTGAATGTGTGTATCTATTACTTTTACTAGATTTAATTCTAGTTCATTTAGAATTTTGATATAGTTTTCAATATTTTCAATTACTGGATCGATTATGATTGCCTCGCGACCTTTTGCCGACGCAATTAAATAAGTATAAGTTGATGATTTATTATCAAAAACTTGTCTAAAAATCATTTAACATTAATATCAAATTATAATGAATACCTCTACATTTCATTGGTCTTGTAGACACACTTGGAAAAGAAGCGCAAAAAATACAGCTTGGTGTGTACTGGGTTGTGCAATTGGTGACTTTGGAACAATATTATTTTTTCAATTAACTCAAATTCCTTTTCCTGTTTTAGGAATAATGATTTTAGCCATAATCAACGGCTTAATAACAAGTATTATTTTAGAAACAATAATTTTAATGACACAAAATTTTAATTTTGTTAATGCATTCAAAACCGCTTGTGGAATGAGTTTAATTTCAATGATTAGCATGGAAATTATGATGAACTTGACTGACTATGTATTAACTGGAGGTGCAATTTTAACTTGGTGGGTGGTGCCGATAATGCTGATTATAGGTTTTTTAACTCCTTGGCCTTATAATTACTGGAGATTGAAAAAATTTGGAATTGCTTGTCATTAATATTAAAAAATTCTTTTTAGTAAATTGTCTCCAAAAAATAGTTTGTGAATAATCACAGCAGTTATATGAATTAATATTAATGCTATAAGAGTATAGTTTGAAAGAATATGAATTTCATAAAACTGATCTGCTAAATCAAAATTTTCATTAATTTGGATTTCTCTAAAAATTATTGTTAATGTTTCCCCATTAAATAATTTTTTTAATATTCCTGAAATTGTTATTGATAAAATAGCAATATATAAAAGCACATGGTTCATCTTTGCTAAAAATCTTTGTCCTTTAAAAATACTTGGATCTAATTTTGGAGTTGGATTAAGTATATTATTTATTAACCTTATGATAATTATATAAAAAACAGTTAAACCTAACGTAACGTGTATATCTTCAATGGTTATTCTTTGATCACCAAAATCCAAATTAACTAAATAAAAACCCAAAGGAATTTGTATTAAAAGAATAATTGCGCTGAGCCAATGTAACACCTTTGATATAATGCCATACTTTGTTAAGGTGTTTGTTAAATGCATGATTTATTTAATCATATAAAAAAAAAAATTAAAATAATTTTATTCTCAATTATAAGCCTATTTTTCGTCTCATCCAGTAATGCTGAGTTAACAGTTGAAGATATTATTAAAAGTAGACAAGCACTTTTTAGTAAAAACTATAGTACAGCTAAAAGGGTTCAAGCTTTCTCTTCAAAAGGAGACTTTGAAAAAGCAAAAAAATTAATGATAGAAATGAGTGAAAATTATAAAGTTTTAATTGATTTATTTCCTGAAAATACTCAAGAAGGTTTTAATACTGAAGCTTTACTAACTATTTGGGATGAAAAAGAAGACTTCAATGCTTTAATGCAAAAAGCTTCTAATGATATGATAAAACTTACATCTGTTATTAAAGATGCCGAAGATATAAGAGGCACTCTAAAACAATTTATGTGGAGCAACTGTAAGGCGTGTCATATTAACTACAGAGAAGAGCATTAGTTACTAATATTAAAGATGATACCTAAAAAAGTTAAAGATCACATTGAAGAATATATTAGCCAAGAAGTTTATGTCCAAATAGCTATAATTAAGGGTAAAGAAAAGATTTCAACAGAAAAAGCTATAGATAAGTATTTTAATACAAATCATTTTAGAGATTTTTCAGAGGGTAAACCTTATTTCCATTTCATTGATGGATTAAGAGATAAATGTCTTGGAAAACTTAGGAATTCTCCTATGAGAGATAAGGAAACTGAGGATAAGATTATCAAGTTATTACAAAAAAAATTAAATGATTTAAGAGATGATGAGCTTGAAGACACTTATTGGGAAATAGAAACAGGAGAATTTTTTTCAGGAGAACAAATAAAAGAATTAGAAAAAAATTGCAGTGAATTAATTAAAGAGCTTAATCTTTCAAATAGGGGAAAAAAAGAAGTTCAAAAAACAATCATGAGTTTTTGTGAAAACTATGAAAAGTTGTGTCAAAAAAAATACCCAGAAGCTCCACTTCCATTAGAAATATTAAAATCTATAAATTCGTTTTAAAAAGGGTTCGCTCTTTAAGCGTATACCTAAAGAGCTCCCTTGTATCGCCTCTTTGGCATTATAATCCCGAGAGGAATTTATTTTCGTTATATTTTTGAAATATAAAGCTGTTCAGCTAAGTATCAGGTGGTGAAAGTATTAACATAAACCTCCTTCTATAAAAAAAGGTAATTATAATTTATACAATTTCAATTAATTTATTTTAATTTTGAGCAAATATATTTATTGAATACAACCTAGTGGTTTAGTAGATTCCCGGTAACTTAAGTGTCTTTTGAAATTATTTTTTATTGATTAATTCACTAATAAAATTTTCACCGTAACCATCATCAACAGCTTTTTGAAAATAATTTTTATTTACTTCAACAACTTTTTCAGCTTCAGGAAAGTCTTTTAACAAATCTTGAATATAAGTTAAATCTTTTACCGAATTACTTGCGGTAAATTTAAAGCCAGTAAAATCTCCTTTTAATAGATTATCAAAAACTCGATTTAAAGCCACAGAGTTTCCTGAACCAAGTTTTGCAACATCAAATACTTTTTTTAAGTCTAAACCCATTTCTTTAGCACTCTTAGCTAAATGATTTACTAAAGCGGCATTTCCAAGGGATAAAAAATTATTTAAAAGCTTTGATTTTGCACCCATACCAACAGGTCCAAAATGAAAATATTCTTTGCAGAAAAAATTAAAGTATGGCTCAGCAATTTTAAAGTTTTCATCTGATGCTCCAACAATTCCTCCCAAAATACCTTCTTCAGCTTGAACAGGACCACCCATCACAGGACATTCGACATAATTTATTTTTTTTGCATTGAATATTGCTTCTGTTTCTATTGAGCCCGTTTTATTGTGAGTAGTGATATCAATAATTAAAGTCTTACTGTCTAAAATTTTAGAAATCTTTTCTGATATAGATTTTGCAATGGGGGTATTAGTAACACACATGAACATCGCATCTAAATTTTTATTAGAAAATTCTTCAAATGATTTTAATTCTTCTGCTCCATCACTGATAATTTTATCAATTGGTTTTCTATTCTTGTTAGCAATTACAAAAAGTTTATTTTTATGCTTTAAAATATTTTTAGCTATCCCATAGCCCATATATCCAACACCAATAAAACCTATATTTTTCATTTAAACCCCAATATTTAACTTTTCTTTTTACCTTCTGTTCTTATGAACATTATACCAAAAATAATAATTCCTATAACGCCGACAATTTTATTAAAATCAAAAGGTACACCAAAAATTAAAAAATTAATAATTGTAGACCAAACTAATTGAGAGTATTGAAAATTAGTTACAAATGACAAGTTAGAAAGTTGTATTGCGTAGACGATCAAAGAGTGACTTACAAATCCAGCAAAACCCAACAATATTAAATATAACCAGTAAATATTTTTCTCTAAAGGCTCCCAATTAAAAATTATATAAATAGTAAAAATAATTGCTCCTAAAATAGATGTATAAAAAATTGCTGCAAATGGCTCATTGTCATTAGAAACGACTTTCGTAAAAAATTGATATAAGGCCCAACAAATTGGAGGTATCATGGGGTATATTAAATCTAAACTTAATATTTTCATGCTTGGACCTACCGAATAAATTATTGATAGAAAGCTTAACAGTATCAAAATTATACCTTTATAAGTCAAAACATCTTTTAGAAAATAAGCAGATAACAATGAAACAATTAATGGTGCTGTAAAAAAAACAACATAAATATCCAACATGTCGAATTTCTGCAATGAATGAAACATAAAAAATGTAGCAGTAACCATCAATACAGATCTGATTATTTGAATTTTAAAATTTTTTTTTAAATTTACTTTTGGTCTAAAAATGAGAAAAAAAATAAGTAGAGAGACAAGATGAAAGAAAAATCTTCCCCATACACCTTGTGTCACAGGCATTACTGTTCCAAGATATTTAGCTGTAGAGTCCATACAAACAAACATAAAAAAACCACCGGCAGCTAATAAAATTACATTAATTAAAGAAGTTTGTTGAGGCACAGGAAAAATTAATTACATTACAACGCCAACTTGCCAAGGATTAAACTCCTCATCACCGTAGCCGTTGATTTCACTTTTTGATCTATTTCCTGAAGCAGTATTTATAACTAATTCAAATATTTTTTGACCAACTTCTTCAACTTTTTCTTTACCTTCAGCAATTGTCCCGCAATTAATATCCATATCTTCAGTCAATCTTTCAAACATCGCTGAGTTTGTTGAAAGTTTCAAACTTGGAACTGGTTTGCAACCAAAGCAAGATCCACGTCCTGTAGTAAAACAAATTACATTAGCACCCGATGCAACTTGACCGGTAACAGATACAGGATCATAACCAGGAGAATCCATAAAATTAAAACCTTTATTTTTTAAAGGTTCAGCATAATGCAATACATCTTGGAGTATAGAGTTTCCTCCTTTTGCAACAGCACCTAAAGATTTTTCTAATATAGTTGTTAGGCCACCTTTTTTATTACCTGGTGCAGGGTTGTTGTCCATGGAACTATTATTTATTGAAGTATAATGTTTCCACCATTCAATTCTTTTAATAAGTTTATCAGCAGTTTCTTGCGACCTTGCTCTATTAATTAATAAATGTTCAGCTCCATAAATCTCTGGTGTTTCAGATAAAATTGAACTTCCGCCTTTTTTAACCAGGAGATCTGCCGCAACTCCTAATGCGGGATTTGCAGTTATTCCCGAATATCCATCTGAACCACCACATTGAAGAGCTAAAGTTAGATGACTCACTGGTTGTGAAGTTCTTTGCACACTGTTAGCTTCAGAAAGTAAGTTTTTAATTTGAGAAAATACTTTATCTACTATTTTTTTAGTTCCACCTTCATCTTGAATTGTTAGAAAATGAATTCGGTTATGTTTCTTTAGAGATTCATCAAATAAACTGACTTGCGCACATTCACACCCTAAACCTATAACAAAAACATGAGAAAAATTAGGATGATTTTTAAATCCATCTATAGTTCTTTGAAAAATTTGCATTCCTTCACTTTCAGTATTCATTCCACATCCTGTCGAGTGAGTAATTGGTACTATGCCATTTATATTCGGGTAATCTTTTAAAATGTGAGAATACTTAATTTTTTCAACTATCATTTTTGTTACAGTTGCTGAACAATTTACAGTACTTACAATTCCAATATAATTTCTAGTGGCTACCTGTCCATTATCCCTTAAAATTCCATTAAAGAAAGTATCTGCTTTCTCATCAATAATGTGTTTTTTATCTGTAACTTTAAAATCTCTTTTGAATTCTCTAAATTCTAAATTATGTGAATGTACATGTTGTCCAGGTTTAATATCATCTAAAGCAAAACCAATAATTTGATCATATTTAATGATTGGATCACCTTTTTTAATTGTTTTTAAACAAACTTTATGCCCAAAAGGTATTGGATCGATAGTGCTAATTTCATGACCTTCAATTTTAGTTTTTTCAGGAATAATAAATTGGCTTACGCCCACATTGTCATTCTTATTTAAAACTATTAGATTATTCATAAAATTATTATATAACTATAAATCTAAACAAACCATTATTTTAATTATGCCTAAAAAAAGAAAAAAAAGTTTCAGAAGTCAACAATGGTTCAATAATCCTAAAAACCCTGACATGACTGCATTATATCTGGAAAGATATTTAAATTATGGTCTTACTAGAAAAGAATTACAATCTGGTAATCCAATTATTGGAATAGCTCAATCCGGAAGTGATCTTTCTCCGTGTAACAGGCATTTCATGTCTTTGAGCAAAAGGATAAAAGACGGAATTAGAAGAGCGGGCGGTATACCAATGGAATTTCCCACTCACCCAATTCAGGAAACTGGTAAAAGACCAACTGCAATGTTAGATAGAAATCTTTCTTACTTGTCATTAGTTGAGGTTTTGTATGGATACCCAATTGATGGAGTTATCCTAACAACAGGATGTGATAAAACTACCCCAGCTGCTTTGATGGCAGCTGCAACGGTAAATATTCCTGCAATAGTTTTATCAGGTGGTCCAATGTTAGATGGTGTTTACAAAGGAAAATTAGCTGGGTCAGGTATGGTAGTTTGGGAAGCAAGAAAAATGTTAGCCAAGGGAGAAATTAAATACGAGGAATTTATGGATATGGTTGCATCCTCAGCACCAAGTGCTGGTCATTGTAATACAATGGGAACAGCTTCCTCAATGAACTCTGTAGCAGAAGCATTAGGAATGTCTTTACCAGGAGGTGCTGTTATTCCCGCTCCTTACAGAGAAAGAGAACAAACTTCTTATGAAACAGGAAAAAGAATTGTTGGAATGGTTCACGAAGATTTAACCCCATCAAAAATTATGACCCGTAAAGCTTTTGAAAACGCAGTAGTAGTTGCAAGTGCTATTGGTGGATCTAGTAACTGTACAGCTCATCTAAGTGCTATTGCAAAACATATGGGAATTAAATTTGATCTTTCTGATTGGCAAAAACTTGGTCACAACATTCCTTTATTAGTGAATTGCCAACCTGCAGGGGAATACCTAATGGAGAGTTTTCATAGAGCTGGAGCAATACCTGCTGTTATGAAAGAATTAATTAAAAACAAAAAAATTCATACAAATATAAAGACAGTTACAGGAAAAACTGTAGGTGAAAATTTAAGAAAGAAAGTTGATGTGGACAGCAAAGTAATTAAAACATTCAAGAATGCATTGACTGAAAAAGCTGGTTTTTTAGTGATGAAAAGTAATTTTTTTTCATCTGCTATCATGAAAACATCAGTAATCAGTAAAGAATTTAAAGATCAATATTTATCAAATCCTAAAAACCCTAATGTATTTGAGTGTAAAGCTATAGTTTTTGATGGTCCTGAGGATTATCATAAAAGACTTAATGATAAGAAGTTAAAAATAGATGAAAACTCGATATTAATTATTAGAGGTTGTGGACCTGTTGGTTATCCAGGATCAGCTGAAGTAGTTAACATGCAACCACCAGATAGATTATTAAAAAAAGGAATAAGACATTTACCAACACTTGGAGATGGAAGACAGAGCGGAACATCAGAGAGCCCATCAATACTTCATGTTTCACCAGAATCTGCAGTAGGTGGAGATTTAGGCATTGTTAAAACTTATGACAAAATAAAAATAAACTTAAATAAAAGAAGAGTTGATTTATTGATTTCTCAAGCTGAATTTAAAAAAAGAAGAAAGAACAAAAAAGTATTTAAACCAAATAATCAAACTCCTTGGCAGGAAATATTTAGAAATACCGTTGGTCAATTGGATGATGGTGCATGCATTAATTCTCGAGGTAAATATTTGGACGTATCACATACCAAAGGTTTACCAAGAGATTCTCACTAATATGAGGCCTAAAATATTAGTTACTAGAAAATTGTCCGATTTAGCTGAAGAAAAATTAAAAAAAAAATTTGATGTGCAATTAAATCTTAGCGACATACCTATTAAAGATGAAAAACTTATTAAAATAGCTAATAATTTTGATGGGATGATATCTACAGGTTGGGATAATCTAGGAAATAATTTTTTCAAAAAATTAGATCACAAAATTAAAATAATTTCTCAAGTTGGAGTTGGGTATGACAATATATCTATTAAGTCTGCGAAAGAAAAAAAAATTAAAATAACAAATACACCAAATGTACTGAACGAGTCTGTTGCAGAAATTACAATTTTATTGATTTTAGCAGCTTCAAGAAGAGCTGTGGAGGGTTTTAATTTGGTAAGATCATATAAATGGAAAGATACACCACCTGATATTCCTAAAACTATGATTGGAAATTCTGTGACAGGTAAAACTTTAGGCATCATTGGTATGGGTCGCATAGGAAGAATGGTTGCAAAATGTGCTAAAGCTTTTGCGATGAAAATAATTTATTATAATAGAAATAAATTATCTGAGAATTTAGAGGATGGAGCAAAATATTTTTCTGATATAAAAAATATGTTACCTGAATGTGATTTTGTTAGCATACACACACCCGCAACCCCTGAGACTAAACATATTCTTAATTCTTCAACAATTAGTTTGTTACCCAAACATGCTGTGGTTATAAACACTTCAAGAGGATCAACGATTGATGATGATGCTTTGATAGAAGCACTCGAGAATAAAAAAATTTATGCAGCAGGTTTAGATGTTTTTAACAATGAACCAAATTTAGACAAAAGATATTTAAAATTAGATAACTGTTTCGTTTTACCACATATTGGAAGCGCAACACACGAGACAAGATTAGCTATGAGCATGATGGCTGTTGACAATATTTATTGTTTTTTCAATAAAAAACCTCTTATTTCAGAAGTAGTTTAGAACAACTTTAAGTTGTCTGTTCAATGAATATATATAATTTCTATATATAAAAGTTAAACGAAATTATTGATCTCAAAAATCATTTATGATTAACTTTGAAAAAAATATAAACGAGAGGAAGATAATGTTTAAACTTATATCTAAAACTATAGCAGCTCTAGCTATTGTTTCTGTTGCTTTATTTGGCTCTGCAAATGCAAAGACTTTAAAGATTGAAACACACTTTACAGCTAGTTCACCAAATGGTGAAGTTGCTGCTCAATTCGCTAAAAATGTAGAAAAGTTTTCTGGCGGAAGCTTAAAAGTAGAAATGTTCTACTCATCATCAGTAACAGGTAAATCTGCTGAGGTATTTAACTCTGCACAAACTGGAATTATTGATTGTGACATGACTGGTGCTGGTTACCAAACAGGTAAAAACGCAGCATTCCAATTCGCAGGTGATGTAATGGGTGGATACGACAACCCATATCAACAATATGAATTCTTGAATTATCCAGGAGCTCAAGAAGCTGTTGATGCACTTTACAATAAATATGGAATGACATTAATTGGTTGGTGGATACCAGGACACGAATCTTTAATATCTAGCAGACCAATCCCAGATGTTGCTTCATTGAAAGACTTTAAATTTAGATCACCTCCAGGAATGGAAAGTATGATCTTTACAGCATTAGGTGCCAAGCCAATCGTAATGGACTTTGGTGAAGTTCCAACTGCTTTACAAACTGGTCTAATTGATGGTGCTGACTATTCATCTTTAGCTACTAACTATGCAGGTGGCCACTATGAGCAAAACAAATATGCTACATACCCAGGTTTTCACTCTATGCCAGCTGACCACTTAGCTTGTAATACAAAAGTGTGGAAGAAGTTAAAGGCACATGAACAAGGTGCTATGTTAGCGGCAATAGAAATTGCTGGAAGAACTATCACTAGCTTAGTTGAGAGAAAAAATGCTGAAGCGGTTAAAGCTTTAAACGAAATGGGTGTTACTCTTCACGACTGGTCTAGAGAAGACAGACTTAAATTTAGACAAGCTGCACTTGCTGCTTGGGAAGAATGGAAGACTAAGTCTCCAGAAGCTGCTGCACTTATTGAAATACACAAAGCTTATATGAAAGCTAACGGCATAATGTAATAAAAAAATTTTGGAGGGCCTGAAAAGGCCCTTCGAAGTATTTAAATTTTTGCTCAATGATCGATAAGGAATTACAAGAACAAAATGAAAAAGTTGCGAGTAAAGATGATTTTCCAATAAATTGGATTGATAGAGTTTCCTTATTTTTAAGTCACACAATTAAATATTTAATTCCTATAATTGTAATTGTGATGATGTATGAAATTTTTATGAGATATGTATTGTTTAAACCAACTTTGTGGGCAAATGAACTATGTCTATGGCTTGCTGGAGTTTGTTATTTAGTTGGTGGAATATATGCAACCAGATTAAGAAGTCATATTAGAATAGTATTATTGTATGACTGGGTTAGTAGACCGACACAGAGAATTTTTGATCTAATCAGTACTTCAATTATTGTTCTTTT
Organism: uncultured Pelagibacteraceae bacterium; assembly: GCA_902564785.1. Lineage (GTDB taxonomy): Bacteria > Pseudomonadota > Alphaproteobacteria > Pelagibacterales > Pelagibacteraceae > Pelagibacter. The sequence continues at coordinate 8,423 of CACFCI010000005.1, read as the reverse complement.
CGCAGCAGCTGTAATTTATGGGGGTATGGAAGATGCATACAGATCATTTATAAATTGGGAGAGATTTGCAACTTATTGGGATCCACCAATTCCTGCAACTATGAAGCCACTAACACTTCTATGTGTATTTCTTATTGCTGTTCAATCTGTAAATAATTTAATTATTGATTGGAGAAATCCTAAGGAAAAACAGTACGACCCTTCTAAAGAATTGAAATAAAATGGATATAGGATCACTTTCAATAATTCTTATAGTTGGATTATTATTACTTATATCTATTGGTGTTCCAATGGGTTTTGCGTCTGGTTTTATGGGTGCAGTACTAGTATTTTTATACATAGGTGAACATGCATTAGGGATATTACTTTCAAGATATTATTCGCTTGTTGTCACTTATTCCTTTTTGTCGGTTCCTTTATTTATATTTATGGCCTCGTTGCTCGAACGTTCAAATATAGCTAGAGATTTATATGATGCTTTAAACGCTTGGTTAAGAAAAACTAGAGGTGGAGTAGGTGTTGTGACTGCCATCATGGCAACAATCATGGCGGCGATGAGCGGAATTATTGGCGGAGAAATAGTTTTATTAGGTTTGATTGCATTACCTCAGATGTTGAGATTGAAATATGATCAGGATATGTCGATTGGTATTATTTGCGCATCAGGATCTTTAGGAACTATGATACCGCCTTCAATTGTTTTAATTATTTATGGATTAACAACAGAGACTTCTATTACCATGTTGTTTCAAGAAGCAATTGTTCCAGGTTTAATGATCTCAGGTTTAATTATTACTTACATTCTTATTAGGACAAGATTACAACCTCATTTAGCTCCATTAAGTGATGAGCCAGCTTTAACTTTAAAAGAAAAAATGTCTTATCTTCCAGGTTTGCTCCCACCAATTGGAATTGTAATTATTGTATTAGGTTCAATTTATTCTGGAATGACAGGTATCACGGAAGCAGCTGGTATGGGAGTAGTTGCTACATTAATTATAATTTTTGCAAGAAAAGAACTTACGTGGTTTTTATTTAAAGATGCATTAACAAGAACTTTTAAAGCTTCAGGAACTATTTTAACTATTACTTTTGGTGCCACAGTTCTAGCAGGAGCTTATTCTCTTGCTGGAGGCCCAAAATATGTAGCAGAAACTATTTTGGCTTATGATTTAAAACCAATGTACTTAATTTTCATGATGCAGATAATGTTTTTAATAATGGGAGCATTTATGGATTGGGTTGGAATTGTATTATTAGCAATGCCTGTATTTTTACCAATAGTTATAGCGCTTGGTTTTGATCCTATTTGGTTTGGAATTTTATTTTGTGTAAATATGCAAGTATCATTTTTAAGTCCACCATTTGGACCCGCCGCTTTTTATTTAAAATCGGTTGCACCGCCACATATTTCTTTAACAGATATATTTAGAGGTTTTGCTCCATTTATAGTAATTCAGTTAATTGTATTAGCATGTGTTATGTTCTTCCCAGAAGCGATGACACAAAATTTCCACGAGTTTAAACCAAAACCATGATGAAAATAGGCTTTATTGGAACAGGCCTTATGGGTCTTCCAATGGCTAAAAATTTATTAAAATCTGGTTTTAAATTAAAAGTATTTAATCGTTCAATTAGTAAAGCTGAACCTTTAAAAGAATTTGGTGCTGAAATATCAAAAAATTTAGGTGAGGTTGCTAATGGTAATGATTTTATTATTACAATGTTAACAGATGATAGTGCTGTGGATGCAATAATGAGTAATTCAGATTTATTAGAAAATTTAAAATCTGGATTAACTGTTATTGATATGAGTTCTGTTAAGCCAACGACAGCATTAAAATATGGAAACAAATTAAAATCAAAAAATGTAAATTATTTAGATGCGCCAGTTTCAGGAGGAACAATTGGAGCTGAGGAAGCATCTTTAGCTATAATGGTTGGAGGAGAGCAAATTGTTTTTGATAACTCTGAAAATATTTTAAAAGCGATGGGAAACCCAACTTTGGTAGGACCTATTGGCAGTGGACAAGTTTCAAAGTTAGCAAACCAAATTGTAGTAGGAGTTACAATAGGAGCAGTTGCTGAGGCGATAACCTTATGTGAAAAAGCTGGAGCTGATCCTGTTAAACTTATTAAAGCTCTTTCTGGAGGTTGGGCAGACAGTAAAATTTTACAAACTCATGGAAAAAGAATGATCGATAAAGATTTTAGTCCAAAAGGTAAAACATCTACTCATTTAAAAGATATGAATAACATTTTAGAGTGTGCAAATTCATATAATACACATTTACCTATTTCAAATTTGGTGAAAGAAATGTATAAGACCCTTGTCGATAATGGTCATGGAAACACTGATCATAGTTCACTTTATAATGAAATCGAAAGGATAAATAAAAAATGAGTGGAAGATTAGAAGGTAAAAAAATTCTTGTAACAGCAGCCGGCCAAGGCATTGGAAAAGCTACAGCAATTGCTTTTCAAAAAGAAGGTGCTCATGTTACAGCAACTGATTTAAATGATAAAACATTAGCTAATTTAAATAAGGAATATCCTGAAATTAAAGTGCAAAAATTAGACTCCACAGATAACAATGCAATTATAGAATTTACTAAAACTTTAGATAAAGTTGATGTTTTATTAAATGCCGTTGGATTTGTTCATCATGGAACAATATTAGAGTGTGATGAAAAAGATTGGGATTTTTCTTCTAATGTAAACGTAAAGTCAATGTACTTTATGTGCAAAGCTATTTTACCTTTAATGATCAAACAAAATGGTGGAAGTATTGTTAATATATCTTCATGTGCATCTAGTTTTAAAGGTTTTCCAAATCGATTTGTTTATGGAACAACAAAAGGAGCGGTTATTGGTTTAACAAAAGCGATTGCAGCAGATTTTGTTAAAAAAAATATTAGATGTAATTCAATTGCTCCAGGAACAGTATTTTCACCTTCTTGGCAAGATAGGGTTAATCAAAGCCCAGATCCTGTTAAAGCAAAAAAAGATTTTATTGCAAGACAACCTATGGGAAGATTAGGTACAGCAGAAGAAATAGCAGCTGTAGCTGTATATTTAGCAAGTGATGATGCAACATTTACAACAGGAAGTACAATTCATGTTGATGGTGGAATTTCAATATAATTAAACAACAAAAGGATAAATATGAAATTATTAAGAGTAGGACAAAAAGGAAGCGAAAAGCCAGCTGTTTTAGATAAAGATGGTAAAATCAGAGATATAAGTTCTCATGTTAAAGATTTAAATCCTGATCATTTAAATTTTGAAACTATTTCTAAATTACAAAGTGCTGATTTAACTTCTTTACCAGAATTATCTTCAAGTGTTCGAATAGGATCTTGTATTACTAAGCCAGGAAAATTTGTTGCAATTGGATTAAATTATTCTGATCATGCTGCTGAAACTGGAGCTGATGTTCCTTCTGAACCAATAGTTTTTATGAAAGCTACTAGTTGTATAGTTGGACCTAATGATGACGTTGAAATAGTTTCTGGATCTAAAAAATTAGACTGGGAAGTTGAACTTGGAATTATTATAGGAAAAGAAACGAAACATATTTCTGAAAGCCAAGCTCAAGATCATATTTTAGGTTATTGTTTGGTTAATGATGTAAGTGAAAGAGAATGGCAAATTGAAAAAATGGGTCAATGGGTAAAAGGAAAATCCCATGACACTTATGGACCAATTGGCCCTTACTTTGTTACTAAAGACGAAATTGCAGACGTTAACAATTTAAAGATGAGTTTAGATGTTAATGGAAAAAGAATGCAAACAGGTAACACAAGTACAATGATATTTAACGTAGATGTGATTGTCTCTTATTTGAGCAAATATATGTCTCTCCAAGCAGGTGATATAATTACAACTGGAACACCTCCAGGAGTTGGTATGGGAATGAAACCTCAACAGTTTTTAAAAGCAGGCGATACTATGAAATTATCAATTGAAAATTTAGGTGAGCAGAACTCTAAGGTAGTTGCTTTATAATTAATTGTGAAAATAACTTCTATTAAAAGTCATGTACTTAGATATGAGTTAGAAAAAGAACTTGGTTACTCACAACAGTATTATAAACATCGCACAGCCCATCTAGTAGAAGTCCAAACGGATGAAGGAATAACGGGTTGGGGTGAATGTTTTGGTCCTGGAAATATAGCTTTAGCTAATAAGTTTGTCGTTGAAAAGGTTATACAGCCTTTAGTAATTGGTGAAGACCCTTTAAATAAAGAACATATCTGGCAAAAAGTATACAATCTTTTAAGAGATAGTGGTCAAAAGGGCATGCCAATTCAAGCACTATCAGGAGTGGATATTGCTTTATGGGATATTCTTGGAAAGAAAACAAACTCTCCTCTTTATCAACTTGTTGGTGGGAAATGCAATAATGACGTTCCTGTTTATGGGTATGGAATGATGTTACAAAAAAAAACAATTGATGAATTAATCACCTTTTTCAAAGAAGAGTCTAAGCAAATAAAATTAAAAAATTTTAAAGCCATGAAAATGAAAGTTGGATTAGGTCCAAAAGAAGATTTAAAGTTGGTCCAAGCTGTAAGAGACTCTGTTGGAAGCGAATTTAAATTAATGGTTGATGCAAATCATGCTTATAATTTGAAAGATGCTCTTTATGTCGGAAAAGGTTTAGACGAACTTGATATTTATTGGTTTGAAGAACCTGTTGCTCCTGAAGATTATGATGGTTACAGGGAATTAAAACAAAAAATCTCTACTAGTATTGCAGGAGGGGAAGCTGAATTTACCAAATATGGCTGGAATAAATTGATATCAAACAAATGCATAGATATAGCTCAACCAGAAGTTTGTGGACTTGGGGGTATTACGGAGTATTTAAAAGTTGCAGCATTAGCACAAGCAAATTTTATTCCGGTAATAAATCATGTATGGGGTTCTGCAATTAGTATTGCTGTTAACCTTCATTTGTTGACAGCTCAACCTGATATGCCTGGTGGTTTATTTCCATCAAAATCAATGCTCGAGTTTGATACAACAGAAAAAAATATTTTTATCACAGATTTGCCAAAGGAAGAATTTTCAATTTTAGATCAAGTTAAAAACAATAACGGTTTTGCATCAATAACAGACAATATAGGTATTGGTATTAATCCTGATGAAAACTTTATAAAGGAGTTTGAGGTAAATGAATAAAATAGAAACTTCTAAACCAAAACCTCTTTGGAAAATAAGATGTACTTTAGGTGAAGGAACATTATGGGTTAGTGAACATAACTCAATTTATTTTGTAGATATTAAAAAAAAGAAAATTTTCTCTTTCAATATTAAAAATAAAAAAAAGAAAATTTTTAAAGTAAATAAAGAAATAGGTTTTATTGCTCATATCAAAGATCATATTTTTATTTTAGGACTTCAAGGTGAATTAAGAATTCAAAATTTTAAATCAAAACAAACCTTAAAATCAATAAAGATAGAACCAAACTTGAAACTAAATAGAATTAATGATGGAAAAACAGATCCCGCTGGAAATCTTTGGTTTGGCACCATGGACAACCTTGAAAGAAAAATTGAAAAAGGGTCTTTATATAAATTAGATAAAAATTTTAAATTAATAAAAGTTGATAAAAATTATAGAATTACCAACGGACCAGCATTCATTGATCAATACAATTTTTATCACACGGATAGCCCAAAAAAAACAATATATAAAATAAAAATAAACAAAAATAACAAAATAGTTAGTAAAAAAATATTTAAAAAATTATCTTCTGAAGAGGGGTCGCCTGATGGAATGACCTTAGATAAAAATAAAAATTTATGGGTAGCTCATTTCCATGGCGCTTGTGTTTCTGTTTTTAATCAAAAAGCAAAATTAATTCACAAAATTAAGTTTCCAGCAAAAAATATAACTAATTGCGCATTTGGAGGTAAAAATACTAAAGAACTTTATGTTTCAACAGCAACAAAAGGGATGAGCAAAGCAGATCTGCAAAAATTTAGATATTCAGGATTCTTTTTTAGTGTAAAAACAAATGCAAGAGGGGTTTTACAAAAAAAATTTATTATAAGTAATGAAAAAAAGAGATCTTTACTATGAGCGAATACCAACAAAGCTTTTAAGAGAAGATATTAGATTATTAGGAACTTTTCTTGGAAGAGTAATTAAAGATCAGGAAGGTTCAGCTTTTTTTGAAATTGTTGAAAAATTCAGATTATTATCAAAAAATACTCTATCATATAAAAATAAAAGTAGAATTTTTTCAAAAATTTCGAAAGAAGTAAAAAAAATATCTCCTAAAAATACGTTTAAATTAACTAGAGCTTTTTCTCATATTTTAAATTTAATGAATTTAGCTGAGTCATTAGATGCATCTAGAAAGTTAAATGAATTTGAAAATCCATATTTTAAAAGTAAAAGTCAAAATCTTTTCATTGAAGATATAATAGAAAGTTTATTTAAAAATAAAAAAATTCCGGATAAAAAAATTTATGAACAAGCTACAAAACTTGATATAGGCATTGTACTTACTGCTCATCCTACTGAAGTAAAAAGGAGAACTTTAATCCAAAAATATGCCAATTTAATTGAAATTATGGAGCAAAGACATCTATATAAAAAATATCCATCAAAGAAAATTGAATTAGATAGAAAGCTTTACTCGGAAATTGCAATAATATGGAAAACTGATGAACTAAAAAGGACTAAACCATCTCCATTAGACGAAGCGAGATGGGGTTTAGCCGTTATTGAGGATAGTCTATGGGACACCATTCCTAAAGTTTACAAAAGACTTAACGACATCTTCAGAAAAAATCTTAAGAAAGATTTGCCGCGCGATTTTAATCCAATTCAATTTGGATCATGGATGGGGGGAGACAGAGATGGAAATCCCAATGTAACAGCTGAAGTTACAAAGAAAGTAATATTATTTTCCAGATGGCAAGCTGCAAAATTATATGAGAAAGAACTTACTAAATTGATACAAGATTTATCAATGGAAGAATGTTCTTCAACAATTAAAAGAGCAACCGGAAACAGCTATGAACCTTATAGAGTTTATTTGAGACCAATTAGGGACAAGGTAAGACTAACACACCAATTAATTGAAAATCATTTAAATAACAATACAAATTTAGATGAAAAAAAATTAATTCAAAATAAAAATGAGATAACTCTTCCATTAAGAGAAGTAAGAAAATCATTAAAAGCAAACCGTGGAGAGTATATTGCAAACGCAGACCTATTAGATTTAATGAGAAGAGTGAGGTGCTTTGGAATTAATTTAGCAAGATTAGATATAAGACAAGAAGCAAATAGACATGAAAAACTTTTAAACGAAATTTTTAAAAAGAAAAAAAATATAAAATATTCTTCTTTAACTGAAATAGAAAAAGTAAAATTATTAAATAAATCTATAAAAGAGAAAAAATTTTTTGTAGATAAAATAAAAATAAAAGATAAAGAAAATAAAGAAGTTTGGAATACTTTCAAACAGATAGCGAAAACACCAATTGAGTGCTTAGGTGCATATGTAATATCAATGACCTCAACAGCATCTGATATTTTATCTGTTTATTTTTTACAAATGCAGGCACAAAACAAAAATTTATTAAGAGTTGTGCCACTTTTTGAAACTTTGGATGATTTAAAAAATGCTAATGGTGTAATGACAAATTTATTCAAACTTTCATGGTACAGAAAAATGATTAATTCAAAGCAGGAAGTAATGATTGGATATTCTGATTCCAGTAAAGATGCTGGAAAATTATCTGCGAGTTGGCATCAATATAAACTTCAAGAAGAGCTTAGAAGTTTAGCTAAAAAATATAAAATAGATCTTGTTTTCTTCCATGGTAGAGGCGGATCTCCAGGAAGAGGAGGTGGGCCTATTCAGGCTACTTTAAAATCACAACCTTCAGGAACAGTTAATGGCAAGATAAGAATTACTGATCAGGGGGAGGTAATTCAACAAAAGTATGGATACAAACCTTTAGCTGAATATAACCTTTGTAGCTATATCGGCTCTGTAATGGATGCTTCTTTAAATCCACCGCCAAGATCAAAATCAAATTGGCGTGATTTAATTCAAAAAATGTCAGAAATTTCAACATCCTCATATAGAAAATATTTAAATCAAAGCGAGGATTTTATTCGTTACTTCAAAACGGTTACACCTCATAAATCACTTGGAAAGCTTGCGATTGGTTCAAGACCAACCAAAAGAAAGAATATTGACAACATTCAAAGTTTAAGAGCAATCCCCTGGGTTTTTGCATGGACACAAATTAGATTAATGTTACCTGCCTGGCTTGGGACAACAGAGGCATTGAGATATGGTTCAATCAAAAAGTTCAAAAGAACAATGACTGACATGGAGAGAAATTGGCCTTACTTTGTATCAACTATGGATATTTTGGATATGGTAATT